>JBBRRH010000049.1:0-28740 GCA_038201105.1 Nitrososphaera sp. | reverse complement strand
GTCATAGATTTCCTCTCAGTTCTTCTAACCTATAAAGGATTGGAAGTGACCTATCAATATCGAAGGTCATATGCACTAGAAACCTGCAACAGCTTCTTGTGGTTAGGAAAGTTGCCGAGACTTTTAACTCTGGTAAACTTACCGTATTGTGCTTTTGAGCTCAAAACTCAAAAGTCCGGATAGGGAATGCTCAACTTCTCTGTCTGGAATGAACGATGATTGAGGATTAAAAGTTATAACAGAGTTAGCGAAAGTTCAATGTACTAAGAAAAAGGAAATAATACTTGAAAGTTACACATTTCTAGAGACTGCTGCTGATGGATGGAGATAACAAACTAACTATTAATCAAACGAGTAACAAAATTTCAGGTATAGAAAAAGATGTAAAACCACGTACCATCGATTCCAAGAAGACAAAAAATCGATATAATAGAATGGTTGGTGGTCATAACAGGCAAGGTCATTCATCGGTGTATGGATGACTAAATTGGATACTCATTTTAATCATTTTTGAAACCAATGTCAATTGCTGAAGATGAAGCAAGGAAAATGTTTCATGATAGGATCAGGTTCAAATTCCATTGTGCTGAACAACATTTGAATAATCTAAAGTCATTTGCAGAAGCTAAGGACGCTGAGGGAAACAAGGAATTTTATAATAAAACATACCGAATTAGAATTAAATGGGAGGATGAAACTGAATGCGTACTATTCCACTTGATCGGAGCCTTAGATGCGTTATTATTCCGTATGAATGAAAAGTTTGGGTTCGGACTCCTTCTATACGAAATCAATCTCAAGAAAATTAGAGAAAAGTTGAGTAAAGAACACAAAGATTTACAATCTCTGTTAAAGCCCGCAGTAGAGGGTATTGACTGGTTATACTGTTTAATTAAACTAAGGAATATAGGAACGCATAGAAATTCTTTGAACGTTCGAGTTGCTAGGTCAATAGGAAATGATTCAATCCCACGATAACTAGTTTAAGGTATGCACCATATATAGATGTAATTTCTTTTTTGGATAAAAGTATACATAAAATGAAACAATTGAGTGATGATATAATCGAAAAAGAAGCTGATCTAAAATACGCCCTAGAATAGTCTTCATGGCATTGTCTCACATACATCTGTCGTGATGTCTAAAACTTTATATCAAGATTTTAGTTGGTCAGATACGAATACCTTCTTAAACTGTTCTATATCCTCATTATTATTGTCAAAGACTCTTCAAACATACGTGTCATTGATACCAATGTAAGTAATTACCCAACGTTATTTTATCTTGCCTCAGACCAGTGAAATTAATGAATTGATATTGTATGAATTCGGTGAACATGATAGAGTATACTGATGACAAAGGTTCTGATTGTGATAGCATAAAGATAGAGATAGTAACAGTGATTATTAATACAGTATATACGTGGGACCTGTCATAATAATTATGATTGTCCATTAGTCAAAATAACGCAATCATCAACGGATATAGATATAGATATAGAAAAATTTTGCATGTTTGTTTACCGAACCTGTAAGCGTACTATTATACTCACTAAAACAAAACAGTCCCTAGCCATATGAAATTACCCTATCACTAATTAGAGCGAAGATGGATGATGATGGCGTTACTTATGAACCATATCAAAGAATAATGTTTAGTAATTCACTTATGGCTAAGATAGAGAGTAATGTTCTTTCAGCAACAATTTACATCATGGATGAATCATGTAAGCGTAAGGTGTGAAACGATTTAACTTCGTTCGAGTCGTTGGTGAGGAGAGGTTTGTGTAGTTAGTCCTCTTAAAGGTTCATTGTGTATAAGTGTGTTTATGATCCTGTCCATCTCTTCATCTACTGAACATTCAGAGAATTTTATGATGTCAATTGCCTTAATCCTAGCCTGAACTCTTGCGGCATTTTCAATAATTTTTATGGCATTATACGTTTCCTCACCAAATTCTGTGAGACTATACTTATTGTTAACCTTTTTAACAAGTTTCCCCACCGTAAGTCTCGATATTCTGAAATTGAACTGTCTTCTGGTAAGGCTCAATTCGTCCATTATATTTTTAGAGGTTAAATCATTTTCTGAGCAGGCAGAATCTCTTGCAATGATCCTTACCATATCAAAGTATCGTTCTTGCGAGAAAACTTTCAAGATCCAGATCAGAGCAGCTGAACTAGATTTTCTCATTCCAATTACGGATTGCCTCATACTATTTCATGTCCCCTTACCATTATAACCGTGAGAAATAGTATTTATTTTTTGTCATTTCCCAAAAAGTACGATGTTACTAATTCATATTGTCTTCTTATCATTTTCAATTCATTTTGTATGATTCTAAATTAAATCGGCAAATTCTAGAATTCTCTAACTGGGCTTGCCAATGATGAGAAAGTACATCACTGGTTAAAAATTGTGGTGATATTTGACCATGCAATGCTCACAGGTCTATGAATTTGTTCAAAAATAGCGGCATAGAACAATTAAAATTATGCTAAATACTCTATCTAAGATTTGAGTAGATCAAAAATCGGGGAACTGAATTATAGCAACTATATACTAATTCTATGCTTACAAGTCAGATGCCCATTTATGCATTTACAATGTTATTTGCAGCCATTATACTGGAATTAACCGTCTAACAAATGCTAAAATAACAACATTTAAAGAGAGAACGTATAGCCAACTATTTAAGTCAGAAAAGAATTCATAGGCATGAAACTGACATGATCTTTTGGATTATGTGCGAGATAGATTGGCCTCGATAATAGAAATTTGAGAAGAATTGGTACATGAATACAGAGACAGAATTTACATTCGCAAGGATATTATCCTGAAACTATCAGAATATGGGGAACTCAACCAAAGTAGGCTAATGAGTTATTGCGGCTTGAACAATATCAAACATAAGGGAATACTTGATGACATGGTAAGAAAGGGACTTCTGGCCAAGATTGAAGAACCCTGGGGTAACAAAACGATAATGAAATATAGAGTGTCTGAGAAGGGAAGAGAAATCCTAAAAGAGGTCTTAGAACCATATGAGGCGCTGTTTCCTAGAAATGAGAAATCAGATACGTAACAATGTTACCCAAATGATTTTAAGCAAAAAGGGAGAGAATCGCTAAGTAATGGTCGATTTTAACGATAATGATAAGTCTAGTCCAGAGCGGAACCTTTTCAAACTTATGGACGGCATAATTTATCAGCTGAACAAAACAAAGAAAATGTTCATCATTATGATTCTCACAGTTATGATTCTTCCTCCTATAACTCTACTTATCAGTTCTTTGGTGTTCGCGCCACCCTATGAAGACAGTGATCCGGTCCAGAAAAAAATGATACCTGGAGAAGGAAGACATTACAAATTTTTCAATTTACGTATAGTCCCTCTTATCATATCTGCAGTCTGGCTGGGCATAGGAATAAGACAATGGTTTGTGTTGTCAGAGTGGACCAAAAAATATGAACGATACAAGAAGTTACAGGAGGAGGTTGATAAGAAACTTGAAGACGATGACAATAATAATGGGGTTCAGAATTAGTAGGCAACCGTTGTAAACAGATACTGCCGTACTGGATTCTTACATTACAAGTTATCTTTAGATCCCATAGAATGAACAAAAAAAATCGCAAAGAATCAGATAGTATCTGCCCATTCTAATGCATAGAATACGTCCAAGATTAAGTGATCATGCTATTATTTACTACTACGTTACCTAGTCGTGAAAGCTGACTAAATACTAGTCTTATTTAACGTAACCATAAGCTAGTTAGCCATTATGAATAATTTCACAGTCATCACTAACTTGATCTCCCTCAATACTAAAGTTAATCCAGATTTCATCTTTTCCATCTCCGCAGATTATTACATCTTTACTGCCATCAGGTTCAGTAGAATTAATGGGTCGCTGATAAATCTTGTCATCTCCTGATTCAGCACTAATTTGGTCACTTCCTTGCCCACTCACTATTACATCGTTAGCCAAACCCCCTATTATTGTGTCACCGCCATCCCCGCCAAAGATAGTATCCTGTCCTTCCCCTCCAATTATTTCATCTGCTCCATGTCCACCAAAGATGTTATCATTCCCATCACTTCCAAGTATTTGATCACTTCCATTGCCCCCCTTCATTATGTCGGCTCCTGCGTCCCCCAGTATATAATCCGCACGACCATCTCCGCTCATATTATCATTTCCCTCCCCTCCGATCATTTGATCCGCTCCATCTAGTCCTCTCATTGTGTTTGAGATATTGTCGCCAATCATTATGTTATCTTTGTCAGTCCCGTCGCATAATTTATCGTCAACACAATTTAATATATCGCCCCAAACCAGCAGAGGCATGAAGATTTGAAATAGAATGTAACAATTAAGACCAGCGCTATTTCTATAGCAAATACGAATTGAATCATATGTCGCGATTGGTATCTTTATTCTTTAAAATATCTTATGGATGGCATACGAAATTGGATCCTGGTAATTCTTTTCATACCTTTTAGGAAAAGTATCCATTAATAGAAAGCCACTAGCAAGTAATCAATTCACCTTGAGTTGGTGAGTTGTACCAGAAAATAAATAACACACATGCGAATCGTATATTGAAAATCATCGTAAGAAATGACGCCAAGCTCAAATAAGTGATGAGCGCATACTTAGCAGATGTGGAATATCCAGAGATAATTACGAAAAAAGATGATATAACAATATATCAAGGTTGTATTAAGTGTAAATCCATCCTTGGGAGCATTGAAACAATACGTAGGACTGACGGCAATGCACTCCAATTAATAACTTGCGCAAAATGTAAATTCAAATGGAAGGAACTATGGGGCCTCTAAAGAATACCTATCGACAAACTCAGTATTGGACGATTGGAGTAAACAACTATTCGTTTGAATATCGCACGGACAATACAAGTAGAAAGGGAAATTTTTGGCCTAATGAACACAAGGATGGTAACACGTATTTACGGTCGGTGTAAATGATGTCAATTGCGTACGTTGGAAAGTATTTTATATTCTCGTATTGGAATAGATGACATTTTATTTTAACTTCAAAGTACTTTACCCTTAGTACCGTTTATAATTAATATGGGCTAACTGGAAAATAATTTGGTGGTTTGAGGGATCCTTCAGTGGGCTACGTGGGAAGGGTAAATGTATCGGTTGGAAAGCTGTAAGGACCTCCCCCAAGTAGGGGGCGATTGGCATTCAGCGGCCCATCAGAACATTTTTGATCAGCATTTTGGACCTTTACATTAGAACTTCCATCATCTGAGTTTTTGTTATCTTTCAATCCGGCACATGCCTTCTCATTCGTTGTGTGAGAACTGTCTTTGCCCGCACACTTGTCATGATTTTTGTCATCACAATTTTCACCATAAACAGTTGATAAGGATCCTGATACTATTATTAGTAAACTCGCAGTCAGTATCGCGCTGATGTATGAATTAGTCGTGTACATTGTTTTGCTTCGAAGAATCTTACATAAGGTTGGTATATTTAGGATGTTCTACTATCGCTTATAATATTGACAACTATGATTCTATTCAGAGAATTTGTCATTGGATTCATACTCGAAATTTGTTGTGATGGGAGTATTGGTAATTAGAGGTTTATTAAGTTCTAATGATAACGCTTCTAATAATAGTAACATTCAGCCTAATCAGAATACTTCTCAGTAAAGTACTTGGCCTAATTCCCGTCACTTTATAACAAATACAATTACCGAGCCGTTTAATCAGACTACGATAAGTTTGACAAAATGCATCTTCTTATTTGCTTGGAGCCGTCTAACTATTTCCTTAATATCATTGGCGTCCCCCTTGAGAGAGAATATTTCAAGACACCGGTGTTTATCAATTTTATTGTGGAGATGAACATTAATAATTTTGTCAAATGAGTGTCTTATAGATGCAACTTGATCATCAGAATCTTCATCATGCACCGCCAGTAGCAAAGAATTGACAATGCCTTCCAAATCCTGTTTCATTCGTTCTTCTGCTAGCAAATTCCGAATGCCTGCCCTAACTATTTCTGATCTTCCTGTAAAACCTAGTGTTTTCTGAAGCTTATCGATACCTTCCAATATATCGTCGTTTAGAGAAACACTGACTATTGTCACCAAAATCATGGTACTTCCATTCACATATATAACTGTCTCTGCAAGTATATGCCTAATGATACCATGCGAAATATCTAACTAGTCTTAAATTGTCATATCCCGATTAAATATTAATTCATTGGTTGAGCTATGATGTTATTTCCAATTGCTGTTACTCTTGGTGCCTCCCTGTCTGTTTGTAAGAGCTAAACTAGATGATATAGTAAATTAATATCAAAAAAGTTTGTCAAATTTCATCACCCAGGTCTTTCACAAGTATCCCCATCTTAAAATTTGGTTAATTTTAAACACGTGGACTAGAAATAAAATTTAAATTTATGACCACAGATGGTGAAAGATCTCGAAAGCAAAACATATCATGTTTCCACATTGTTACTAAGTGCATTAATTAGTATAATAGCATAAATGTGGTAATAATAAAGTACCACAAAAGTAATAATAAAGTACCCCAGATCAAATGTCAGATCGTTTGATTATTATACCCTCTGATGTCTTCGGATCCTCAATCCTTAGGAAACCTAATTTTTCTAAGATCAAATAAAAATTAAGCAGTCTCCACCTGTCATGGAATTGAGAATTGATTATTACACACAATAAAAAAATTTTTGCTTCTCTTATAAGTAAGACTCTTGTTTTAATGTATTCATCTATTTTTGATGCTATTATCCTACCTATGGTTAATGAAGTACGCAATTATTATAGATCCACTTATGTTTCATCGTTCTTGATTATTTACAATTCCGTCTTTCTCAATCCTAATATGGCCAAGCGAACCAGCAAGTTGTTCAGCCATCCAAATGTTACCATTCGAATCAGAAGTTATCCACTGCACATACGGATGGGGATCAATTAATGAGAATTCCTTCAGGCTTCCAGATGATGGATTCAGAACGAATATTTTATTTGAAGTGTGTTGCGCTATCCATATATCCCCAAATTTGTCTATGGCCATCCCAAACGGTAAACCCGTAGTGTTAAGTCTGTAATATCCGAACAAATTCGATACGGTGTTAAATGAGGTAATTGATTTATCATTATGATTCGATACAAAAATGCTATTCAAATTCGGGACCACCAGAATTGCAGTTGGGCTTGGAAGTGTGTTTCCTTTTGAGATATGGGGCAAATATTGGTTTATCATACGTACATCACTTGAATTTATCTTGATTATACTTCCACGTTCATTAGCTATCCAAATGGTGTCAGGTTTATCGAAGGTAATTCCCAAAGGACGTGAATCAGGAAAAGGCAAATGGATAACAGGATTAAATTCCTTAGTTTTCGTATCAAATCTTAATACTTCGCCATTGTCAGGTGAAGTCATCCATATAGTATCATACTTGTCCATGGTCATTCCGAAAATTGTAACATTCGTCCGAATTGGATAAACTTGATTTACAGGGTGTGATGAAGAATTATAGAATCCTACTCTCTTCAAGAGAGGATCGAGGTACCAAATCGTATTCTTGGAGTCAAGAGCCAAAATAGTTACAATGCTAGTGTCGTTCAAATTATGCTCTTTGAACTTTGCATTTGTCATGTTGAAAGACCAAATTCTACCGCTGTCAATAACGGTATCTCCAACCCATACTAAATTGCGATGTTGATCAAATAGAGGATAGAGCGGCCAACTTTGGTTATTCGGAACCACATATTCCTGCATAGTGACCTTTAAATTTTGAAGTCTATCTTGATTTTCTTGTCGTAATTCGCTTGGTGGATCTGAATATGTCTTCATGGGTAAATCACGACTCATTATCGAGTTTTGTACAAAAAACATAAGAATCAAAGCAGTCAAAAAAAACAAATACAATAGTACCTTATGCATTGAATGTGTATTTTATTCTTCTCATTTTAGTTAGTTCTAACTCTGTGACCTAAGTGAGTATTAGTCGGTTGACTAATATTACTATGGAAGAGATTAACTTTGAAAGCACGACTGGAATCACAAATTGTCTATAAAAGAAAAGTAAAGAAGATGCCGCCATGAAAACTAGATTGTTTATAAACAATAAACATTAACTTAACCGATCAAACATTTGGTGACTACCAACAAAATCATTTGAAGCACAGTGATATAGCCTAATAATCATTCGCCTCACAAAACAGAGGTCTATGAGATATTTTTTCAAAATGCATACTCGGTATTGTTGATTCGATACTAAAACTATTAAGTCCGAATGTTGATGAACTCAGTAAGGATATGGTTAACTTTCATACGTCGAAGGAAATCAAGAGTCACCCTTCCAAAGTGTGGGAGATCATATCGGACCTTGATAGAGAGCCAGATTTTTGGCATGGCACCAAATCTATTAAGAACATCAGTAAATCTGACAATACAATCGAGAGAGAGGTTGTAATCGCCTTTAGAAACTCACTATGCAAAGAAATTGTGTTGTTGGAACCGATGAAATCTATAACGACTACCATAGTCGAAGGTCCCATTAGGGGGAAAAAGGTTGTAGTTATTCATTCCGAAGGAGAGAATAATACTGTAGTCGACGTTGAGTGGGACATTAAGGTTTCCGGCTTTATGGGACTATTTTCAGGCATGGTAAAAAAACATATATTGGAAGGCACAGAAGCTGCATTAGATAGAATTTCAAGGGCTGTGTGATGCTTCGAAAAAGGAGGTTCATGTTAAGATGCTATTTCCAATATGATAGATTATGTTAAGATACTCGTTATGTAGAAACAATTATCATTGAAAGCTTTTATCAAAGATATCGAAAGATTTTGATTTTACTACTTGAAGGAACCGTCGTTAATATTCAATTATGCTGAAATTATTTCAAACGCACCAACAAGTAGCGTTTATTCCCTTTCCCATAAAGATCGCGGCGATAAGTACGCAATAAAGCTTCTAATCTAGCTATCAAATAAATTATGCTATATCTGATGGAACCTACTAAACACTCAGCGCATGGAGTAATGTACCTGCGAGCGATCATGTTAAATGCAACATGAATTATAGTAGATTATAAATGTCATCAATCTACACAGCTGTCCCCGGTGATTGAATTCAACGTTAGCATCAATATTTTCCCTGGAATCAGATATGACAAATAAGGAATTTGAATTGGTCCATATTCAAGTATGAGTCTATTCTGTTGACCGGACAGAATTCCGTATGAACAGATTACTACGTTTGTAATGATAATGAAAAAAGTAACTACGGGTAGTTATTCGAACTATAAATGTAAGTAGTATTTTGCTATGTGTATAATAGTTGTTCCAAGAATGTGCAGGTAACGATTAAAAGCAAAAATAAACAATCCACTAAACAAAGATTGTCACTATACTAACATAGAATATTCATATGTTTACATATGGCTAAATGTGACTATTTTTAAGGGCTTGTATTATTATTTTATTCCAGACATAAACCAATCGGGCAGAAAATTCCTGTTTTTTCTTACGAAGTATCCAAATGCAGAATCAAGTATGTATGTCTTCGCCCAATCCTCTTTGGATCTTACTGAGCGACCGTACGCCTGTACAAGCTTCAAAGCAGTTTGTAAATAATACCATTCTTCGTTGTTATTTCTCTTGGCAGCTGTCCGCCTATCAGCTGTATTGGGATAGGGCACCTTTGTAATAACCTGGAACCGTGAAAGGTTGTCCTTCAAATCAAGTCCAGTATGCAGAGATGGGGAGATAAGAACCGTGGGCTTCCGAGATTCTGTATGTTCTTTTATAACCACATCTCTTTGCACCTCTGGATCTGTAACAATGAGTCTTCTGGCATTCTGATCTGATAAATTTTCCATAATAAAATAAAGTTGATCATATGACGTAGTGTGAATTATTCCCTTATCATTACAGTGGGTGTGCATAATATTGTCAATCGCTCTTGAGATCTTAATCTTCACATCAGACCTCTGCAGATTAGTGAAGTTAAGATACGCTACATTAAGAGGAAAAATTGGGCGATTCTCTGATGGAAAATCTGAATCAGCTCTAATGAACGCCGTCAGATGACATCAAACCAACATTCTTGGAGAATATGGCATTGTTCAATATGGTTGCGCTCATAATAAGAGTTTTTTCACATTTTTCGAAAACCGATCTGCAGTAAGACGATGTATCAAGTGGCTTCATCTCCACCCTAGTCACCTCGTAATTTTCCTTGTGTACATCAGAAATTATCCAATTCTTTGGCTGGCCAAGAATATTATTGATAGTTCTGGTCAACCTTTCAATATCCTGTAGTACCTCTACCAGGAGTTCTTCTGCGATTTCTCTTTTGAAATTCTCTTTGACGATTTGTCCTCTTATGATTTCATCATCGCTGTCAATTGTGAAGCAGAAATGATCTTTTTCTGTCTTGCTCGCTTAGGAGAGGTCTGATGACCGTACCTCGTATAGCGTTCTTCTGACAAGGATTTTATCAGTGCGTTCTCTCCTATTAAAGACAACATCTTCTTCTCTAATTCAAGAAGAAATTCTATCCAACCATCAATGTCGTAACCAAAATCAATAATTTCAAAATCTTCGAGATACCTTTTCCACCTCTTCTTAGATATGGATAACCCCCTGAATTTTACAATCTCTGTTTCTACCAAATGTGCCTCATCCAATATTAAGAGATGTCTGGCTGGCAAAAGGTTTCTATTTGGAAGTAAAGATAAGAAAATTGAATAATTGAAAATTGAATGACTAGCCACCATTGCCTTACTTAGCTGATCAAAATATTCACAGGGTGACCATTGACCTACACCAAGGCCAAGATTTTTTATATGCAGCCACTGTGGATATTGTTTCTTGAAATATTCTTGTTTCTCAGAACCGAGTAAGACCTTCTCGTCTATTTTTCCAGCATTCAGAACAGAATAATCATTGAGAAACGTGCGGTACTTGCAATTAGGTCCTTCCATAGTTTCGTCATGTAAGCATGGACCATAATCACGAGAGGTGATTGCATTCACCAATCGTACCTGGCGGACAACATCCGCATCTATATTTATTAATTCTAGCAAAATCCTCTTTTACATGGCAGGGAAAGTTGTTTTTTCCCTTGGCAACCCTTAAAAAAGGGAAATCTCTTGCGTATTGAGACTGTAAATCCTTTGTAGCAGTACAAACGTAACTGGATCCCAATGTTCTTGCAAGCGAAATGCCTACAGCACTTTTTCCAAATCCGGTGGGGGCCTCTAGGATTATGTGTTTACAACTTGAATTTAACGCATTACAAATGTCCTCAATCACCTTACGCTGGCGATCCCGTATTGCCCTAAATGGAAAATTTTCCAAAACTTCTGTAATTTTTAATGAATTCATATGGTGGCGTTAGAGAGTTCAAGTGAATTAAGAAGCCTTAAATTCTTTTTCTTCTATTCAGATCGATCTCGTTATGATTTCATGTTTTGGGCCATCATTTCACAATATGGTTGACATGATAGACATTTGAGCATTTTCCGTAATGTATTCTTCAGTTATATCTTTTATTGGGATGTCAACATTATCGCGGCATAACGACTTATATGATCTTATACTGTCAAATAGTCTCTACAAGGCTTGAAAAGAAAGGCACAGATGAGATTGTGGACGTCACTGTTATTGTTGGTCGCCGCATTACTCCTCAACGGAATAGTTTTTACAAACGCCTTCGCTCACCTACCGCATACCCCACATTATAATGGCGGTTCTAACAGAGACGGTGTTGGAAAATATTATCCCTATCTCGCTTTAGATCCTGAGTATACCCCACCAGACTATCCCACGCAAATAATGTTTAGCATCCAGGATTTCGGTGGAAATGACGTTTACAACATCGCAACGATGGTGGAAATATATGATGAAATTTCGGGAAATAGAATCAAGGTGTTTCCATGGACGCTACACGAGATAGGAGATTTTGAGTATTATTACACATTTCCTAGAGTGGGAAACTACCAGATTGTCTTGTCTGTGGTAACTGACAACGCCAAGATAGACATTGGCCAATTTGATCCTCCTAGATCTATTCTAGGTAGCAACGGCGACTGTGCGTGTGATAGAGCAATCTTTAACATTACAGTTTCAAACACTTGGGGGAACATACGAAATTCGCTTTTCGCAATCGCCGTAATATTCCCAATAGTTACTCTGGGCATAATTTTGGGTACTTCGTACCGTAAAAGACAAAAATATAATCAATCAAAGAAATCTCAGAACCGTGAGGTCATAAAGTATGGGATTATGTTGCTGGCTATTGCCGGCGGCCTGGTGCATCTCGCAATCTTTCCTGAGCATGGTTCACAACAAATCTACTATTCTGTGTTCCTACTTACTGCTGCCTGTGTACAGGTTGCATATGGAATACTATACATACTTGTTAACCTTGCAGGAGACACCGAATCTCGTTATGACAGGCATTCTCTTATTGCTAAATATAGAAAAACCTTACTTGTAAATCTTTTCGGTCTGATTGGGACAGGAGTTTTAGTAGGGCTTTACATCTACGTGGTACTATTCCCTCCACCCCTTTCTCCTACTAATACGCCAGAAATCGTGGACATAGCTGGAATTCTAGCTAAAACAGTCGAATTACTTTTGATAGGAGGAATTGTGTCTCTTATGATTTGGGAGAAGAGAAAATTACACAATCTAATAATACGATTGAATTAATGAGATATACGACTTTTCAAAGCTAGTCTAAGGATATTTTCAAAAAAAAATTTCAATATCTTCTAATGGGGATAATGATAGGATAGATATTACTGATAAGATATCTCAGGTGGTAACGGAAAGTGAATTAGATAGAGGCATTCTAATAGTATTTGTATTTGACTCTACATCTGCGATCGAAACTATAGAGCCTAGGAGAGCTTTAAAAATTGAAATTCCATTTATGATGTCAAGGTTGATTCCCCTAAATAAGATATACGAGAATGATATGACCTAGCATGTCACACACACTTAAGATCATTATTGCTTAGTCCAAATTTTAACGATCCAATTCGTGGACAGGAAGCTGGCCTTATGAACAATGGCAACGAGTAGTTCTTTTGGAATTTGATGTTAGATCTAGGCAGAGGAAGGTCGTAATCCAAGTGATGGGTGAATAGTTCAATCCTGACTTTAGTAGGAAGATGGTCTATTCAATTCATCAAGTGCAAGACCATCTTTTCTTGAGATCTCATGCGTTGGGACATAATTCGAAACTGGGTATTTCATTAGATTCCCAATTATTGTTTCATGGTTAAGAAGAGGAGTGCTATTCGTTACAAATTAATGACTATGATAAATTTCATGTTATTCTACTAGATGTTCACTAAGACGATTTTCTCAAAATATACAAAATATTGTCGATAATTTCGAGGTGAGGGGCTTGGTTGGACATGGAAACCAGAAGAATATTTTCGCCAAAAGGGAAAGTCGCCAATTTAAGCTTCTCTCTCTCTGACACAGTATACAATACCTTTCCAAAGGTTGGATCAAAATCCTGACGAACCGCATTGTTAAATGCATATCCTAAATATATCTTTATAGACTCTTCTTCATTTTCCAATGATTCAATCCCTTCCTTCATACCACCTGCAATTAGGCCCCCCATTCTATCAATCACTCCTGCGAATCTTATTTCTCCACTTAAATTAAGGAAGCGCAGACACAGGTCATCCGAATTTGTTTGTGGCATTTGAACTGTATAATTGCTATTCGTGGGGTTTTTTTAAATTTGCGATGCATAACTGGAATTAATTGGTTAAAGAATACGTTGGGGACCACTGTGACATCGCTTATTTGCTGGGTATTACTTGTTCGTCAATAAGAATGATTTTCTTATATCTTCGTTTTATGAGACAAAATGTGGACTTTCATCTATATTGGATGCCAAATGATGAGTCTGGAAGAAGCAAACACACAAGAATGAGAAATTTGGGAGGTGCATTAATAAGTTGAAATATGCACAGTTGATTAGTCTTGTTTTTATAAATTCAAACAAATAGTACTATTTGCATCTAAGAATTCATAAATGCTTTTAAGCATCTAGTTCATTATACAATTTCGAAAATGGCTGACGAACTGATCGCATACGCAATAACCGCGGGTTGTTTCATAGGGTGGGGTATCATTTGTGGGGCAGCGAGAGCACGGAGATTAAGTTCAAACCCTCTCATTGGTGTGTCCGGAGAAAAAAAAGTAAAATATTCATCTGATGGAAAACCAATCGGTGACTGAAATATAGTGTGATATTGTTATCGCCCTCTTTACATTTTTATTTTGTAAGTTGTTCGGTCTCTTTCGATATTACTTAGATCATCTGATAATAGAAAACAACGAGAGATTGAATGTCTTGGGGTACTTCTTATTTCCTTCAAATCATTATTTAATAATCAATACCGGACAGGAGGAACATATGATGACACCGGAGGCAACGCTGCCAAACATCATTTTCTTTGGCCGTGTGAGTCCTCAGGACCCAAAACAATAAGATTAGCATCATTCTTCTCTGCATACTCGACGATAGCAGTTACGATGGATGCCGAAGTAACAATTACTTCAAATCTGAAGTCTACACACTGACATTCGGTCTGTCTTTAATATTAGTGAAAATACTTTCGAATTCAGATCTCTCATCATCTAGGATAAAGCGAACGGAGCTGGGTATCTGATTAACTCCCTTTTTTGAAGCAAAATAAAATTGACTGAAAAACAAATACCTGAATTCCCAAAAGTTGTGCAGAGTTCATTACCGATAGCGCACGATGGCACAATTAATTGCATTAATGGAAGTTGTGACCAATCAATAGCTAAACGTATTGTGGAAAAGGTGTAGTTAACTTGAACATGTCGCAATATGGGTACAGAACATACTTAAATTATTCCAGTGAAAAAACTGACGGTACTTTGACACATCACTTGCATACCAGTTAAAAAAATACTCTTGTCATTTGTTGAGCATACTATTTTGACTCTGCATGACTCTTATCAATACTATTGACGTAGGACTTATATTTTGGTTCTCGGTTGTGTTGCTATGGCAAAGGGCGCTAAACGAGGCGGCAGAGTCAGGGATAAGTGGCGAGATAAACAATGGTTAATAGTAAATGCCCCTCATGCCTTTGGAGGTAACCATCTTAATTATATTCCAATAACTAATCCCGAAACTGCAAAGGGACGAGTAATTGAAAATACCATGTATGACATACTCAAGCAGGACCCGAACCAACATCAGATAAAAGTCTTTATGGAAATAGACAAGATAGAACAAGGAATTGCGACGACATTATTCAAAGGGCATGAATACGCCAAGGAATTTCTTAGGAGTTTGGTGAGACGTGGAAGTTCAATGGTAAACTACGTTGAAGATTATACTACATCAGATGGGTATACCTTCAGGGTGGCAACTGTGGCGTTCAGTCAGAGAAGACTAAATTCTTCAAAGAAACACCAGTTAAGAATAATATCGCATCAACTCTTGTCTGAGCAAATGCCAAAATTAACGGTTGAACAATTTATCGAAGATGTTACTAAAGGAAAATTGAGCATGGATCTTCTCACGGCTTGCAAGAAAGTAGCTTCCTTGCGTCATGTAGGAATCAAGAAGAGCAAATTGATATCTACACCTGAATCCCGTGCAATGCAGGGCACAAAGTTGTTCAAAGATGACATTGTTGATAAGGAAGAGAATATGCAAGAAACCCCATCTTGACCTTTTGAAGCATGAATAATCATGCGCGAGATCCCCTTGAGTTAGGGGGGGCCACTATCAGCTTTGTCATTCATGCTACCGAAGACAAAGACAAAGTGATATCTAAAATTGTCAAAGTACTCTCTCTTAATTCCGAAAGATTTCAGGAATTTAATACGAAAGGCCATTGGGGGAATCAAATCGTTATGTTGAACCTTAGCTTGGGACACACACATGCAGGCAGAATAATAAGGACAGTATATACTTCATTAGATGATAATAACAAGAACACTTTCTCAAGCTCCCTCGAGCAGTCAATCGATGAGAAACATAATTTGTATGTCAGGATAGATAAACAGAGTATTTGCAGAGGAGAAATTTCTCTGTCAGATCAAGACTCGATTAAAATTAAATTCAGGCCATCTAAATTTAGACAAAGTAATAAATCTGAGACTTACAGGGAATTGCTATCATTAGAGCAATAGATCTTGGAATAGATTTTGATAATATTGAAGAGGCTATTATAATGGCTAGGAGACTTAATATTGAAACTATAGGCGTGAAACATACCCCAGACTTAAATTCGAGCTGCGATGTCGTAGTACGGGTAAAAAATAGATCCCCAATGCAAGGTAATTTTCGTCAATTGGTCGTTTGTGAAGATATATCCGGTGTTGGTAGCAAAACTGATCTTTTGACAATACAAGATTTCTCGAGAATTCGTAATAATCTCACGAAGAAAGTCAGGCCAAACTTGGGGTTAGAAATTTCTATTGCCGACGCCAGAAGGCTAGATGCAAACGCTTTAGGACGGTGGTTGTGGCAAGCTAAATATGTTTACCGACTTTGTAAATCAGCTCGATGTCAGTTCATAATTTCAAGTGGCGCTCAATCGAACTTCGGGATGGTATCATCACGTACATTTGAATCCATCCTGACAATGTTAAATATATCTCCTGCGAATTACTGGGCCGAATTATCGGCGTGGCTAGATTCAAAAGATACGGTAAGATCTTACGAATGTTAAGGAGAAAAAATAAGCGTCGTTATCTTGCAGTAATGTACGATCCAAATACTTCTCAAACCCAAGTGAAGGGGGATATACAGGGACGTTTTATGGAACTTTTTGGAAGCATAGCCACGGAATTGGCATATTTAAGGGCATACCATTCAAAACAAAATGGAATCCTGATTTTGAGTTGTGATTTGGAGTACCTTGAAAGAATCCTTTTTACGATAGCAATGATGGAACAGCCAATGACTGCTGTGATGATGTCAGGAACTATAAGGAAGCTTCGGGAACATCTGATTCAAAGTGAAATGCGTCTAAACTGAACGCTTAAAAATGTGATGGGATTTGTACCCCTTGGGGATGAAGTGAGTATATGCTGCTCCAGTCTGAGTTTAATACGATGACGAACTCGCGACGAACTGACCCAAAAATAATAGCATATTTCATTACACTATGTCAAGCAGAAAACCAGGGCCATTATCGGCAAAATCTAACATGATCGATCAACGATCATGTTGCATTTAACAGAAGACAAATGAAAC
This sequence comes from Nitrososphaera sp., assembly GCA_038201105.1. GTDB lineage: Archaea > Thermoproteota > Nitrososphaeria > Nitrososphaerales > Nitrososphaeraceae > TA-21. The sequence continues at coordinate 11,439 of JBBRRH010000049.1, read as the reverse complement.
CATATCATAATCTACACCTTTTCGAGGTCCATTAGATAAGAAATTCAGATTTTATTTGGGCATTCGCATAGGTTAAATGTGATGCCAACTAATTTTAGATCCTTATGGAATTATTATATGATTACCCGTTGTATAGACCTCCTTCTGAGGCTAATTCATTGATCTTTCAAGTCACTTTGGGGTGTTCTTTCAACAAATGTTCCTTTTGCAACATGTACAGAACTAAACAATATGTTGAAAGATCATGGAGAGAAATTAAAAATGAAATAGATATAGTCCACGAGTCACAGCCTGACGCTAGCAGAATTTTTCTCGCCGATGGAGACGCATTAAGTCTTTCTACTTCCAGGTTAATCCAAATACTTGAGTATCTGCAAGGAAAATTCTCCAAATTGGAGCGGATATCTTGTTACGCTATGCCTAGAAATCTCATCCAAAAAAACCCGGCTGAGTTATCTCAATTGAGACGCGCAGGATTGGGTATGTTATATGTAGGGATAGAAACTGGCAATGATTTGTTGCTCAAGAGGGTTACAAAAGGGGCTACGTCGCGTGGAATAATTCAGGGATGTATTCGAGCCAAAGAATGCGGATTTACCCTCTCTTGCATGGTAATCTTGGGCCTGGGAGGAAAAAAATACACCCAAGATCATATAAAAGATACGGCGAGGGTATTGAGTGACATATCTCCACATTATCTTGGTGCATTAACGTTGATCTTGGAAGAAGGGATTCATGCCGAATTCATGACAAAATTCGGTGAAAAATTTGAACATCTAGATGATTTTGAGATACTCGATGAACTCCAAAGATTGATAGAGTTCTTGTATCCAAACTCGCCAATTGTTTTCAGGGCAAATCATGCTTCAAACATATATTCTGTTGGAGGAACACTACCCGAAGACAAGGGTAGATTAACGTCTTTAATAATGGAATTAAGGCGGCACCCGGAAATGCTAAAACCTAAGGTATTGAGAAGGTTCTAACGATGAGAACTCCCAAACGTCTCTATGTATCCTCGTAGATTTTTTGTAACAGTTACCTATTGTAGAAGGATTGTTTCACACAAGTCGCGTGCGACACATCACGGGCAACATGTTATTTTGGTCTAATTTCGGAAATATCGGACATGTATTTGCGAAGAACTTCTGGAATAATGACACCTCCATCAGCTGTTTGATAATTTTCGAGAATGGCGACCATTGTTCGTTCAGTGGCTACCAAAGTGCTATTGAGGGTATGAACAAACTGGGTCTCTTGATCTATCCTATCTCTATACCGTATACTTAACCTACGCGCCTGATACTCTTTGCAATTCGAGCAAGAAACTATCTCTCTATAGGCGTCCTGTCCGGGCATCCATGCTTCCAAATCGTAAGTTTTGGATGAAATCTTGCCTGTGTCTCCACTACATAACAGCATAACTCGATAAGGTAGGTAGAGGTTCTGATAGAATTTTTCAGTAAGGGATAACATTCTCTCATGCTCCGCATTAGAACTTTCTGGATTTGAATACACAAACTGTTCTACCTTTTCAAACTGATGAACCCTGAAAATCCCTTTCATGTCCTTGCCATGAGCCCCCGCCTCCTTTCTAAAACATGGACTTAGACCACCGTACCTAATTGGCAGCTTTTTTCCGTCCAGGATTTCTTCCATATGCATCGATGCAATAGCGTGTTCCGAAGTCCCTATCATGTAAAGGTCTTCTTGATCAATTTTGTAAATTACATCCTGAAAATCGTTCAAGATCACAGCTCCCTTTATTGCATTTCCTCTTATCATGAATGGTGGTTGGATCAGAGTATACCCATTTTCTGCAAGATAGTCCAGAGCATAATTGATTAATGCTTGATTTAACTTAACTAGATCATTTTTCAGAAAGTAAAATCTCGCACCGGCCACCTTTGCCGCGCGGTCCAAATCAAGCAAACCAAGGGAGTTAGACAAGTCTACGTGATCTTGATACCTGAAATTCTTTTTTTTAATGTCACCAAGAACTTTCACGAGAACGTTATCCTCTGAATTCTTGCCGATGGGTACCGACTCGTCTAACAGATTGGGAACAGAAAAGATAAGCTCATTAAATTTTGTTTCGGTAGCGGACATTTGAAGATCTAAATTTCTTAACTCGCTCCCAATTTCTTTCATTTCTAAAAGTTCATTGGATATATGATGTTTCTCCTTTTTTTTATCGGATATTTGTTTAGAAATGACGTTCTTTCTGTGCCTTAATTCCTGAGTTTTGACTATTAAATCTCTCCTTTTCTTGTCTAAGTCTACTATATCTTTTAAAGGGAACTCCACGTTCCTTTTTTCTAACATATCTCTTATGATTTGAGGGTTTTCCTTTAGTATTCGAGGATCAATCATTACGCAAAACCGCCTTTGCGATGGAAATATGTTCAAGGATCTCGTCCACTGTATTGATTAGTGTTGCTATCCGGGAATAACAGGAAATCTTGATGACAAGAAGTTTCCCATTTTCTTCCATATCAACTGATAAGCCCTGTGGTGCTCCAATATTGTCTGGTCTTAAAGAATCCATTATTGCCTTCAATAATTTTCTGCTCGCAAATGATATTTCCATCAGTATCGTAATTTCAAGATTCTTCTCTCTCATCAAATTTGGTAAACCTCCTAAAAATTGTAGTGAAATCGTCAATCTTTGAGAATGGGACTATGCATTCCGCACAGGAATCATTACCACTAGTGCTGCAACCTAATTCAGCAGATAACTGATTCAAAATTAAACCCAGATCTTGTTTGAATTGGCATCCTCGTGACTTCCTTATGGAATACTTGTAACTGTCATTTATCGTTTCGGCTCTGATAATTAATATCTTACCATAGAATTCGCTATAACTTGAAAGCAAAGATGATATAAGATGAAAATTGTAATCTCTAGTTACATTGTCACCAATTACCCAGATATTTGTTCCATCATCAGAGATCCGCCATCTTTCTGACATTATTGCCTTTACAGAGTTCTTGATCTCTAGTTCAAGATCAGCCAGACAATGATTTGCTTCTGATAGATCCTTATTTCTATTACCAGAGCATACTGCCAGACCAATACTTGGTCTGGATTGAACACAACAACATTCAAGCAAGAATGAAAATTCCCTGGCATCTCTAAGAGGAGTACCTTCCTCTTCGTGAACTAGCGTATACGAGAATCCTGCGAGGAGATTCTCCAGATTCTGAGGTCCAGTAGTAGAGTGTTCATTGATATATTTTGTTAATGCCTCAATTAAGACGAACTTCTCTTCTTGACTGGTTTCAGATGAAGTGCGCCATCGTCCATTGACCTTCAATGGAATGCCTGTATTTCTAATCAATTCTAGGCAATTCTTATCATTCCAAGTCAATCCGTGAATGTACGGAAATAGCGTGTTCGCAAGAGAAAGATGTATGGGTTTGGAATCTCTCCAAGTGAACAATATATCGATTTCTATATTTAGAGTCCCAAGCCCTACGCTTTCATCGCATAATTCAGAGTTCAGACCAACGAATGATCTCTTTTCTCCATCATCTTGATTCTCCCCTAACGCAGATACAATGGATAACGGTGATAACATTTGATATTTTTTATCTATTGCTTTTGCAATCAAGTATGAGATGCCACCAGATGAAATCTCTGAATCACCATCAATGCCAAATTTCCAGGGATTTAATATACTATTTTCATCGTCAGTGGTAATTTCTTCGTTTGATATCTTATCGTGATTAAGGGCTAGCCAGTTGCCCCCAAATGAGTTTCTAAGTTCTTTTGACAAACCAACGCCCAGATCCACAAAAACTTGGAATTCATGATCTTCACTCTTGGTTTTCAAAATCATTTCACGAGTAAGGTCGTGAACAAATCGTACAGAGCATCGACCCCCTGAGTTAAATATTGCATGTGTCAAAATACCTGCTGAGGCTACGCCATCAGAGTTATTTCGAGCAGTTATCGATATGTCTTTTCCGCTGCAGATTTGGGTTTTTAATTTTTCGGCCGACGTTGTTAGGGTTCTATGGAATTCTTTGCGGCCCATTTAATTGATTATTCCAATTGAGCTATAATTGCGGCATACTTCCATTTCTTTTGTAATTTTCCGATCCTCTTATAATATTTGGATAACCTGTGAATCTTAGCCTCTATCAACTCCAATGATCGGATATTTCTTCTGTCTGTGTTATGAGCTCTCAGATGTTTTTGAAGACCAAGCGCTTTTTTAACTAGTTGAGACAGGTCTTCTGGCAATTCGGTGACGATATTATTGTCAGTAAGTATATGCGTGATGCTCTTGCCTAGAATTTGTTTTGCAAGTGGAACTCCATGTACATCTCTGAGTTTAGTGCCTATTTCACTCGGACTCAAACCGTCTTTTGAAAATTGAATTATTATCGATGATAAATCTGACGGATTATTTGAGACCCAAGAAGGTAAATTATGCGAGGAGGGACGAGTAGAATGAGATCTACCGTGAGTATGGGCATGTATCCTTGCCATCCATAATGCCATAAAATAACGCATATCTTAATGTTACTTAGCATTATGGTTGCCGCAAAATTTTAAGTATCAGACCGTTTATGAATTCTATCTATGTCGCTACAAATCTTGCTGAGGATTTGATAGTAAAAAGGTGTGGTATTTTTGACTGTCGTCTCTGTCGGAGTTGCAGTTTATTTCGTTATGAATTAATTACCAAACCCCAAGTATCTGCAAGGTGGAAACCGGCCGATAATGGTATACCTCGTCCGTGTCGTGTTGGTGATTAAATGTGTTTTCCGACATGTCTTCTAATCTTCTATGTGCACGTTGATGGTATTGATTCTACAGTACAATATTCCGCAATACTAGCACAAGTTGCTTAGGCATCGAGTTAACAAAAAACTTTTTTTATTTATTATATCTAATTCATTTTAATAATAAATACCATTTCTAAAAAGTGTTGGCATTTTAGAATGGTCCACATCAATTATCTAGACTAACAGAAAAGCGATCCTCTTTCTAAGAAATGTAGTTGTAATCCTATTGCAAGTATAATCTGAATCAGCTTAAAGTTACAAGCATTCATCTATCTATGAATTAAGTGACATAAAGGTTAAATAATTGGGTTCGGCCATAGGGTATAGTATGAATAAGCCAGTAGTAATGGCTCTCGTGGCTGTAACAATGGTTATGGGAACTTTGATAGCACTACCTGTTTTTAAGATAGTAAATGCGCAATACGGAGGCGGAACAGGAGGAAATATAGAGGAACAACTACAGTTGGCTAAAGAGAAGGTAGCCAGCGCAAAATCAGCGGGTGCATATGGATCAGGTACCCCTATGTTGGGTGTTAATATAGATCAGACTGCTATATTCGTAGGAGTACTCGTCGCTATATTTGGTGGAGTTGCGGCAGCATTCTTTGCGATGAGCAGAAGTAAAAAATCAGTAGGCGCAACAAGCTAATCCTACACCATTTATTTGTTTTAATATTTTGAATTTTTGATACTTTGTGCCCATAATCTCTCTATTTCCGCACGTGTAATTTTGTCTGAGCATAGGTTTCCAGATGGGATATGCCGCTTAGTAAATCGTTTCAAGCTGAATTTGATTCGCTAAGTTGGTATTCAACCCGATCGTTACTGTTTCGAGTTTATTCCCAATTGAGAAGTTAATTCTTCTTCTGGGTTTGCAGTTAAGACAATAACCAAAATGTATATATCATAGCGTAGAGTTGCTAAATGTGATGAGCGCTATTCTGGGACTTACGACAGTGCTAACCAACGCATTTCATAACCTAATAGGTCAGATAGGTCCAGCATATGACCCCTTGTTCTACGACGTAATGGTCTACATATTCGGTACAATGCTGTTTGCGGTGTTCCTGTTATCCGTGATTGCATTCTATTTGCGAAAGAAAGGTATCGGTGGTGGTTCCGCGAAGGAAAAGTGGGTACGCGAACTGGACAAGTACTTTGATCGCGAGCAGATCGGATTAATTCCAGACGAATTGCATCACTGGTAGCTGAGGGAAGAAATCAAAAATTCCCAGTACCTTCATTTCTCATAAATTCTTTCTTTTCTTTTTTTCATGATATATCCCATTAGTCCACCCGTTATGGTGGGCCATTTTGGTTGACTACTATAACATTTGCGAGTTCTTCTATGTTTAAAAAACTATAAAACTCATAATTCTTCAAAGTCTATGTTTTGATATACTCGAGTCAAAAAGTTCGTCACAGACTTTAGTAATTTGCCTCAAGCGAATAACTCCAGAAATATATGCCGCACGTTTACAAGGATAATTCGACGATATAACAGAATCTTTTCTTGTCGCCTGTTTTTGAAAGTTCCCAGTGTATTGTATTACAATCTGATTCGTTGATGTGTGATATTTACAAAGTTAGCATCAGCTTTGTTACTTCATTAAAGCTTTTTTTCAAGGATGCATAATCATTGCCTACACCTACACTAGAACAAAATTTCTAACGTACCTTGAGGAGGGGAAGAGCAAAGCATCGATGGCTTCACTAGGTGGATTCAGCTTGTAATTATTACAGAATTTAAAAGAAAAATTGAAGGTAAAAATAAAGGGATTTTGGTTTTTCTTAGATTACTTGCCACGGTCTTGTTGCAAATGTGATTCCAAGTCCAGCGCCTATTAGTATGACCTGGTAAGCAACATTGCCCCATGGAACTGGCTTGAATATTGGTGCGCCAGTCACTTGTATAGTCTGGCCAGGGCCTAGTCCAGGACCAATATGCTCAAGGTTCAATTGGGTATGCACATGATATACTCCTGGCTCCAGTGCCTTTGCTGTGATGGAGTAAGGTACAGTTCCTTGAGCTGGTATATCAATAATATTTCCCGGTGGATCTCTCGAAATGAATTCCCATCTATTGCCCGCATTGGTTGATTCACTGAACAATGACATCCATCCTCTCACGGGTCTATTTACAAGACTTTGAAGGGTACCGCTGACAGTAATGGTATCTCCAGTGTTTACAGTCTGTGCTGAAAATGTCTCATCTTGGATCCTGACGAATCTACTTTGAAGTTGCGCCTGTACACCATGAGCCTCTACTTGAGGTGCTATGGATGCGACCGTAGATAGAATAATGACTGCCCCTATTAATACAATTATTGTTGTCTTAATTCCCGTCGTAACTCTACACCTAAGCTTACCAGAAAAAACAAAGATATATGCTTTGCTGTTAGTGGCGCTGTTAACTTAATGGCGGTCGTCCTCCTCATCGTCTGAGTGGTAACTTTCGTCGGATGATTGTCTATATTCATCTTCATAAGGAAGTTTATCCTCTATTGCCATAGCTCTGTCCATCAATTCTATAATCTTGTCTTTCTCTGGAACAGGCATATCGTGTCTTTGACAGTACCGAATAATCCACCTGAGTGATGCTGCAAGAAATTCTAATAGTTCGTCGTTTACCTTCTTGATCTGTTTGGCATCCCTTAATTCTTGATATGCTGCCATTTTCATATGCTGGATACTATTCATAAATCTCCGCACCTCTGTCATCCGTTTCCTCTACCTCCTTCAAAGCTTTCTGTAGTGGCTTCAAAGTTTTGTTTACTTTTTTTGTCAGAGCTTCAGCATCTTTTTTGTCGAGAAATTTTTATCATCTGACCCTCGTACTTTTGCTCTCCTCTTTTTCGTTCAAGTCAACGAAAACTTTGCCAATTCGACACTGTCATTAGCTTTTGAACGCTGACTTAGCTATTCTCCGGTTTTTCTGAATTTCCACTTGGTATTCTAATCCCACATGTTTTGGCTCCGTTTGATTAGTGGAAATTAGTTAATTGATGCTAATGGGATCGAGCTGTTGGGATTACTACCACGCAAGGGAACCACATGATCTGCAGCACTTGGCAAGATCTACTCAGGGTGTTGACGCGACCTAGACGCAAAATTTAAAAAGGCTACACATGAATGTATAAACGATGACTTTACCAAAGGGATATGGTGGCAGTGGCGGTCGTGTAAGTAGTAGCGGTGGCAGTGGCAGAGATGACATAGAACGTATGATTGGCAAACGAGTGGAAAACATGACAGGTATATTCGTAATGGGATTCATTCTTGCTTGGGTAGCGACTGCTGGTGGTGTCTATGTCGGTGTAACAGTATATCCATGGGCTTATCCATTGCCAAGTGGTCTTTATGCACTATCAGTGTTGACGGTAATTGAATCACTAGGATTGTTCTGGATCTTAAAGATAACCAGAGAAAAGCCATTGCGTTCCTAGAACTCTACCAATTTTTTTTAAATCAATTTTACCCTTTTTTTCATCTTAATTTCTTGCCGTTTTCATTGGTTTACTCTTAAGGACTGATTCATAAATGGAAAAATAGTTTGAACCGACACTCCATTGCGCATAAATGGATTCGGGATAAAATTTTATATAGAAGCGTTAGGAGTAGATTGTTAATGGTCTGGCTTAGACGCACAACACACTACTTATTCATAGTAGTAGTTGCTGTTAACAGCACCTTACTTACTATCAATGCAGGAGACTACATTTTCTACAGTGATTGGGCTTGGACATCATTCGTAGTATTCTCAATATCACAATCAACTATGCTTGTGGTAGGTGCGATATACTATATGTTGTTCACAGGTGTTCCGGGAACGGCTACGTATTACGCGACAATCATGACAATTTACACTTGGGTGGCAAAAGGTGCATGGTTTGCGTTGGGATATCCTTACGACTTCGTTGTAACACCAGTTTGGATACCATCCGCTATGCTCTTGGATCTCACGTATTGGGCCACAAGAAGAAATAAACACGCAGCGATAATAATTGGTGGAACATTGGTCGGGCTTTCATTGCCAATCTTCAACATGATCAATCTGTTGTTAGTGAGAGATCCATTGGAGATGGCATTCAAGTATCCGCGGCCTACATTGCCTCCGTATATGACGCCCATAGAGCCTCAGGTCGGTAAGTTCTACAACAGTCCCGTAGCATTAGGTTCAGGTGCAGGAGCAGTACTTAGTGTACCAATTGCTGCATTAGGCGCAAAGCTCAACACGTGGACATACAGATGGATGGCCGCGTGGAGTAAATGGGACTAACTCATACCCCTTCCTTTTTGTTTTAATCTATTCTAGAATTATTAGCAATGTTAAAGATGCGAGTCTCATGGAAATATGTGTACGATCCTGTTCGAACCGTCAATGTAAAGTATAAGTTCAACTTTTCTTTAACCTTACATTGATACAGTAATAATTATGTCAGCTGATCATGATCGTAATAAAACACAGGAAGAGGGAACAACTTGTGAATATTGTGGTTTAGTACTGGAAGCATGCATGTGTGCGTGTCCCTATTGTGGAGAGAGAGATTCCTGTGAATGCTGTTTGTATGACGCCGCTACAGGTGGATAATACATTCTAAATTGAATTGATTATAAACCATTAAAAGTAGGACGTGAGAAAAACAAAAAATTGAGCAATGCACTGGTGAAGAATTCACTATCTTGGGTAATTGGTGGTCCCCAAGGAAGCGGTGTAGACTCTGCAGCTAATATCTTCTCTAGAGCATGCGCACAAGGCGGTCTACATTTATTCGGAAAGAGAGAGTATTATTCTAATATCAAGGGTGAGCATAGCTATTTCACTGTGAGGTTAGCGGAAAACCCGGTTAATTCTCATCTTGATGAGATAAATATTCTGGTATCTTTTGACGCAGAGACTATATTTCGACATGCACATAAAGTGGCAAAAGGGGGCGCGATTATTTATGATTCAACACTAGCTAATATATCTATCAACGAAGTTCCGACGATCGACGATCAATCGTCAATTCGAATTTCTGACATTCTAAATACAGCAGGATATCCGACAACCATACAGGGAATATTGGATTTTGCAAAATCAAACGGTTGTGTTGTCTATGGTCTGCCATACTTTGAAATGATTGAGGATTTGGCTAGAGGGCTTAATGATCCTTCATTAAGTAAACTTACGAGAATGGTTAATGTTATAGCGCTATCTTCGTCTTTAGCACTATTAAAGTTTGATAAAAAACAACTCATTAAAGCAATACAGACCGTCTTTCAGACAAAACCCAAAGTACTAGGCAATAACATCGCCGCGGCTGAATATGCGTATACGTATATCGGCAAAAAATATGATATCACCCAATTCAACTACGTGCTTGAACCAAGACCACCACTGAAAGAATACCTGCTTGTACAAGGGAATCAAGCATCTGCTATGGGTAAGATTATTGGCGGATGTAGATTTCAAACGTACTATCCTATAACGCCTGCAAGTGACGATAGTGAATTTTTGGAAGCCAATCAGATCTTTGACCTAACAAGCGGCGCCAAAGGGTCCATTGTGGTTGTACAGACAGAAGACGAGATAGCAGCAATTACAATGGCGATATCGGCCGCGTTAACTGGAGTAAGGTCTGCCACTGCAACATCGGGACCGGGTTTCTCCTTGATGGCTGAAGCATTAGGATGGGCAGGTATGAACGAAGTACCTGTTGTAATCACGCTATACCAGCGTACGGGTCCGTCTACTGGATTACCTACGAGACATGAACAAAGTGATCTCTTGTTTGCTATTCATGCAGGCCATGGAGAATTTCCAAGGATTGTTTTCGCTTCAGGAGACATAGAAGAAGCATTTTATGATTCTATCAAAGTATTCAATCTGGCTGAGAAGTATCAATTACCTGTGATTCATATGCTTGACAAAGCATTGGCCAACAGTATAAAAACATGTAAAGAATTTGATCAACGCAAAGTTCCAATTGAAAGAGGAGATCTGATTACCAAAGTCGACGAAAATTTATCCACTAAAAGTGGTGGACATTATCTCCGATTTAGATTGAGTGATAATCCTGTATCTACACGCGTGCCTCTTGGAACAGAGAATGCAATTTTTTGGAATACTGGAGACGAACATACAGAAGAAGGACACATAACGGAAGATCCTGACCTAAGGAACAAGATGGTAAGTAAAAGGATGAATAAATTGGAAAAGGCTTTGTCCGAGATACCAATTGAAGATAAACTTGTATGCTTCGAGTTTGGAAAATCAACAGGGGATATAACAGTTGTCAGTTGGGGTTCAACAAAGGGCGCTATTATCGAGGCTATGGAAATGCTTGCCGAGAGAGGCAAGGCGATTAGGTTTATTCAACTTAGATTGTTACACCCTTTTCCTTCTTATGAAATGATGAACTTATTAAAAAATACCAGGCTACTTATCGACATCGAAATGAATTATACTTCTCAACTTGCATCATTAATAAAACAACATACTGGAAGAGACATTGGCTATAGAATAGTGAAATTTAATGGTAGACCAATGTCAACTAGTGAAGTTTATTATGCCGTAAGTGCTATATTAGATGGTACGTCAAAAGAGAGAATTGTGTTAGAACATGGCACTTAAGTTAGCTGAATACAAAACAACTGTTC
>JBBRRH010000048.1:0-29591 GCA_038201105.1 Nitrososphaera sp. | reverse complement strand
CCTCAATCATCATACAACATTCATCATTCATCATTCATCATTCATCATTCAACATTCATCATTCATCATTCATCATTCATCATTCATCATTCATCATTCATCATTCATCATTCATCATTCATCATTCATCATTCATCATTCACTATACCTTCCTTGGAAATCCATCGCTTTGTTTTATTATCGCCCGCTTAATATATCAACCCGATCTTGGCGGAAGGTAACCAAGATTGGCGAGTACATGGAGTGAAAGATAACCAGTGATTAATAACAGTGCTATGGATATCATTTTACTATTCTTTCTTCCAATATAGTACAGCGATATCGCAGCCGGTATCTGAAATGGAATATCGTACAGGACACGGCTTTGTAACACATAGTCGCCAATGAACAGTGGGATCAAAGCAGTTGACAGAAAAATCATTATGAAAATATTAACCAGTTCTCGCGGGTTGCTACGAATTAACCAATACATTACGAGACCAAGTAATGCGATATTAGCATATACTCCCCCATAATATGTTTGCACAGTGTCAGCCAAGTTCTTGAGGCGCTCATTAAATTGAGACATCCCTAGCCCATGGCTAAATCCTATTGAAACGTCCGATTCTAAACCCGTCGATGTGCCCGTCCATGACGATTTTAAGACGTCAACTCCAATAGAGAATGAAAGAACGAGATACAGAAGGAGAAAATGTTTCCTAGGATAGTAATTAAGTATGTGCAACACGAACAAGAACACAAATGCCACGGAGATCATTATGGTCCAAGTATATGTATGAGCGAAAAGTAGCCCCGTCATTAATAGCCCCAAGACCACTAGTCCAATTTTAGATGGTCGTTTTAAGTACCGAGTTAATAGTGCAAACGCTGAATAACCTAGGAGTAGAGCTATCCAGTTTGCATAAAAGCCAGAATATATGCCTATCAATGTCTGGAAGGAAAGTGCTGATAAAATTGCAGCAACAATAGCAATCTTATCATTTTCAGTAAGCTCCCTAGTAAGAAAGAACGTTACTAGAGCGAGTAGCGGCGCGAAGAGTGTAGGACTGTATTCAATGATTTGAAACGGATCTGCCTTGGTCGCCTCCATCATTAGAAATAAAATTATTATAGTCAAGGATCGATCAGAGGACGTCTTTAATGCAAAATTAATTGGATTTGCTGATTGGTTTTTCATAAGTGTTAGCCATGTTACATATCTCGGAGTATCTACGCCTAATCGTTCGTTATTGGGATTAATGACGTGAAGATGTGGTATCAAAGCCACACTGACAGCCAAAATAATACTCAAGCTCAAGTAAATGGCTATTCGCTTAGGGCTTAGTTTAGCTTTAAAATTGACTATTCCTAATGTATCATTTGTTACTTTGATTCTAGTAATAATTTGATTAAAGAGTACTTTCAAAGGTATACAAAATACTAGAGCCGCCATAACTATGGGTGTCAAGAATGAGAGTAGTTGCTGGTATATTCCGTATGGATATTTGTCTATAGTAACAGTTGTTACGCCAGTTGAGATGAAGACAACTAGGCTGATAGTGCCCAAAGTGGTTAAACCAATAGCCGCGATCGTCATGTAATTTATTGAGAGTCTAGAGTCATGACGGAGTATTCTTTTATTCCAAAACCAATTTAGTATAATCAGACAACTCACAACCGGGAGTGTTAAAACTGCTCCCGCAAGAGATATTGTAGTCATATTCAACAAAAGAGACACGAGAAAAACTGAAAAAAATATCAATACTGCATATTTCATGTACCCTGCCTTTATGGACAGATAAAACCACCCGAGAGTAGCCGAAATGAGAATAAAGCTATCGATATTCGGAGATATCACATGAGAGACGAAAATCTCCTCATATGTTACTCTATAAAAGAATGTGTAAATTATAGTGTGTAATCCCGAACCAATTACGAAAAAATAAAAAAATGAAAGTACAACAAAGAGTGAGGAAGATAAGATCAGGTGCTTATCTTTTTCGGCTCCCAAGAAACGTTTCATATGCATGATACTGTAATTCAGTGTCACTAGAATGCTCTACTCTGGCTCTGATTTTTAAAGCTTCAGCGATAATTCTTGTTTATTGTCCGAGATCCATGTCATTGACGAAATAGAAAAGTGATTTGATTCATGAAACCATGCCAGTAGCGTATCCAAATATGAGAATTAATAAAACTCAAAGATTCAATTTCAACCGGGTTCCAAGTACAGCGCGTATTATAACTGTCAGAAAAATGTGTATCTAAGACTTTCAGAATTTTTAAAGAACAATCAATACTCTCTGAATTTTTGGATTGGGCAATTTTCCAACATTGACCTATCGGCAACCGCCGATAGATATTTTCAGATTTCTCTTATTCTTCCCTTAAGCAGCGCGGTTATCGTATAAAGGATAGCACCAGTTGCCAACAAAACTACTCCCACTACAGCTGCTCCGACAGAAACTAATATCATATTCGTAGATATGTATCTAGTTGCCGAGAACAACTCCATAGCATTGCTAATGTAAAATGCTGATATAATCAATAATGCGATGCCGGGGAACCCATAAAAAGCGAGTGGGTGACGCAAAGAAATAAACTGTAAAACAGAATACAATACTCCAACGCCGTGAGAGAGTGGATTATGTGTGGAAGATTTTCCAACGCTGTAATTAATTGTCACTGGAACCTCCTTTATTGTAAGATTTTTTTCTTTAGATCTCAATAATATTTCAGTTGACACAGACATACCATCTTCAAAGAGGTTTATCTTGGACAATGCTGTTTTACTATATGCTCGGAATCCACTTTGAGCATCAGTTATATTATGATACGAGGCAACTTGAGTTAGTTTTGTTATAGTTTTGATTCCGAAGCTTCTGTATCTTGGCACCCTTTCCTTATCAGATTCATCCAAGAATCTAGATCCAATCACAACGTCACAATGCTCAGTTACAATGGGTTCAATAATTTCAGGAATCTGATCCGGATCATGTTGGCCATCAGAATCCAGTGTCACCATTACGTCAGCCTTTTCTTCTCGTGCCGCCTCAAATAATGCCTTAATCGCAACCCCGTATCCCTTATTTCTCGGACTCCGTATGACCGTAGCGCCTGCAGCCTTGGCTACCTGGTCTGTATTATCATCCGATCCGTCGTCATAAACTAAAACATCTGTGACGTATTTTTTCGCCTTATTGATTATATCTCCAATTTTTTTTGCTTCATTGTGGGCAGGAATACAAGCTAAAATTCGTGGCGGGTATGTAGAATCCATAATACTCTCTCTATCTTCGATTGTTTAGGAATATTGTTAAGTGTTATAAAAGACTTTCCTTGGATATTTCTGTATTATTATTCCTTAATTGGAAAAAATTGTTTGAACAAGATGGCAAATTTTAAGCCGAATTGATTACCAGTTATTTAACTGATCGGCGCGATTCGGTCACATAAACAAGGAATACAGCTGATATTAGAAATGGAATTAATGATAACATGCGAACAAAGACAGGAATACCATATAGCTTGTCAAATGATATACTTGGCAACAATGAAGCGAACTCATTGTATTGTGACATGGGAGGGATTCGCTGTGTTGAGCCCTCGAAATTGAACTTGCTGGCCAGAGTGTGAGAATCTGTCATATACGTTGAAAAAGATACATTTCCATTAACACGCAATTCCTGTCCCGATACTCCGGTTATAGGATATAACCTTGCTGATTGGAATGCACTAAAGGTTGTATCTCCGTTGTTAATCCGGACTATTGGCTCCCTAGCATAGATAGATATCGGGACCTTGCCGAGAATATGTATTTTAGAAACATTATAAATTTGAGCGGTTTGTCCAGCAAGCTGTCCCAAGGTCCCACTTATTGTAGCGTTCTTTTTGAAAAATATTTCCAATGATAGGGTAGATGAAGGAAGGTTAGATTTTTTCATATCGCCCAGAGTCAACTTACTGTACAGGCCCTTCCCACCTTCTAATAAATAGCTAGTGTTACTATTGAGTAGGGCCCGATCATATCCATCAACGTGTAAATTGGTGATATTAAAAATGGAGAAATCTGTACCATTACTCGCGTGTTGACCGCTGATTTTCATCGTGTCTATTTTGGTGGGAAAAATAAGAGATGTTGAGTTCACTTCGAAGTTACCCGCCGTACCATCCATTTTACGGAAAATTGCCGAAATATCCTTAAAATTCAACGGACTTGATCTGATGGGACTTGCTTGGATAATATCGGTTATCTGAGTGTATAAACTGTAAAGACTACTACCAGGTATTTTATTATCAAAAAAGTCTGAAATCATGGGATAAATGTTTATATAAGTTATCTTACCCTTACCTACGACTGTTTGTAAAACAAAGACATTTTGCTGATCTTGAAGTGACCTATGGGATAAATTTGCTACTTCGTTACTATTAGGAGTTAATGATATACTATTAGAAGAATCATTTGTTCCTGAAGTAACTCGACTATGACCGTTAGGCACTGTTACCAATTTGAATGTTTGGAAGTCTGAATGTGACGACGATCCATTAAATAGATAATCTGCTAATGAGCCGTAGCCATTAGAGTTGAGTACAAAAAGGTTACCCCCATCATTGACGTATTTGACGTAATTGCTCGAAAGATCTTGAGGTTCATTATTATCACATTCGTCAATTTTGAAAGAATCAAAGATGATATCATGAATTCGACCATAACTCAATCCAACGTAACCTTGATTTCTGATACTGTAATCACCAAAGTATCGAGTACCGTTCAGTAATATTTCACGTGAATTACCTTGTATGTTTAAAGCAAGCTCATACCTTTCGTTAGGGTTAAATTTTATTCCAGTATCTAAACCAGGCCAAGGAGGAGAAAAAAACTGCGTACCATTTACGACATTTACGAAGGATACATATATTTTGTCTCGAAGAACAGTAAGTCCTCCATAATCGTAATTTTTGGGATCTATCCATGAATAGACAATTGATGCGTAATTTGCGTTTTGGGAATCTTCGTTACTGATCCTAAATGACGTACTTGCATTCAAATTTCTTGCAGTGGATAACACAGGGCTGAGCAGCATATTATCTAACGCCCTGGAGTCGTTACTTCCGCCGTGCAAGCCGTCAGTCGAAGGGTTCCAGTTTCCCTTAGCAACAGTCCACGCCTTGTTTAAGATAGGGGAAAACTTGTCAGTAAAGCTACGATGATTATCAGGATCAAAAGTTAAAATTACAGTTTTTGCATGAAGTGCATTTGCGTCTTTATCTAAAATTGCCGTATAATTTTTTGAAGATCGAGAAACTATGTCGTAAGAATAGAACCAATTATTATCGTATCCATCTTTTGGTATTATTAGGTGAGTATCTGAATCAGGTAGTGGATAGGAAACGTGGGATGCATTGAAAATAGTTACATTTTCGTTTGAATAAATAATTGGAAGAATACGAAGAAGATGCTGAGTCAACCAATTCTCCGGCTGTTTATTCAATAATTGCAGATCACGGTCATGTACGTAAAGATAAGCATGATTTAGATTGTGCGAACTCAATGCAAGTAGTGGGAGATCAGGATACTTGGACAATACTAGAATTTGTGGTAGAGATAATTGATACGCGGGGGCTGCAAGGGCTGTTACGTAGCTCGAATATGGAGAAAGTGCGACAGTAAATGACCTGGGATCGCGTTGCAATTCGTTTTTAAGAAACGTAACTGCTTGTACTTCTTCCTCGCCTATCCTAAATTTATTGGCGAAGTTAAACCAATAGTCCGATTGAAGAACCATGGAGGAAAAGCCTGAAAAAATAATAATGGAGACTAAAACCAATAAAGCAATATTGTTCGTATTGAAGAACGATTTTTTGGTCGGTTGAAAGAAATTCATTCGTTCAGCAAACTTGATTAAAGGTATAGGAGCGAGAAGAGACAGGAACATAAAAATTATCAGAATTAGCCTCTTTTCCCAATAACTAACTATAATAAAATTTAGGCTTGAATAAGATATGATCCTCCCTAGCAGAAACATAAAACCTGCTGCTGAAAGAAGAATAACTACATAACTATTTGGGAAAATATTGTTCAAGTATTTTACAGATAATAGACCCAGCAGTCCTACCGTTCCAAGCAGCAGAGGGTATATGAACCAGGGTACGATTCCTGTGTTTGCAAGAGAGCTAGCTCTAAAATCTTCGATGAAGAACCACGTCAGGAAGCCGAACAGATATACACATACAATTATCGTGCATAGAATGAAATAAAATCTTCTACCAACGGAAGTTTTTATCTTTATCCCTAATTTGATTTTTGGAAGAATCTTCTTCCGCCAAATCATGGTACCACCAACCAGCACTATTGGTACAGCAAAAGGGTACACGGTGGCTATACTTATCGTTGTGAGTCTTTGGGGTGAAGGCCATACTAAGGATATATAAGCAAACCACATGCCAATTAATACAAAAGCAATGAGCGTCGAAAATAATGCATCGTCCAGGCGTATCTTCAATTTCCTTGAAACAAGAGAATAAATTGCAAGAAAAACTGAGAAAATCACGGCTTCTACTACATGAGTCAAATACATCGCAAAAATGAGTACCGTAAAGAGAGGGATGAATCGTGATCGTGGCATGTCAGAATTTTTGAGTAATGAAAATATGAAGATGAAGATAATAAATGATACTGATAGTGGAACAAAAAATGAAAAAGGCTGTAAGAAATTAATAATCGAATCATACGTCTTGTCCGCCAGCAGAAATTGAATATCGTTGGATGCGGTACCAATAAGATTTAGCTGGGTGTAATAAATAAATGAGAAATTGCTCAAAAAAGTATAGAAAATGACTGCGATAGCAGGGATTCTCTTGTCAACATTTTCAAGAAACCTTTTCGCTACGATGTATACTGCTACTGGCAAAAATATATTTAGGGTTACAAGTAGTGAAAAAAAAGTTCCTATTGAAATATTCATAACACCAGACAAAGTAATGATAGATCCCTCAAATGCATGAAAGAGTAAGTAACTAAACAATGAATAGAAATCAGGCGTTCGTAAGAGGGTAATTGCAGCACCAAAATGCCTGGATATATCACTGTCAGGAAGAAGAGCAGCATTTGGATAAGTAATTAAAAAATAGAAAACATAGAAACCAATGGATATCAATATTGCCAAAATATCTAAGCTTCTGGCTAAAGATGTTGTTCTTCCAGCAAGGTTGAGTTCTTTAGATTTTTTCTCTTCCCGTCTAAAATCTCGTAATACCATAAATGTTGAAATCAACCCAATGGTTAAATAGAAAAGTGGATTCAAAATGCTTCTGACATTTTCAGTAACCCATATAAGAGGTAGTGTTACTATGCCGGAGAATATAAAACTTAGTACAAAAGAGAGAAGTACGACCTCCAATCGGGAAAAATAACTTCGTAGTCGAAAGATCGTTACCAATGAATATCCAGACAAGAGTGAACCACACGCGAATGCTAATAGAAGAGGGAATATTGTTTGGGTAAACTCGAGATTCAATGTATTCGCTGTTAGCAAAATGGACGCAAAAATAACCAAGCAAATGTGTGTAAAGATTTCAAGGGATCTTCCTATTCTCGCACTATTTTTTACAAAAATCTTCGGGTCGTAATTAATCAAAATAAGATAAACTGTTATTGAAGCAAACATTTCAAAGACGAATAACGGAAATTTGATCCATTCCTTAATAAGCCAAAATGTAAATGATGAGAAAAATCCTGCAATTACTAGAACAATGAAAACTGAGAGAATTTGTCGTTGATTGATATGCATAATAAACTAGCTCTTCAACAAACTAAGAAATGTTCCATCTATATTATTTCTGTAATAATGTACTAGATCCCTGTTGTCTGGTTGTTTCTCAACCGTTTCAATAGTTGAGATAAAAAGCTTGTAAAGCATCGGACTAACAAGTAAAAAGGGAGTATCACAGCTTGAGTTCAGCAACTTCTTTTATTCCATTCTTGAACCCAAGTAAAAAGATTATTATTTTAAACCAATGATTTGCCTAGATCGAATAGTAGGTGACCATTATTTTACCTAAACCGCATTATATGCTCGATTCTCAAGGTCGTTGGAACTCAACTACACCTTGTTCTTAAAATTCTGGATTCAATAATGGAGTAACCTGGTATCGAATAAATAAATTGTTATATAACGAGTATCGCCAATACAGCAGACGATGATACTAGTAATTGATAGTCGATAAGTTTCAATTGAAATTTTTTCAGTTTGAGGGATATAAAATATCAACAAGGAGTAACCAGAGAAATAAGAGAATAGGCCATACTCTTTTACAAGCGTATTGATCCTTCATGAACAAATTTCTCTTTGTATTGCATTATCCCAACCCATTTCCTGGAGCGGCGTGGACACGGATATCTCAACACGCAGCGTTTATCAACAATCGAGGTCATGAAGTGAGTGTTGCAGGAGTCTTCTCCTTGTCAAGTCTTAATAAGGCCGGATATAGAATTGAGGACAGCATAAGAATTCATAATTTTACTCCTGTGATAATGATGCAGAATACATTGGTTCTTTTCTTGAATATCTTATCTTCGATTATCACCTCGTGCATCATAATTGGGGCTATCCGACCCAATTTCGTAATTATTTCAGTACCATATGGGGAGACGGCTTTAGGCGCCTACATAGCGGCTTACTTTTTTAGACGTAAGATATTTTTTGACTATCGTGATGAATGGGAGGATGCCATAATTACATCCTCGGCATCAAGAATTTACAGATCCGCTTATCGCGTCCTTAAAAGAATGATGACAAGATGCTATGTACATAGTAATTTAGTAGTGACTGTGACAGAAACATTTGCCCAAAAATTGCTTTCTAGGGGTGTGCAAGATGTAAAGATTGTTACCAACGGAGCGGATCTATCTGTTTTCATGCCCCGTGATAAGCTGGTTTCAAGGACTAAGATTGGACTTAGTCCTAACGACTTTGTATTTATATTCAGCGGTATAATAGGGTCATATTACCGCCTTGACATAGTTGTAAAAGCTCTACAAAAAATGAATGCACATGGGTGTGTAGCAAAACTACTCATGGTAGGTCATGGAAGTGAGGTGCAAAGAATACTAGATCTTTCAGTTGAGCTCGGATTACAAGACTGCGTTGTTTATTTAGGCGCGAAGAGGGATAAAATAGAACTGGCTGAGATAATTTGTTCTGCAGATGCAGGAATCGTTCCCTATGACGCTAATCCATTATGGAAGAATTCGATGCCGGTTAAGGCATTGGAATACCTTGCATGCGGCATCCCAGTAATAGCATCAGCTTATCAGGATTCTTTAATCGGTGGGCTTATACTTGACAACCAGGTTGGATTTATATGCACTCCTGAAGATTCAGAGGCGCTGAGTCTTGTCATGGAGAAAGTTGCACGAAATGAGATAGCCGAAGGCTATAGAGAAAGAGCACTATCTTTAGTAAAAGAACGTTATGATAGGAAGAAACTTGCAGAAAGATTCCTAGAGCTTATATATGATAGCGTTCGTAATTAAGCGTTATTTAGTGGTTGATTGTCATTTGACAATGGATCTGTAAAATCCATTTGCCTATCCGGTGATTTATCTTAAGATAAACTAATTGAATATACCTAATCAAGGCACTTGGGGTAACTTAAAGCAGTAATTTCATTCAATGTTCCTTCTAGCCAATTGAAATATAATCTAAACCACATTCGATGAACTCTGACTTATCGAACAATCTCACTGTATCCAAAATTACAGCGCCTTTTCTGAACATATTAGGACCTAGTTGCAAATAATCCGAATGTGCCGTAGCTAGTATTACATAATTAGATTCGGCTAATGACCCATAAAGATCTGACGTCGTTTTAGCTCCGAAGGTTTCGGTTGAATAAGGGTCGTGAATCGTAATGTTACTAATTCCTTCCCCCTTAAGTCTTGACACAATCATTTCCGTGGGGGAATTTCTAGAGTCATTCACGTCTGGTTTATAGGAGGAGCCGAGTATAAGAACACGAATTTCATTGGTAGAATTGCGAGAATGTACAACTTTACTCAAAACTAGATTGGCTGCGTGCTCTGGCATTTTATCATTGATCCATCTTGCCGTTCTTACAATCGAGTTTTGTGCGTTGAAATTAGCAAGTAATAGGTAAGGGTCCTTTGGTAGACATGGTCCACCAACCCCCGGACCTGGGCTATGTATATTCACCCTTGGATGAGTATTGGCAAACCTGATAACATCCTTAACCCCAACTTGATTTTGCTCACAAATTAGGGCTAGCTCATTAGCAAATGCTATATTTACATCGCGATATGAATTCTCAGCAAGCTTAGAAACTTCTGCAGTAACAGAGTCCGTTTGATGTATACTACCTTTGGTCACGTTGGAAAGAAGTTCAAAGGTAGCATGCAAACTAGTAGGATCTTCAGCACCAATTAATCTATCATTATTCGAGAATTCCTTCAATGCATTACCTGGCGATATTCGCTCGGGACAAAAAGATACCAAAAAATTTACTCCACTTTTCCGCCCAGATACACTTTCAAGTTTTGGTATCACACGATCTTTCATGGTTCGGGGTGGAATTGTACTCTCAATAATTATTAGTTTCATTCCAGTTAGTTTGCTTCCCAAGGTGGCGACCGCCTCGTCTAATAAATGCAAGTCAGCATTTGTCCTGGGCTTATTTAATGGAGTTGGTACGCATATTATCACAACATCAGCATTAGCCAGAGAATCACTATTGTCTGTAATTGAGAATCTCCCTTCTCCAAGATATCTATTAATCAGAGCACCAAAATCCTTTTCAGGAATCGGACAAAAGCCTGAATTAAGTTTATCAACCAACGAAGTATTAATGTCTAGTCCTATAGTCTTGTATCCCGCATCCAAGAATGCGAGGGCAGTAGGCAATCCGACCTGACCGAGGCCCAGAATTAGAATGTTAGCATCCCTATTCTTTATTTTTTGCTCGAGAGAGGCGCTGTCTCCGTCAATTGCGAACATAAGTCATTTATAAAAAATCATTACCTCATATTAAAATTATTATATTAATAACATGACTGTACGGGACGTGGACAATTACGTGGTAGTAGCAGGCACCAGACCTGAAATAATAAAGGTTGCTCCGATTATTCGTGAGATATTACGAACAAAAAAGAGACTTTTTTTTGTTCACACCGGACAACATTACGATTTTTCTCTGTCCGAAAATATGATCAATGATTTAGAACTTCCAGAACCTAATCTCAGCTTTCGATTAAGGTCTCATTCTCCAGCTTCTCAAATTGCCGAAATAATGAAAAATCTGGAATATATTTTAAACAAGAAGCGGAATTTGAATTTAGTTATTGTTCAAGGTGACACTAACAGTGTCTTAGCGGCTGCTCTCGCTGCCGTTAAAAGCAGATCGCCATTGGCTCATGTTGAAGCGGGATTGCGTAGCTTCGACTGGCGTATGCCAGAGGAACACAATAGACGAATGGTCGATCACATATCGAATTATCTCTTCGCACCAACGCGAAATTCGAGGCAAAATTTACTACGTGAGAACGTCTTTGGGCACGTTTATGTAACCGGTAACACAGTTATTGATGCAGTAAACCAACATCTGCCAATTGCAGAAAAAAAAGCTAGTCAAAGTAAGGTGATACCATTCTCCGAATATTCAATTGCGACATTCCATAGATCAGAAAATGTTGACAATCGCAAGGTGCTAAGTAACATTGTAGAAGGACTAATTATGT
The DNA here is from genome assembly GCA_038201105.1 of Nitrososphaera sp. GTDB lineage: Archaea > Thermoproteota > Nitrososphaeria > Nitrososphaerales > Nitrososphaeraceae > TA-21. The sequence goes on along the minus strand of JBBRRH010000048.1, from coordinate 17,860 downwards.
CAGAGGTTCCGATTGTAATCCCTTTACATCCCCGTACCAAAAAAATGCTGAAACACTTTAATTTTTATGACAAGCTTTCAAAGAACAAGAACATCTATTTAATGCATCCGCAAGGTTATCTCGATTTTCTCCTATTAATGAAGCATTCAAAGTTGTTAATAACTGACTCAGGAGGTATACAGGAAGAAGCCACGGCTCCAGCAATCTGCAAGAAAGTCATAGTACTCAGGAACAGTACGGAAAGACAGGAGGCAATAAAAACTCGTTTTGCTAAACTTGTACGTTTGAAGGCATCTGCGATAGCTGAAGAAATATTAAGTGAATGGTCCAATAAACAAAGGCAATGCTCGAGAAGTCCCTTCGGTGACGGAACCTCTTCCAAGCAGATAATTAACATTTTGAATAAAATAAAATAAAATTATGAAGCATAGGTGGTAGGACCTGAGAAAAAATTACTCTCTCTTGTATTGTAACACTATCCAATATCCTTTACTTACGAGTCCAAGCACTTTATTTACTACTAGCCAAAGGGGTAACGGAAACCGTTCAAATAGACGGGAGCAAGATATAATTCCTAAGTTGGGAAGGTGATGTATCTTAGTCAACGAAAATTGATGGGGGGTCAACAATGAAGTTATCTTGTGTTCATCCAAACTTTGAAGATGTCCATATAAGGGCGTAAGTTTGCCACAGTGAATACAGTTCGTATGTATTACTCTCTCTTTGTAAGGTACCGAAATTACGATTACACCGCTGGATTCCAAAACTCGGTTCACTTCATTTAGGCAATCGCGTTGGAGATCAATGTCCATGTGTTCTAAAACTTCCAGAATACAGATCGCTTCGAAAATATTATCTCGAAATGGCAAGAATTTTATGGAAGCATTGATAAACGAAACACCGCTTACTTTCTTTCTTGCGATATTAAGAGTTTCGATGTTTAATTCCAATCCGACCACGAAGTCCGATAAATCGGTAATGAAACGTGTCGCATAGCCTTCTGCGCAACCTGCATCAAGAACAATTCTAACACGATGGCTTCTTAAAGCGGACTTCACAATTTCTGCCCTTCTCCTCTGTCTCTGACCGCCATAGCCAACTTGTTCCCAGATATTCTGACTCATCAAATTTGATCTTCCCTAGTCTAAATCTCTATAATCCTTACACGGGATAAATAGATTATTAGCGTATATAGCGTGAATTACCAAGTGCGTAGCGTGAGTTTTGTAGGCGTAATTCATTTACGTGTTGATGAAGGAAGAATATTGCATTAGCAAAGTGCAGAGTCAGTTTAAAATAAATAATCGCAGAGGTTTTCTTTCTTAAGAAGAGGATAGTGATGTAAAATAGCCTTTGTGAGAATTTTCGAAAATTTATTTGAGGATCTAAGTTGAAAATAGCAGCAATTTTGGGGACCCGGCCGGAATTAATCAAGATGCAGCCTGTAATTCAGGAAATTCGAGCAAGAGGACACGAACTTATATTCGTTCACACTGGTCAGCATTTTGACTTTGAGATGTCGGATATTTTCGTAAACGAACTGGAGCTGCCATCTCCTGACTATTTCTTGAAAGTAAAATCATCATCTCAGGGCATTCAGACTGGCAAAATAATTGCAAAATGTGAAAATATACTAAAAATTGAAAAACCCGAGATAATATTGGTAGAAGGAGATACAAATTCTGCACTGGGTGCTTCGATAGCATCGTCAAAATTGAATATACCAATTGGACATGTGGAAGCAGGCTGTAGGTCGTTCGATAAATCAATGTCTGAGGAGGTCAACAGGGTTCTTATTTCGGATATAGCCAACCTGCATTTCGTCCCAACAAATAATTGTAGAGACAACCTGTTGAGAGAAGGCATAGACGATTCCAAAATTTATCTCACCGGTCATCCGATAGTAGACTTGATAAAAAAAATTGAAAAGAAGATACCGCAAACAGTGGCAAATCTTAAGACATCATATTCCCTAGTAACTATTCACAGAAGAGAGAATATAACAAACAAGGAAAGAATTAGAAATATCCTCGTCGCTCTTGATAGTTTATCCCACCAGGTAAAATTGGTTTTCCCTTGTCATCCACATACAAGATCTCAAATCTTGAAATATGGGTTGACCAGTTATCTCAATAACATTCATGTTATGAAGCCTGTTGGGTACCTTGATTCACTTGGTTTAATTAAACATGCACAATTCGTGTTAACTGATTCGGGCGGAATACAACAAGAGGCATGTATTTTGCGTACCCCTTGTATTACGTTAAGATGTCAAACAGAGTGGATCGAAACAATAGAAGCAGGTATTAATTTTTTATCCGGCTACATTACCTCAGACATTACTAAAACTGTTGGCTACGTAGAATCTCATTATGATGCAATCACTAGGAGATTCAAGTCAAGGAAACAACCTTTCGGAAGAGCTGGGGTATCTCGCAGAGTTACTAGGTTAATTGAAAGTACCTATGGTCGAAATTGATCAAATATTCCTTAGTAGTAGATTTATTATCCAAAGTACATGGGTTAAAAAGAGACAATCATATTGCATATTTGTCTAGTAACATCTGGGAGGATATTTGACATAGCCTATGGAGGAGAAGAGAAGTTCACGATTTCTTTCGGAAATTGGCTGTTTTCCCACAACTACCGAGTGACACTAATGGGAAGTGGATTTGTTAATGTAAAAACAAAAATGTTATCTAACGTTCATGCAGGAGACATCGTAAAAGACAAAATAATAAGGAAAAACAGATTTAGATTGTCGAGACTCCCGTATTTCCTATTCGCGTTCTCTAGAATGATAATGACTCTGCAATGGATTTTTAGAATCATGATAGTTAATTGGAAGAATCCTATTACATTAATTCATGCCCAGGATACAGGGTACTCGGGCCTGGCTGCAATAATATCTGGCAAAATCATGCATATTCCTACCGTAATTAGCTCTCATGGTATTCGACATAAAACACTCGAATCGAATATCCAAGGTTTACTGAAGAACATTTCTCTTCGCAATGAGCACGGTTTGGATTGTTTTACAATCAAAAATGCTTCCGGGACAATAGCAGTAAGTCCATCTATAAAAAAATATTTTGAAAAAATATCTAAAAAAATCGAGTTCATACCAATTCCTATAAAATTAGCGGATTTTGAATTTTCCGACATTAGTAGAGATCTCATACGAAGGGAAATGGGAATAGACAGGGCCACACCAGTTATAGGGTTTGTAGGTAGATTTTCACCTGAAAAAAACCTCTTAGGTCTTCTAAGATCCTTCACTGGAGTTTCTCAGATTCATCCTACAACAAAGATTATGTTAGTAGGTACTGGCCCATTAGAACATCAGCTTAAGCTTTTTGTACACGAAAATGGCATGCAAGACAATGTTATTTTTTGTGGTGTTAGATACGATATTGATAAAATTCTATCTGCACTTGACATTTTTGTGCTACCATCGTACACAGAGGGACTATCGATATCCATATTGGAAGCCATGGCATGTGGACGAGCAATAATTTGTAGTAACATCCCTGCAAATCAAGATCTACTGGATCATAACATTAGCGCTTTGCTAGTAAATCCAAACGATCACAAAGAAATTAGTAGTGCGATAATATCCCTGCTAGACGACAATTCCTTTCGAACAAAATTGGGGAATAATGCAAAAATGAAAGCTAAGGAATATGATGAAGATAAAATCTATTCGAAAATTGTGCGATACTATGAGAAATTGCTTGCCGAATGACATAAATTAATATTATAATTGAATTTCTCGTTTAAATGTCAAGATAAAGATTGAAATCACTGGGGATAAATATGATTAGTTTACATAGCTATTTTGGGAAGAGGAATAGACAAATAATTGAGTAAACAGGAGGTCGGCAGGGGAGCAGCTTTCTTATATGCAGAAATTATCGCAACCATATTCTCTGGATATATACTTTGGCTTATAATAACCAAAATCACCAGTCCTGAAGTAATAGGGACATCTTCTGCTGTAGTATCGATGGCTGGTATTTTTTCAACAGTTGTAATTCTTGGAGTTCCTACTGGTGTCCAGCGCTTCCTGGGAAAGTGCTACTTTGAACAAAGACTAAAAGAAGCAGCAGTTTATATCAGAGCGTCCCTATTTTTGGTATCGATTGGAATAATAGTATGTAGCGTTAGCATTTATGTAGCTAAGGATTGGTTATCTACTTTGTTTAAGTTCGATACTAGTCTTATTATTATTTCAATTCTTTTTGTTGGATCGTCTGCAGTCGCAGGACTTCTTCGTGCAATCATTATAGCCTCCTTAAAAACTAAGATATTGCCTATTTCAATCATAATTTCTACAATCGTCAAACTCGTGGCAACGGTTGGTTTTATTTTATTCAACATGGGTGCACTTGGCGTAACACTCGGATTTACCCTGTACCCAATTGCATTATCTGTTATTCTAGCTGCTAGCATTTTTTTCATTACCACGAAAGAATCAAAATATGAAAGTCAAGTGAGCTTTTCCCTTGCATCCAAAAAAACGCTCATTGCGGGTATGCCAAACTGGATACCGGGCGTAATTGCCATCATAGGTTCACAACTAGGGCTGATAGTTGTGCTAGGTTCACATGGGGCAGGACAAGCGGGGATTTATTCAATAGCATTTTCAATGGCATTCGGATTATCGACCGGGATGTCAGTTTTGCCCTCAATTGCTTTTCCAGCTCTTAGCGCAATGAGCGACGGTCGCAAAAGATTCGCATGGCGTATAATAAAAATGAGTTTGACAATAATATTGCCTTTTGCAAGCGCGCTTATTTTTTATTCTAACCAAGTTATGAATTTGTTTGGTGCTGAATATACACCAGGATCATCAACATTATCCATATTGTTATTTACAATGGTACCAAATGCAGTAATGAGTGGTATTAGTGCTTTGGTTTATGCCTATGGCCATTACAAACAGGTACTTGTTATAGGTCTTGCTGCAACAATCCCGCGTGTTATACTTTATTTTGTGCTAGTCCCAGTCTTTGGAGGAATTGGAGCTGCATTGAGCTATACCTCAGGATCACTCATAGTTCTTCTTATTTCAGTAATCATTGCTCAACAAATCCGAATGAAGATAATTTGGAAAGAAATTATCGTTCTATTTATTGTACCTACTGCTTTGGCAGCTGCCTTTAGTTTTGTTGGCATAAATTATATTTTAGGTATAATCCTCACCATGATAATATCATACATAGTGTTCTTGAAGTTACTAATTCTGAATAGATCCGACGTTCAAGATGCATTATCGATTCTGCCTAAAAATATAGCGAATTCAACATTAAGTTTTGTTACCATGATTGCAAAAAAGCTTAACGCCTCATTCTAATAGTCTAATCTTCAACGTATGATTCTCTCAGAAGATTATGCTCAGTGTCGTTTATTATATGACAATGCTACATGACCTAATTCCTTCAGCATACACAAGCGATATAAACTCGGAACATGCCATGATTGCCTACTGAGTATAGTAACCTCCCCCTTCAAGTTATTCAGCAATCTTTCAAGCTGCATCGTTTGCATGAAATTTACTTCTAGTCCGGGCTCAATATCTCTTATTATACCCTTAAGATCCAAATGCAAGAAATTTAGCATTTTTAATCCATGGAATATGACAAAGGAAGTGAAGGAAGGAATTATGTAAGAGTCATAGTAAACCTCTTCGACAATCAACATACCGCCATTTATAACTCTCTCACATAAACGATTGAGCAGTTTTCTACAAAGATTAAAGCTTTTTGTCTTTGTTCGAGCGATGAGATGATGAAGTACTGAATCAAGGTGTATAATATCAAAATTATCTTTATCTTTGATGGGTAAATTGAACGCGTCACATGCTATTAAGTCGATATTTAATCCCCTTATGCCATCCTGGGCGGTTTTTAACATACCAAAAGATACATCGGTACCCAAAAAAGTTCCGCGGATTCCTGCGTCACGAGCATGAATCATAAAACTACCATCACCGCATCCCACGTCAAGGATCCTCATGTCTTCGGTATTTTTGTTATTACGTATTGAAGTGAATACGCTTTCATAAATCTTAGGATCGCTATGATATGCATGACTATGAGAATGACTATCAAAATATGACTTTACACTAGACAACGCCTTACCATCAATTAAGCAATATTTCAATGTTAACTGCTTGAGTATAAGAAACTTGAAAAAAGGAAAGATAACAGTTACAATAGGAATGATCTATTAAACACATTCTTCTGTGACGGACATTTTTCTATCACAAGGAAAACGATCATTAATATGTTAACAAGATTTCCTGTTTTCGTTTGGAAGTATTCAAAGCGTCGTAAAAAATGTAGATACTTCATGACTAAGCAATATCCGAGATTTCGAGTTTGACTTATCGAAACCTGCTTTCAATTTAGACATTAGATGAGGAACCGCGGATTATCAATAAAATGAATCAAGATTTTTTCAGGAATTGAATTTACGACGAAAGCATAGTTTCTAATAAAATTTCATAGAGAATCCTAATTGTCATTTAAATACTTTATTTTATACTTTGATTGCATGGAAAAAGGGTAACATTGACTGAAATCGTATTAGTAAGATCAGGTTTGCCTACCGAAGATCCTCGGGTGAGGAAAATTATTAGCTCGCTCAATAAACATTATTCCTTGGCTGTGCTCGGATGGAATCGTGAAAGAAAAGTGTCAGGGAAGATCAACAACCTTCCCCCACCCATTAAGCTTTTTGGTTTAAAAGCACCTTTTGGAAGACCCTCTCTAGTATTTTATTTTCCGATATTTTGGACATGGATTCTACTACAACTATTTTATTTGCGGCCCCAAATTGTTCACGCCTGTGACCTGGATACTGTAGTGCCTTGTTTTATTTATAAATTGATGCTCAGAAGGAAACTAATATTTGAGGTATTTGACAGATATGCTATGGTAAATGTTCCTCGCAAATATAAACGACTTTACTCGATCGTAAATTCTGCTGAAGATTTTTTCAGCAAAAGAGCAGACATTTTGGTAACAGTGTCTGAGAAATTGTTAAAGACGTTCAGATTTAGAACATCTCGCTATGCAATAGTAATGAATTGTCCTGAAGACCGCACTGAAATTTCTCCAAAACATAATATTTTCACGGTTGTTTACACCGGTCCAATTGTGAAAACACGTGGACTAGAAGTTTTGGCAAAGGCCATTTCAGAACTCAAGGACGTTCGTCTCGTTGTTGCCGGTAGAATTTACGATGATGAGATGCTCAAGCGTATTTCCTCTACCCCAAATGTACAATACGAAGGTGTATTGAGTCCGACGGAATCTCTTTCTTTAGAGGGGCAGGCAGATGTAATGGGTATCTTATATGATCTTAGAATCCCAATAAATAATTATGCAATGCCAAACAAGATCTTCGAAGCGATGATGCTCAGTATTCCCGTAGTTACAAATTTAGCTGAAGAGATAATCAATGAGTACGACTGTGGAATTATGGTAGATTATGATGATGTCAATGAGGTAAGGCAAGCAATAATCAAGTTAAGGGATGATCCCGAATTACGTCACAAACTAGGAAAAAACGGTCGAAAAGCATTTGGAGAGAAATATAATTGGCCTGTTATGGAGAAGGAATATTATGAGATTTATAATAATTTATTAGGGAAGTCGTGAAACAGCAATAGATTCTTGTGTACTAGAAGATTAGTAAATAAACACATGAACGATTAGAGATCATTGGCTCGCCATGGTCCCCTTCTGTCTAAGACTGATGCCCGCAGACAGATTTCATGAAATTCCATCGGATATTATCTTGATATAGTTTGTTTGTATAAATTAACAATTTGCTGTGTAATTCTATTCCAGTCAAATTGCTGCGCATAATCAAGTGAATTTATATCTTTTGAAAGAGAACCATTTTGTAATAGGTTCCGAAGTACCTTTTCTATTTCCTCGCTTGTTACTTCTGTAAGGATCGATTTCATTGAATATCCTTCAAGTATTTCTGGTATGCCACCTACGGGGCTGTAAACAATATGCAAGCCTGCATTCATTGCCTCCAGGACGGTAAAAGGAAGACCTTCAAATTTAGAGGGAATTACAAATATGTCTGAGGCGATATATATTTCGTGAATTAAATCATTCGGAAGCCAGCCAATGATATACACTTTGGCTAATTGGCTCAGGATCCCTTGAACTTCAGATTCTAGCGATCCCGAACCGACTATCAGTACTTCCATGTTTTGAGGTTTATTTTGAAGAAGTGGTTTCATCGCATTCGCAAATTCGATAATCCCTTTAACATGTTCTAGCCGCCCTATAAAAAGAACAACAATGGAGTCTTTAGAGAGTTTGTACTTTTCCCTGAACTTCTGTTTTAAGGTGATATTTGCTCGAAAGATTTCGACAGTAACACCATTCGGTATCGTACGATAATTTGTACTTCGCTTGGAGTATTTTTGTGCAAGACCTGTAATGTTTTTAGTTAAGCCTATAACTACGTTACTGCTTGCAATAACACGGGAAAACAAATACTTGTACATGAGTTCTTCGCTTCTGGTTTTGCCTCCCATCACTTTGGGATTCAGTCCATACATGCCATGCAATGTCAAAATTGATGGTATATTGTATTTTCTGGCAAAGTAAATTCCCATCCATGATATTGGATAGTGCAGATCGTGAACATGTACCAAGTCAAAATTTCCATGTTTGATTATAGAGCGAATTCGCATGCCCAAATCTATCGGTACGCTAACACTTCTAAGAGTAGAATAAGGCCATCCGGGTAGAAAAATAGAAGTTAACCTGGTTACCTTCATCGTAGTACTTTCATTTTCTTTGGGAATTAAGATATTCCTTGGTGCAATAATAGAGATATCAATACCTAATGCTTGCAGCTTTTCACACAAAGCATTCACGTGAATAGCTATTCCACCTCTATCTGGAGGAAACCAAGGTGTAACATGTAGAATTTTACGAACCTCTTTGCCATTGTAATTGGTATCGCTGCGCATCAAATTTCGCTCTGCTGACTAATTATTACTTTTCAACATTGAATATATACCTCGCCGTAACGCAGTTTGAAAATCATGAATACCTGGGCTTAAATATACCATTAATCATATGCGGGAAAGGGAATTTATATTCGTAGAGTTTCAAAATACCAGCAAAATGTCAATATTCATGAAAACTAATAGTTACCATTTTTAACCAGTAGATAAGTTTCTTTCAAAATAGGTTTTCTACCAGGATATCCCTCCCTCCAGCCTCATAGTCCCATTCTTATTCTGATCTTGAAGAACAGATGGTTTAAAATTCGGGATCCCACACGATAAAAGTAGGTCATTCTTGCATGAGTAAAACCATTTGTTTCACAATCGACATTGAACCAGATTTCGGAGGTCTCTTAACAAAAGATGTCTATTTCGGTTTGAAAGATCTTCCCAAATTAGAAGATCTTATCAACCGATATGAGATCAAACTTACCGCATTTGTTACTGGAAAAACCCTCGATGACAACCCCAGCCTAATCGATCGGCTTCTGGCTTTAGATGTAGAAATAGAATCTCATTCTTACTATCATCGCGTTGAACAGGGATCGAAAATAGATGATATTGAGAAGGGGATAAATGCGTATGTGAGAGTGTTAGGAAAAGTTCCACTCGGATACCGAGCTCCTCAAGGGATTATAACTATGCCAGAGATTGATTTTTTGTTGGGAAAGGGTGTCAAATTTGATTCGTCAATATTTCCTGCTTACTTCCCTGGCAGATACAATAGATTAAGATTCCCAACAGGACCATTCGTAGTACAATCATGCGGCCTGCTGGAACTTCCATTTAGCGTAATCCCGACTATAAGAGTACCTATCAGTCTTAGCTATATCCAACTTTTGGGACTAGATACCTTCAAGGCTATGTTCAAAATGTTCGGGTTGCCCGAACTTGTGATATTTGACTTTCATTCTTACGAACTTGGCAAGGTCCAATCTTACAATAAATTACCTGCATCTGCCAAGATCGGTTACCTACGGTCGCAAAAAATGTACAAGGATCCGTGTAAAGTTCTTGAGGACTTTATTCTTTACGTGCTGAAAAAGGGATACGAATCCAAGCATATGGCTCAGGTATATCATGAACTTAAACATCATGCTCCTAGATGGAACTGGAGGGATGACTAATGACATATAGTACATTGCATGTTCCTTTTGCGCTTGGAAGATAAATTTTGTTATTCCTTCCGGTTGTAATCAATATTGATCACTTCTGCTTAACCGTGTGATGAAATATATAAGTCGCACTAAAGTCCAAGTATCAAACTCCCTCATTTACATAGGGACTATAGAAGATTATTCTCTTTTTTTATTCTAACATATACTTAAGGGTAAATATCGATCAAATAATTGTGAACCCGCAAGAAGAAGCAGCTTACGAAGACCTAATGAAATATTACAAAGTAAGGAGCAAAAAACATCTCCAGCTAAAGCTTCTGAAGTTATGGATGCTCCATGGTTTAGCAGCAAAGTCACCTTTACCTACAATGACAGTTGCTCTCCATCGATGGAGGGGTGTCAAGATTGGCAAAGATGTTTTCATAGGAGATAATGTACATTTAGATCTCTTTCATCCAAATTTAATAACTATAGAAGATAACGTGTCGATAGGTATGAGAACAATGATCTTTACTCATGCTTCTAATTGGTCTCCATTTTTAAGTAAAATTTATCCAAGACAAACTGCCGCTGTTGTAATAGGTAAGGGATGCTGGATCGCTCCATCGTGCATAATTCTACCAGGAGTGACCATTGGAGAGAACAGCGTCGTGGGTTCTGGTTCTATTGTTCTAAAAGATGTCGAACCTTACACAGTCGTGGCTGGAAACCCTGCACGGCTAATCAAAACAATCGATCGTAAAGATGATGAAAATTCCCGACAGTGAGTTTCCATATCACCCTAATTTATAATCAGTAAGCTTAGCGGATGATAAGAAAAAATACTTTTTCAATTAGTTTTGGATTCTATGCTAAATTCTAATGGAGTAACAGTTGTTTGACCGTCAATAACGATAGTTACTCTCTTCAGAAGTAGATACATTCCATTTACATTAGAAATTGCAACCGGTAGGTTGATAAATGTACTCGAATGTGGGCCTATGTCTTGATAATAAGTATTATTCACCCAGCCAGCCGCAATTGGACCATTTGTGTAGATTAGTCTATAATCCTTAAACAATCCCTTGACGTCAAATGAAAAAGATATGTGGGATGCGAGAGGAGACTTTACCAGATTACCGATATTGAGTGTAATATACTTGCCTTCATAGTCGAGATTTTGGGACGTAAAGCCGGATGAAGTTTTTCCGGTACTTCCCTGAATCCTTAGGGCACTATTGTTAATTTTTTGTAAGTCCAATTTAGTTTCTGTACCCCACGCATGAAATATCAATTGTTCACTTAGATTTTTTTTACCTGGTACATCCACAGACGGAGTGAGACCATTTGCAAACCCCATTTCCGTTATAACTGAAATACTTGTAAGTAATATCAGGATAGACGACAGAAACAAAATAATCTCGGCCTTATTTTTAGACTTAGAAAATTCTATTTCAAATTGAATAATCTTTTTTAACGTTATATCCTTGATATGCATTTTTACTCAAATATGGGCAAAAAGGGAGTAATAAACCTTATCTTGGAACAAAAGTAATAATTACATCGAACTGAGACGAATTCTATGTTTATCTGTTACCTCCATTAGTATCGCTCACAGAAATAGAATGTCGTCTGCGAAATTCATTTTAGCCCGTTAATGGATTACCAGCTCTTCGTAATTCTTTAATTCTCTTTAGGTAATCAGCTAAAGTCTACTTTATCGTAACCGTATTGTCGCAGGAAATGGCCTTAGTATTCATTGGTTTACAAGTTGAAGACGTTTGAATAGCAACCGTACCTTCTTGATTTGATTTGTCTGTGGATGAAACGATAGTTTTAAGGGCTTTACTTACTTCAATCCCAATTATAGCATTAGTCGCATCTAAGCCCTGAACACTCTGTGTGACATTATTTATTTGATTTACAATTTTCGTCTTAACAATGGGTTGATCCGTTGCTAGCGTTTTTAATACATTTGGACCTGAATTAAGGAAACTTATAACAGAAGATCTTAACATTCCATCTTTAGTCTTGAGTGATTCATTGGTGACCTGAACAGTGACACTTGCACTGACTGATACGCTGTCACCAGCTTTTGTTGCACTGGTTGTTGAAGACTGAGATTGTCCGTAAACTGGCATTATGAGGTACAGAAGAAAGGTCGATAAAACGATTGCGAATAATACACATGACATATCTGATTTTTGCATATATAGCAAACTTGAAGAAAGAGGTTGTTTATAAACGCAACATTCATTTTTTTTCTATTGATAACAGAATATTGGTTTTTCATATTGAAATAACTTAGGCTCCGGAGTGGATTTTTTTTTAAGAATCTCACCTGCTCTGTTAGAGCTTCTAAGAATGGGATCCGAAGCAGTCTAAATAAAACATGGTTCCAATGTGCAACTAATAGGCAAGACAATGGTATATCACGAACTGGAATATGGCCTTATAACACACCTTTTAACAAAAAGTAACAATTGACCTCCACCGTACACGCCATTCATGAAATAAAGTCAGGTGAATAGTTCTACACGCTCATTCTTCAAATATGGTCGGGCTGAAGCCCGTATGCTGGAAATCAGCATACTCTGGTTTGGCTTAAAGCAAAAAGGCTATGCCTGAAATAAATTCGTTCATAGAAGGTCTATCCTGAATGAGATATAAGAGAAAAACCTAGAATTAAAGGGCTTGCCTGTTACTGTCTGTGTCATGTTAAGTTATTCGAAAAGAGCTGGCAAAAAAACGCATTTTGCCATGGCGGGGGGGGGTACGCTCTCATAACCATAGAAATATACTTTGATGTCAATAACAAAACTGCTTGCAACCTAATCTGCCATTCTTAACAGAGACTGAATAAGTGAATGTGAATAAGCATTGATAGATCCTATACAACATACGAGCTGGACTAGTGACACATCATATACCTTCTACCAACTAAGATAAGACAAATATCTACGTCTACGCCTACGTTGATTCCAATATTTTTCTAGGACTGTAAATAAGAAAAATTATCCCAATTAAAAACGGAAGCAAGGAAAACAGGAGTATCAATGGAGGAATAGAATAGATCCTAGCCAAGGTAAGATTCGGAAGAAATGATTCTAATTCATTATACTGAGGCAAAGATGGAACTCTCTTAACACGGGCATCAGAAGTGTCTAATTTTGCTAACGCATATGTATCAGCCATAACTATGGAAATAGACATATTACCCAATACTTTGAGGTCGGCCAGAGATGCGCCTATTTTTCTATACAGGTCGTCTGATTCAGCGTATAGATTATTTAACATGATCTTGCCATCGGTAATTCTGATTGTAGGCTGGCGCACGACCACTTCCAGAGGATTATTGCTTGTGAAGTGTATACTGGAGACGTTACCGAAAAGATGTGTTTTTTGGGGCGAAGAGTTACTGGTTACGCTTAATGTTCCATTATTAACTAATGAGACAGAGAATAATTGAGGAACTGAAGTTGAACTATGGATAAGTTGTTGATCGATACCGTTACTTAATATTAGTCCCGTATACAATCCTGTTCCACGGTTCATAGCAATTTTAGAATTAGGCGCGTTGCTATTAAGCAAGACATGGTCATAGTCACTAATTGATAAGTGAGTGACGTTCGTCAGTTCAACGCTTTTCTGTCCGGTTCTAATTTTCAGACTGGATAAATGTTTGTCATTTGGAAATATTACAGATTTTGTATCCACTTCTATATTCTTACCAGTAGCCGTAAAGTTCCTAAAAATCACCGAAATTTCATCAAAATTGAACGAGGGGCTTGTTGTTGTCAAATTTATAATTTTTGATATTTCTCCCAATGCGTAATAGGCTTCATTTCCCGGGGACCTGTTTTCGAAAAAACGTTTCAGAAAAGGATAAATATTTATGTACGTTATCTTACCCTGCCCGATATTTATCTCCTGCTTGAGAGAAGCAGGTTTGAATCCATTTTTGGACCAGCCATATCCCCCCAAGTTAACATCAAAGCCGACATTTTTTGGGTCGCCTTTATCCGTATTCTTGAGTAAAACTGGCATATTATTACTATCCCCGAGTTGCGACAACAATGTCCCATTGAAAAAAGAACTAGCGAATTCACCATAGCCGTTTGTGTTGAACACCATTAGATTTCCTCCTTCCTTTACATATCTGATGTAGTTATCTAAGGGATAACGGCGTGTGTCGTTGATCTCAAAATTATCAAAGATGATGTTTCCACCTCTGCCATAGCTTAACCCTAGATAACCTTGTTTGTTACCTTCATGAGGTATTTGCAGAGTCACGACGATATTGCCCAGGGCAGAATCCATTCCAGCCAAAGTAATGCTCTTGGACTCTTCATTGAATTGAAGTGTTATATTAAAGGTAACATTTGGTTTCCAGCTTAAATTAGTCTTTATTCCAGGCCATGAAGGCTGGAATGAGAGTTTCCCGTTAGTTACCTTTGCAAAATTCATGGATATACCTTCAGAACTAAGTGTAACGCCAGCAGATTCATAATTTTTAGGATCTAACCAAGAGTAAACTACTGATACATAACTTGTGGTTCGCGGATCAATTTTTATACTTTTGAATGAAGTGCCAATGCTGAGATTTTTGGCAGCATATCTTGATTGACTCAAAATGACATTTTGAAGACTATCAGAATTATCTTCCACCACCAGTCCTTTTGAAGAAAAATTCCAGTTTCCTCTTATTATCTCCCACCTGTTCGAAGCTCCGGAAGAAAATTTCTCGGATGAAGAAGATCCTGGATCGGAGCCTAGTATGACATTCTTGGACTTCAGGAACATAGGATCATTGTCATACCTTACAGTATAGTTCTTTCTTGATTGAGAAACGACATCGTAAGCATATAACCAAGATTTATCATGGGCATTGGTAGGTATGATTAATGTACTATCTGAATTAGAAACTGGGAAGGAAACAGAGGTTGTGTTGTATATAGTCACTTCGTTATTTGAAAATATTACAGGAAGGGTCGGAAGAAGATGTTGTTTCAACCAACCCACAGGCTCTTTTTTTAGCGCATCAAGATCACGATTATGTAAGTATATGTAAGCATGCGTTAAATTCTGTGCGTCAAGCGCTGCCAAAGCAAGATCGGGATATACGGAGGACACCAATAGTTCCGGTCGCGGGGATTGAAATGTGGGTGCAGTCCAGGCCAATACCTCCCTGGAAGCGGTTGAAGGAGCTATCGCATATGCATGTATATCGTGTCGAAAAACGTCTTTAAGGAAATTAACCGCCTCGAGTTCTTTCTCACTGATCTTGGCCATACTAGACCTTGTAAACCAATATTCGGATTGAACTGCCACAGAAGAGAACCCTGAAAAAATAATAATGCAAATTAGCATTAGCACAGAGAAATTTCTTAATGACAATGAATTGGTTTTATCTTTTCGGATGGTCTGTATCCGATCTTTTATACCGATTAACGAAATCGGAGCTAAAAGACAAATAGGAATAAACATTAAACCTAGTATTCTTTTCTCCCAGTAATCTAATATGATTATATTGAGACTTACAAACGAAATCAGTCTCCCAAACAGCAACATGAAACCAATAGCACTTAGAAGAAGAATTACTGGGCTATTAGGCATAATGTTACGTATATAACTTATTGATAAAACAGCGAGAAGGCCAGCGATTCCCAGCATCACCGGATATATAAACCACGGAACAGTACCTAACTCATACAGTGTGGAAGTTTTCAAGTCCTCGATAAGGAACCAGGTTAGAAAGCCAAATAGATAGATAAGCGTGAATATTACAGATAGACTTTGATAAAATATTGGTCTAGAAAGAAATTTGTTGCTCTGCAATACCTTTATCTTTGATAATATCATCCTTCTCCAAATAAGAGAACTGCTGACTAATAGAGAAGGGAAAAAGAGTGACAAAATATTAAGCAAACTGGGAGTATACGACCGGTCAGCTGTCCATAGATATGTAGAACCAACAAAAATAGCTGCAATAACTAAACCAATTAGTGAGGAAATTAGAGCATCATCGATTCTCAGGGACTTGCTTCGGGAAATGAAAGAATAAAGTCCCAAAAAGATTGTAAATACTACGGCCTCGGCCACATGAGTGAGATACATTGATAAAATAATAGTACTAAATAGTAGAACAAATTTAACTCGAGGTATCTTTATTTCTCTGAGAAGAAGAAAGGCTATAACAAATAGTATTAGTGAGACGGACAAGGGAACAAAAAAAGGAAAAGGCTGTAAGGGATTTATGTTACCATTTTGCGATCTTTCTGCCACTTGATTGACAATTTGGGCCCCCGCGGTTCCGACGATCTTTAATTGAGTGTAATAAATGAACGAGAAATTACTCAAAATTGCGTAGAATAAAACGGAAATGGCAGGTATCCTTTTGTCAATGTCCGAAAGAAATCTTTTTGCTAAAAGGTATATTGATATTGGTAAGAATACATTCAGGACCACTAAAACAGTTTGTACTTGTGCTACAGATTGCTGAATCCCCGACATGACAAGTACAGCAGCTTCAAATGCATGGAACAACAAATACACCGCTCCTCCTCCGTAAAGGTCTGGAGAGCGAGAAAGTATCGAAGAGTAATTGAAATGTCTGGAAATGTCACTGCCCGGTAAAAGGGCAGCATTTGGATAAACGAACATAAAAAACAAAATGTAAAACGCAACACAGAGGACTATGGCTAAAATGTCTATGTTCTTAGAAAATGAACGAGGACGTTCGATTGTTCCAGGTTGGCCTTCATTCAGAGGTTTCGACTTGAGTCTTCTGAGAATGGATAATATTCCTAAAGCTAAGTAGCAAGAAGGCATTATAATAATTCTAATGTTTTCATCTACAGGTAAGAGCAGAAGACTAACAAACGCAGAAAAAATAAAACTCCCTAGAAATGAAAAAAGCAGGATCTCAAGTTTAGAGAAATAGCGCGTTACCTTAAAAAGATCTAAAAGAGCATGCCCTGATAAAAAGGAAGTACAAATAAATGCCAAGACTATATGGGATAACCCTCCCACAGTTGTATGGAATCCGTTTAGAATAATCAGTATTGATGCTGAAGCAACGAGAATAAGATCTAAAATTAAGCCTGCGGACTTCTCGCCAGGTAATAATCTATTTACGATTCCGAAACTGTTTCCAATTTCTTGGTTACTTAAAACCCAATAAATGGTAATTATCGCAACCGATTCTATAATAAAAAGTGGATACTTTATCCAATTATCAACTAGAAATAATGTGAAGGATGAGAAAAGTACAGGTAATCCAATTAATAATATTATTGATGGCGCAGCGCTGTATTTCATCAAGCCAAGTTCAGACTCGGCACTAAGTTATCATAGACATCTTCAAATACTTATTGCCTAATGCTTGCGCACTAATGTACTGGTATACACCATACTGAGATCACACTAATGAATTATTGAAAATCATTTCGTCATTTATTATCTCAATAATTTCAATCCCACCGACACAATGGATTTGACTATTATTGCCATACAATTTATGGACTCAATTAATTAGATAAAGGATGGAATTTCGGAGGCATACGCAGAGGCCTTAAAAAACAATCATTTTGAATTATTTGACGATCCAATAGAGGCGTCCAAAAAGTCGTATTTCAAAATGATCTGTGTTCCCGTTCTGTCTGAAGAGATGTCGGCTGATCTTAGGGCAGTAAATGAAGTAGCTACATCAATAGGT
>JBBRRH010000047.1:0-30004 GCA_038201105.1 Nitrososphaera sp. | reverse complement strand
GTGCAATCAATGCATGACAAATCATTGAAATTAATTCTATCCAGGGAACTGTTTACTCCATGTTCATGTGGCGTGTTTCACGATTTATCTTTGAGCCGACAAAAATTATGAAAGAGCCGATGATTATGTTTGCAGCAAACACATATGCAATCAACTCATGATTAACACTCGACATGAAATGTATAGCGATCAAAGGCGACCATGAACCAATTATCAAACCTCCATTGTATGCAAAACCTGATGCTGTATTCCTTACTTCAGTTGGAAATCTTTCCGAAAGGGATGCAGGCATAGGACCAAAAGATGTAGAAGCTACAAATACTAGTACTCCAGTGAAGAGCATTTTTTCAATTACGCTATCGGATTGGTAAATACCAATTACTGTCGGGACTGCAAGAATCATTGCGGCAATGCCGAATATAGTTAGAGTTTTCATTCTACCAATATATTGACTTATTGCACCTGTGAACACTGTACCTATGAATGACGAAATAGTCGCAGCTATCATTATACTTGCGACATCTTGCCTGTCTAAACCGACATATCTTTGCAAGAATGTGGGCATAAATCCTATAGACGTATAATAACTGTACATGAGCCCTGTCATAATTACTAGAGCTAGGAAGAGCGTTCGTCTATTTTGCTTATCAGTTAATACTCGCAACAAGGGATTCCTTTCAATTTTGTGGAGTTTCTTTTTTTCTAACCAGATTTCAGATTCATTCATCTTAAACCTAACTAATAGAGATAGCAGCCCAGGTCCAATAGCTGTATAAAACATTAGCCTCCAACCAGTATCTACAAAGGATTCTCCGGTATACGCGTGTGATATGATCTGAAAAACTATCGATGCCATAAGAAATCCAAAGGTATATCCACTTTGCAGGAAACCTGAAATCAATCCGCGGGTTGACTTGGGTGTAGTCTCCATTGTTATCGAAGATCCACTGGCCCATTCCCCACCGGCAAAAAGTCCTTGTGCAAATCTGAGAAGTATTAATAATATTGGTGCGATTATCCCAACGCTATTCCAAGTTGGTAACAAACCGGTCAGAACGGTGATTGCTGATATGCCAGTAACAGTAATCATCATGGCATTCTTACGGCCGTGTCGATCTCCAAAGCTCCCGAATAGAGCACCACCAAGAGGCCTCATTATTAGCGCTACCGTATAAGTTGCAAACGTGGCCAATAGACTTAGTGTTGCGTCCTGTGCAGGAAAAAAGAGCTGGTTTACCGAGGAGATTACAAATAGCATCAAAACCAAATCGTAGCCATCAAGAGACCAGCCTAGCCAAGAGGCAAAGACTGTTATCTTTTGTTCTTTCGTCAGTTTATCTTTTAATAATTCAAGCAATTTGTTTTCATCTCATAAATACTCATAATAGTTACAAAGTATCGCGATGAATAGGATAGCTGAAAAATCTTCGAAACAATCAGCACATTACCATTTATTTACTATTGCATAATGGATGATAGTGAAAGTTAGATGAATATGGAATATGTGAAAGACGTATTTTTATAAAAATTATCATAAATTCAAGACACTTACCAAAAAAAAGTTTGTTCCATCCCTTCACTCTTATTATTGATCTTTACTCCCACTTTCTTAGATCTCCTTCTAGTAATCCGCTTCCCAAGTGAATCCTATCTATATGCGAGGATAACTCTCTTTTTCCATTGAATTTAGATTGGCAATATGGACAATTTACAGTTGCATTCGAGGGAGTAGCAACTACTTCAAGCTCCGCCAAATCTATGTTTCTAACGGGCATGTTTCCAACAAGTGACATCAATGTTACAATTCCTACAATATTTCCTTTATCGACAACTGGAAGACGTCTTAGATCTTTCTTACGCATTGTCATGATCGCTTGTATACATGGTGTCTCTTTTTCGACAGTTACAAGCGGTGAACTCATTATACTACCTATATTGACCTTAAGCGTCCTTTTCGCTTCGGCCACGACACGATATAAGATATCCCTTTCAGTCACAATCCCTTTAATTGCATCTGAATGAGGATCTTTAACCAAGACGCTAGAAATTCCTCTTGTTTTCATTATCTGTGCGGCTTCAATAACACTTGTAGATTCATCTAGAATTTCAACAGCTTTCTCCATTATCTCGGAAACGTGGAGTTGTAGGTTCTCTTTGTCTGGCAATAACATTATTTATTCTAAAAGACTGTATGATTTATTGAAACCGTCTGCATTGTAATGCAGTGCACGCAGATGACCGGACTCTTCGGAATCTCAGTTAAAGCAACCACATTTATTGGTAGTTTTTCATCCAAATTACAAAAATACTCCGACCAGTTAATAATTCATCATTTTCTTATTGAAGCGAGAATGAGTTTCTGGCAGTTATAATGATTGCAGGAATAGATGCTGCGAAATAGCTAAACAAAACTCGCAGTATTAACTAGCACGGAAGATGTTGATATGTCAAGATATTTCAGGAATCAGGAATCAAATACTCCAAACTCATTTGATGGTAGACTCTATAGCTAATTGATATAGTCAGGATATGCCCGAACCCAATACAAAGTAATACGGCTAAATCTAAGCATATAGAAATTAATATTGATGAATTAAATCCCTTATAACTCATATCATCGGTATGGTTTGTTACTTCACATATATAACAGCGTAATTTTCAAAGGTAATAGTTTCTGCCTCCGGAAATGTTAATATAGACCAGAACCTGAAAGTCAACTTCCTTTCAGTTGGAAATAAGAACAAAATGTCACAGGGAATAGATCCGCTAAAAAAGGGACAATTCTATTTTATCTATGACGACGATGGTCAAAGCTACATAGTAGAGGATAAGACCAAAAGAGGACTTCCAGTATTAGAAAATAGTATTGATGACAAAGTCGGGCTTGTGACAGAGAAGGGACGCTTTTATGATGCCAATGGCAGAGGACATATCATACCTATACGATGGCACTTTCCCAAGCAAAACTACACTTTTGAACAAGTTTGTAAATTTGCTGACACATTGGATAGTCGCTACAGGGCCATAATGGAAGATACCTGTCCAGATTACTAACCGACAAAATCATAACTTGATTTTTCCAGCCTTCTTTTTATTTCTCTTTTGTAATAAGTGATGTTTCAAATTCAACTATTACAGTGTCAGTCATGTAGTCAATATCGATTCGCTTTAAACCTCATTTATATAAACACAACTAGACTATATGATTCCTTTACGGTACTAGATGTAGGTGAGGGCAACAACAGCAGCAGGTATGCCAACTATAATCGCATACGTAATCCAAATGAGAGTCATAGCATTTACTTTAAACGGGTTACCAGGAAGATTGCCGCTTGGCGATTGAACTGTTCCAGTTAAAAAGTACTATTAAAATCTGTGTTTGTTATCTCCAACGTTCTCGATTCTGACATTTATTCGACCAGGTTTTGTAAATATAAATTCCTGGACATCTGACCCAACTGAGTTAATTATTAGAACTACTAGGACGATGATGGATACAGATAACAAATGCAGCATATTCTTAGAAATTAGCTTCTCCATAATTGCTAATTAAAAAATCCTGATGGAGGAGTTAAATGTAGTTTTGCCTATCAGTAGTATAGGGGATTTCGTGATTCAAGTTTTATTATCTAGCATTTAAGAACTAAGATATGCCATCGAAGGACTTTTCAATCCTTGTAGCAGTAGATGGCTCTGAATCATCTATTAATGCAGTAAATTATGCAATCGAGATAGCGAAGAAAGAAGATAATGCTCGTGTGACTTTGTTGAATATACTAGACATAGATACAGTAAAACAAATGTCCTCTTCGATAATCACATCACCACTTTATGGTTTAGAAGAATATGAACTGCACAAGATAGCAGTTTTAGAGTGGCTAGATACGATTAAGAGGAAATGTGAAGACACGAATGTACAAACAATAACAGAAGTTATTGGCGGACCATCCCCAGTATCACGTTCTATAGTCAATTATGCCGAAAATGAAAATGTTGATTTAATAGTGGTTGGAACGAGAGGAAAGTCGGGTTTTAAGAAACTGTTACTTGGAAGTATCGCCTCTGGTGTTGTAACCTATGCACACTGCCCTGTGCTGGTAGTAAAGTGAAGTACAAATCAACTTGAAGTATGTGTTTCAGTATTCTCTTTCTGGTTTTTCAGAATGACACGGCTGGCATGAGCCACACAGTTCGCATAAACTTGGGGTTGTGGTCCCACATTTAGAACACATGCTCTCAGGATCATGTACATTAAGCTCATGAAACTTATGCGGCATTGGAAGACGGGTCATGATAGGTAGCCACTTAACATTTTTGAAACAGACATATCTTGTTCAGATATGGAAGATCTTCTTATTTGTATGTTTGTGCTCAATGGTAAGAATTGCACTAAGTGGGTAGAAAGGATGACTCAGCATACCCTACTATTGAGGAGGACAGAACAAAATGCGGAGTAACTTTTCTGGAATTTCTTCCTACTTTCAATTTTCTGAAGAATCGTCCGTGTAGCTGTTGAACGCATCAGCAAGAGACCGGGCTTTGACACTATCTTCATATACTTTTATCAAAAATCTTATACAATCAAATGCTAAATTTCCATTCGACTTCATTTTTACTAAGAATTCTGACGAATATGTAATCGAGTAATCATGGTGTATGAAATCATTACGCAATTCTTTAACCTTCATCATTTTACTGTATGTTGGTTCATCTATCAAATTATTGGTATAGAGCATCACAATAGTACAGTGTAGAGTTATACTCTTTATCTTATCTTTATCTACAGGGGTATTATTTTTCTTAAAATGCCAAAGGAGAATCTGTTTTCCGTAATATTCAAAAACAGTGCAAGCATAAGAAACCAATTTAAAATAGTCTCCATCTTCTTCAGCTCTCGTAAGTTCATTTATTGGATCTTTAATTATACTCCAGGATGGTGAATCGGACACTCGAATAACTTCACCCAACTGCTTTTTTTGCCTTTTAACTATTTTTGAGATATGACCACAGGAGAAATGTTCTACAACGTGATCAAAAAAGTGCTCAGTATAAGTTATGTCAACGCTCCTACTGCATTTTATACATTCTCTTTGCATTAGGTCATCATATCTAGAAATGCAGGTTTGCCCCGCCCATAAATCAGCCGGATGAGTCTCCTCATGACTTTACCTCATCGACTGTCACATCCCGTCTTTTGCTAAATCGTCTAATGCAATTATGAATTCTACGCTGTCTATTCGACTGTCGGCGACCCGCCAGAGTCTTAACTTTTGAATAATTTTTTGTGCCGTCCAATCTCATCTGTATTGCCATTGTACCTCTTTTTTCTTTCATTCTTTATCCCCGAAAACTGCTTCTTCCAGTCTTGCAAGTCGAGCCTCTATGGACATTCGCTCTACTTGCATTTTGGTTACTACATCGTCTTCCTCCGCTTTCGTTTTTGATTGATTTCTACAGTCGTGTATTCTGCCGTCAAAGTTGTACGGAAGCCACTTTCCACCTTCCTTATCGGACATTTCTATTTCCTTCTTGCAATATACACAAGGTTTTACGTATTTACTCACAGTAACTAAGATAATATGGAGAGGGAATTATAAATGATGTTTAAATTCAGGAAAAAGAAAAAGACTTAGACCTTAATGTGTCAATTACCTAACGCTTTATCTGATTATGAATGTTTTTAACTTGACCTGATACTTCCTGTTTCTTCTTTCTGGTAGATTGATAGAGTCAGGTTTAGCTTCTCGCTGATCTGGTTTAGAATTCTGCCGAGCTAGCTCGTCAGCCTGCTTAGTTACGATTCACAGCGTTAGGTATTTATTTCGCAAGAATTGCGTGCAAAGAAATATGAAGGCTCTGTCTGTGGTCTGCGCCAAGAGTCTAAAGACATCAATTTGTGACGATAATACTTTGCCCCATTTACCTACCTACTTGGGCGGTGGCTTCACATATTCAAGGAATTAGGAGCAAACAGTATCTAAATATCATCTAGTAACATAAATTAGGATCTCCATTAGTACAGATCGTATCGTTTTCTAAAAAAAATTTCGAGAATACTTATCGCATTCGATGGTTCAGAAACTTCATTCGAAGGTGCAGATGCTGCCATATCATTTGGAAAACATTATGGCTCGGAGTTGATTTCTTTGCATGTTATTCCTTCTACGAGCATAGTAGAACATTCACCGGAAATTTTTGGCTTTGTCACACCAGCTTTTTCAAAAGAGGTGACAATTGAGGCTGAAAAGTGGTTTGCTGTAATTAAGAAAAAAACCCGTCGATTTGGTATCCCTTTAAAAACAAAAATAATTTCAACCGGTGAGTCGCCAGTAATGGCGATAGTCGAAAAAAAATTCGTGATATGAAAAACAGAAATAGCTTCAGTGAATAATAAGTTGTTGCAAAGATTCAGACTTCGTCTTTCAAAGTTCTAAGTACTCTAGCGTTTGGATCATCCCGGCCTAACTGCTCATCCAGGTAGTCAATAAAGTTACTTGCAGTTATTATGCCAACTGGTCTATTTCCGTCTTTGACTATGAGATGTCTGACTTTATTTTGCAACATTATATTTGCTGCGGCCATCGCAGATGAATTGGGATCAATCGTTGCTAGCGGGGAAGACATAAGATGATGTATTTTAAAGTCTTTGCTAATAACATCATGGATACATACGCCCCTTGTAATATCACGTTCAGTGATAATGCCCACAGGCTGTTCATCACGATCAACAATTATGAGTGAACTTACATTCTTGTCTACCATCTTCTTTGCCGCGTCCTTGGCAGTTTCAGACAGCCCAATAGTCTGTAACTTGGTCGTCATTATATCCTTTACACTTTTTGTCACACTTCATGAAGATATTGATGATCAATATATTCTGTGTAAACATAGTCAAATTATTGTGAGAATGAATTGAGCAAGAATTATCTCGTGGTGCCATAGCGTTCTATGATCATACTTTTGCCCTCCTCTGTTCGCACAATGCTGTCTTGGGCATTCTTGTGGAAGGGAATTTTTTGTCCATTTGATCTTGCTCAATGATATCTATCTCCTGACAATTTTTCAAATGGTTTCTTGTAATTCTCATCTTGTGAAGGAAAAGAAAATTTCCGAATATCTTGACGAATATGTATTGCTCAAATGCGCTATCATCTGTTGATGCGTATGTTGTTGACACAAACATCTTAACTTATCCCAGTGCTATAAATTGAGCTTTTGTAGAGCAGTATTTAAGAATTTGAGAATGGATTGCTCGTGCCAAACTTGTTAAAGCCGTGTCTTAGTTTCTTAGAGGTATACAAAAGTCAAATTTAAGTGGCTCAGGTAAGAATAAATTGTCAAAATCAACTCCTGTTACCTCTAATGATATCGTATAATTTCCAGGGGTTGTGAACAGCGGGCCGTTAATTTTTATAGGACTCCCGAACTCGGAGACGTAGCTTGCTGAAAGGCCATCAAAATTTGCACTCACCTTGTATGGATTTGTGCTGTCAGGGACAAACAATAACTTCATGTTCCCGTCATGAGTATGCACGGTTTCTGTGAACAATCTTTGTCCTTCTTCTTGTACCTTTTTTAAGGTAACTAAGTATGTAACATGTGGGATATTATTTCCTGTTCCATTGTCTTTCAGGTAAAAACTAATGCCAACATTCTTGCCAGATATCAATTGTGATGGTTCTGTTGTAAATATCAGTAATGCCTTCCGATCTGCCAAGTTAGATGCAGGCATATTGTGCAATCGAAACTTTCACCCCAAGTCGCTTAAAGTTGCAATAAGAAATAGGTTCATTATAGATAATATTATTTTGCTGAAGGCATTTGACATCGTCAGTCTTAATGCAAATCTTTGACTTATGAAGTATTTTTATCTTACTCCCGCACATTTTTCCGTCCAACTACGATATGATCTTAGTCCATGATCATTTGCTGGTATGATTTGTAACAAGACTATGCATTACTTGAAAAAGACTTATGCACCTTATGGGATAACTACAGGTCTCTGTCTCCTAATGGTTATAACTCCCAGTATGATAAAAGCGCATCCAATCGAAAGGATCAAATAATCTGCAGGAATGATTATCGCCCATATATCGTTTACAGCGCCAGCATACAAGAACAACATAGAAAGGAAGACAAAAGCAATTCCTGCAACAGTTTCGCCGTTAATCCTTTCCAATTCAAATTTCCTTGGACGGATAAAATATAAAAAGGATTTTAGGGATATGGATCAATTGGTAGCGTTGATTTACCTTCTAGCTTTCTATTAAAGGGTAAGCATACACTGCAATTCAGTGCAGTACATAAAATAAGTTCTCAAAAATTCTTATTTCCAGTTCTTCCATTTTCTGATTTACAATGATAAAGTTTTATGATTCTGACAATTGCATGCCGTAATTGTGACTATTCCGGCGTCAATTTTATTCAGCATTGGCGGTGATATCCAAGATCGTAACTTGACGGAACGGCCTCCGATAGAGAAAAAATCTTTCAAAAAGGAGTATATCTCTTTCTTTATAGCATTTGGAATCATTGGATTAGCGATTGCATTTGTCATAGGCCAAGCAGCATCCAAATTGGTAACCGCATTTGTTAAAGATATCGTTGACCCTACGGTTGGATTGTTTTTGCCTGCCGGTAGTCTTGACAATATGACCACAAATGTCACAGGTATTCATGGAGCGTCCTCTCAATTCAAATACGGTGATCTCATTTCGAATATCATAGATTTTCTTATAATTTCCCTCATTGTATTCATAGCAGATAAGGTCCTGTCGAAGTACAAATTAAAAGGGGACAAAACGAAACCAGAAGAGAAGTAGCAATAATAAATTACTTCGACGTTAAAGCCTTAATTCTCAGCGGAAACTATTATGTAAAACCAGAACATGAACTAATTTGAGAGGTCAAAATAAACTTATGTCCTACGACGGCATTTCTCTATAACTTGGGTTAAGTCGTCTAACGAACAGGGTTTTTTTAATATCTTCTTGACACCACCATTCCTTATTTCATTTAAGATCATTTGATCCGATGAAGCTATAAAGATAATAATATTATTTGATACTATAGGCCGGTCTTGTTTGAGTGATTTGATTACATACCATTTCATACAGTGTGTATTCAAAAAATTCAAAAGACAAAAATTAAGATGACTGGTAATTTTTGGATGTGGGAAATCATTGTTTTAGGTGTGGTTTGATATTTGAGAATCCAGACTTGATAGTAAGTATTGGTGAAGACAAATATCACAAAGGCTGCACTATGGAGTTGACGTGCTCTACATGTGACAAGATAATCGGCTTCCTAGATGGTTCAATGGAGAGCAGCAACTATAGAATTAGTTGTTCAGAATGTTCGAATTCCTAGATATCCGGATGTTTCGTTCTTTATGAATGTGAAGGTCAAGATGAAATCATCTTATAATTATAACAAGACATACAGAATGATGAAGAATCTTGTTTGAAACACTTCCCAATACCAATTCCTTGAAGTGTCCCATACCACGACTTCCCATGATTATGACATCATACTTTTCACTATGAGTAAAATCTAGAATTTCCAAAGCTGGATCACATTGAAGCAGAGCTGTGTTTACGATTATTTCCTTTTGATTGGAATGGTGCGAAGATTCGTGGGTGGTCATACGCATTGCCATAATCGCTCAAGCAATGGATGATTGAGGTTTACTTGAATATTCCGATCAACTATATGGCAATGTCGGAGTTATTTCCTTCAATGCAGATATGACCCTATCCAAATTTGTCTCAGGTGTTGTCCATGTGATCAATATCTGCTCTGGGCCTGTACCTTTTTGTCCTCCTCTAAGGTCTTTGTATGAAAGGTGACTATCAATAGTGAATCCTCTTTTTGTAAATTCTGAAGTATATTTGTCCAGTATAATTGCTGGAATCACGTAAGCACCGACAGTATTAACAACTTTATGTTGTGACAAAGCATTTTGAGGAAATTCAATTTCAGAAGTCGCTACAGTAATAGTTCCATTCATTACAAAGCTTGGAACAGCCTTGTTCGCACCTTTTTCAATATAGGAATATTCACCGCTCCTGTTTAGTCTGAGTGGCTGTGAAGCCTCATTGGACGGAAAAAATGTACTTTCGTAAACCTTTTTGGAATTGCTATCCGTGAGAGTAACCATGTGTTTGTGACCTACATCGGCATTGAACCAGACTATGGCTGTTCCAACATCGGTAACAAGATGTTGTGGGAGATAAGGTTGATTGGTTAGCGGAAGTTGATTCTTTGGCTGATTGAGAGATTCGTGTGCCTCGTCCGGAATAATTATCACAAAATTCTTGACATTATTGCCTAGAATCATTGTCTTATCTTTATAAAGGAAGGTGGCATCTATGTTTGGTGAGAATTTTCATTTAGTCTATTTATATTGTCAGCAACAGCATAAGTCATAATTGTACCATTTGCAATAATCAATGAAAAAGTCAAGCTCAAAATCCCCACAAGTAATTTCATGTTACTCATCGCATAGAGAGCTTGGAAAAATTGCGATCTAAACATAGCTTGAATTTTCCTTCCCTATTGTTTTCATAACTACATCCCATGGAGTAACGATGTCATTTATCGACAATAATGCGGGGGTGTTGATATTCATTAATAACTTCGCTGCTCTATTGACTGTTTGTGTTTCAGAGATGTAAGAGACAGGGATCATATCAACAGAATTAACATCGACCCTGTTCAGAGCTGTGGACCCAGTGCCTCGGGCCATGATCTTTTTTCCTTCATAACTGAAAATGAATTCTAATATCTTGCGATCGTTAATTATGTAGTGGCCATTATTATTGTAATGATCATGACCGTTGGAAATTACCAAATTTCTAATATTTCTTTTCAGCATAATATCTATTGAATCCCTGAGCGTCTCATCCTTCTGAAGGCGAACG
The DNA here is from genome assembly GCA_038201105.1 of Nitrososphaera sp. Taxonomy (GTDB): domain Archaea; phylum Thermoproteota; class Nitrososphaeria; order Nitrososphaerales; family Nitrososphaeraceae; genus TA-21. The sequence goes on along the minus strand of JBBRRH010000047.1, from coordinate 19,082 downwards.
ATAGGAGAGCCAATCTCAGTGATGGGGGTATCTAGATTTGATTTGAAGATCAATGGTAGGAGGTCCCTAATTCCAATCGATCCAATCAAGCTTCCATTATTTGTGATAGGAGCTAAAGCAAACTTGGTTTCTGCAAATAATTCGAGTAAGGTGTTTAATGACGAATCTAATTCAACCGATGACGAGTTACTAACCATTAATTCTGAAGCCTTTACCCTCTGCCAGTCATCATATCTTATGTTTAGAAGGCATTCTAAAATCTGTTTGCCGCCTATCCTTCCAACAAGTTTTTTGTCCGTCGCAACTATCAATCCATCTACGTATACTTGATGTCCAATTGCAAGAAATGTAGCTAGTTGTAGAAATGGTGTTTCAGGTGAAACAGACAAATATGGTCTTCGAAATACATTAGGGAGAATACGATTTAGCGTAACAGTTGGATTTGAAACTTCTCTCGTATAGTCATATTCGTTGTTATTTGCTAATCCATGATTATTGGTACTTACGCGTGACGGGCTGTCTTGGGCCTTATTTCTAAATACTGGCAAATTCAGGTCAAGCTTTGCATGGGAATTCGTAGCTTTTATGCTGTAGGTCTGTATTGCAATGCAGTGCATTAGAAAGGATCTTTTCAGTTGATCAATCACTAATCAGAAAGAAAATGGAGAAAGTAATGAAAACCGTTCATGAAAGGCTCAAATAGACGGTCATTGAATTTTAGAAAGAAATACCCAAAACTAATTCCTGCCTTGCTTCTACTAAACCTTCTTCTATCAATATGCAGTGATACCATTATGAGGGACATGCATATGCATTAGAAAACCGACGTCCTCATTCTGAGACAACAAATGAGTGATGCAGCGGAAGCGGTAGTAATTACGTTAAGTCAGGAGGAGACCAAGAGAAATTTCTTGCTGTACTTGGCAAAGCTCTGTTAGGGGAAGGAAGAAACTCACTTTATTTGGAGGCTTTTGAGCACAGGATTTCTTGGATTCATTATGTGTTTCATTTTGTGATTGTTGTTCTGTTGCCATCAATTCTTGACTCTCATTACGAGTCTGATTGCCAGTCTCATTATGAAAAGATCCTGCAACTTCACCTGATTCCTGACCACGAGCTTCGTTGCTTTCAATTCTCTCACCAAAGATTGCAACTGCAAAGAATATAGCAGAAGTGGACAGCATTAATAAAGCTAAGCAGTGCTAAAAAATAAAGGAATGTCCGCCCATCAAATTAGGAACGTTCAAGTCCGAAGGCTATTTTGACTCCAACTCTGTACTCGGTGATCTTGCCATTGCTAGGATCAACTTTAGCTGTAATATCATTTACTTCGATACCTGTAATTCCCTGGATAGTCTTGTTGGCCTCGTCTAACGCCGCTTGTGCTGCTTCACTCCATCCTTTATCAGATCCGCCAATAACTTCTACCACTTTTGCTACATGTGTCATTAACTAACGATGAACTCCGACACTATTAAGTTGGTTGCTTCGCTAGTCTGACATACCACAGCCCACAATTGATATTGTATATTGCTTCTAGAAGGCTTTGACTGAACCTAAGGCGTGCTTTCTACAGAAGAATTAGAATAGAAAAAATAGTGTCTATCAGTGTTTTTTCATTCATGTTAGTTTATCAAGCAGCTATTGACGATAATGAGAACTGGTATACAGACAAAGTAGTCATAAAATGACTTTATTCATCGTGTATCTACGCAGGGGCTAATTTTAGCGAGCGCGCAAGCCTTATTTGAAAAAGCGTAGTCTATTGTCACTTAACATAATAAAGGTGCCTTTGGATGTTTTGAATATTAGGCAGACTTATATCACATTACTCCCAACAAGATCAATGTTAATTAGATGCCTTCGCAGGGAAAGCTCCGTAGAAGATGGTCTGCCGTTGTAAGCATCTTTAATACAGAAAGCCAAAACTTGTGGATGTAAAGATAAAACGAGAAAGGTAACATATGCATTCGTTGACTCATATCATAGTCTTTGTAGGGGTAAAAAGGACATAATATTATCAGAAATACAAGCCTGTGAAAGATTGTTGAAATACACTAGAGATGAAATTGATAACATCATTCTTGAAAGAGATAGCGGAATTAAAGATGACATTGGATTTGTTACAGTGATCCGTTTAGGGATCTTGGTAGCTATACTGAGTAACAGAATTGCGTTTATCAGTTTACCTTTGGTGTTCAATATCTATTTAGCTAGGCAGAACAGTCTTTGATTGCGCGATAACCTTCAGATATACAATTGGATGCGGCATAAAGACGGGAATCTAGTGCTAATGTCAGGGAGAGGATTATACTTGTAAGGCGTGTTAGGCTTGATCGGAAGGAAGTTGCGAGAGTACCTCCTACAACTTGTGTTAGATATAGAGTACAAAATATAAAACCCCGCACCTTCTACTTACAAGAACGAGCTGGTTAGCAGGACGAATCAATTCGCAGTAATGATTTTTATGGACAGACGGATTCAGAAATTAAAATTTTGTTTACACAAGGGACATCTATCATATCGGAAAGGCTTATCGCAATCATCTATCTTACATTCATAGAGCAACTCCACAAACTGTGCATTGATGTTTTTGCCTACTCAAAGCGGCGTTTAGATTGCCTTCTGAAAATATTCTTATTCCTATTGCGCCTATTATTAGCGCTAATAATTGCCATGAACCTCTTCATTAAGTATAGTTACCACCTATAGTATATAATGGTAGTTACCAATTATTGGCAATATATATCTTGGAAATGGTGCTTTTCCTGTGACAGCTGTCAATAATCCACTTGTAGCTTTTTTTGGGTGTTTATTTGCAGATTATAGGAGACGTGTCTATTTTGTGTTTGTGGAAGTGTTTATCATGTATTGCAAATACTGACAAAAGCGAAAATCCGGTGTGTGCGGATATCGGAATTACGATAAAGGACATTTGATGCCGACAGGAAAAGGACTCAATGATAATAGGTGTTAAAGCGCCACGACCCCACCACGTGGTATTGCTAATACCGACAAGCTGTCTTCCAGTCCTTCTTCCTTTAACCATCGTAGTTTTTCTGCAAGCAATAAAGCAGCTTCTGTTCTATTTTTGAATAGCGATCTCATTCTAATTCATCGCAACTATCAATACATTTGTTATTATATGATATATGAAAATTATGTATGCGGTGTAATGCAGAGCATTCTTTGCATTTGACCATATCTTGGTCAATCAAAATCTGGCGGAAAAAGAAATCCCTGAAATTCTAGATAATACCCAATACGGTACTAGATAAGTAACTCGCCTATTATTGCAAACGGACTATACTGTAAAAGGTGCCCAAATTGAAATGACTCAGGTTATCGATTTTCTCAACGGGTATCAACTCCTACAAGGTACTAAATTACATAAATCACAGGAGCTACTATTATTAAGAGATGCAAATTAAGTCGTTAAAAATTGAACCTCCGGATGATGTTCAACTTATTCTCGCTCAAAGTCACTTCATAAAGACGGTTGAAGATGTATCAGAATGTTTGATCAACTGCGTGCCGGGTATAAAGTTTGGATGTGGGTTATGTGAAGCGAGTGGACCTTGTTTGGTGAGGCATGCTGGCAATGATGACGTTCTGAAGGTGAAGGCAGCCGAATACGCATATGACATTTCAGCAGGCCATTGTTTGGTAATTTTGCTAAGAGATGCGTTCCCGATAAATATATTGCCGAGATTAAAGGAAGTTCCTGAAATAGTAACTGTCTACTGTGCAACCGCCAACCCAATTGAAGTAATTTTTGTCGAATCCACAACAGGCAGAGCAATAATTGGGGTTATCGATGGATTTAAACCAAAGGGAATAGAAAATAATCATGACATAGAAGCTAGAAAAAAATTTCTCAGAGACATTGGGTACAAATTTTAATTCCTTGAAAGATTTGCTCTAGAGGATCTGAGAAGGGTAAGTCCTGACGATGAAATATACATGACATATTGTAGTCCACGATTCGATCAATGCTTCAAGACGATACTAGAAGAAGTAGGTCCTATTAAGTTCATTCTGCAATAAATAATTATTCAATATGTTAATCTATGAATTCAATATGTATAGTCTTAATTTTTAGACTGTTCGATTCATCTTGAGGCTGGAATTCAAACTTGAACTTACTTGTAATGGAGCCTACTTTGTTAAACCTGACTAAGACAATCACCATGTTTCCACTATTACTCTGCTCTGCTTTTTCAATTTCTAGTTCGTATTGCATTCCTTTATTAGCCATAACTACGGTTCTAAGAAAAGGTTCAATTTCTGATTTGCCTATTAGGCATTTTGATTTACTAAAGGGTTCGTATATAACAGAATCGTCTGAAAACAGGTTCAAAAGCCCGGATAGGTCACTAGACCTAACTCTTTGGAAGTAATCTAAGACTAGAGACTCACGAGATTTTGAAGCGTTGATCTCGTCCCTCAATTCGACCTCACCTTTTCTTACAACATAGCCTGTGAATAGAAGTATATATCAACTCGGAATGCACTTCATTCCGTCGCAGTGCAATCTGAATCATAGAATTATTCTTTCCTTATAATATGACTTCTGCCTTAACCACATTAGGCGTAGTGCTAATATCCGCCTTGACTTCAGCTAATCTCGTAAAGATTTTAGATAAAAGTTCTTTCGCAAATAAAGACCAATTTTCCCCCAGCTCATGCTGTATAATGAAGACATGTCTCCTTCCTGTTTCTATTGTATGGTCAGATGTTATTCCAGAGACTTTCATATACTCTTGTAAAACTGCAAGCACGGTCCACAGATTATAGCTTTTCTTCATAAATAGCACAGAATCCTTCATTAAATTGAAGGCGATTTCTGCAGCATTTTTTACTATTTTGTCTCTTGCTGTTTCTATTCCCGATATTCCAGCATCTACTGCCACTTGTACTGTTTCATCAATCAATGTGGCCAACATTATTTTTGGAATTGGCATCATGCCCAATTTGCTTTCATATCTGTCCCATTCAACATATCTTCGGAGAACCTGATTGACCAGTACATTCAGAGACAACTCTTTCAAGTCCGCCTCTCTCTGTAGCTCACCTACTACCAGTGTGTCCAATCTAAAAGTTATACTTCGTGACTTCTTGGGAGTTGTAGTACTTTTGCTTTCTGTTGAATCGAATGAGTCCAATAATATTTGCCTCAATAGAAATGAATGGTGTCCAACTTATATCCTTTTTACGCTGTTTTTCCAATCATCATAGGACACATAGTAAGCGGAACCTCGGTTGTGACTGAAAAAGCCAAACGACCTAAGAGTGAAATAAGGACCTTGTCGTAATTGAAATTGGAGGAGGGTCAAAATTTAAAGTTCTTACCAATCGAATGATTATCCTTCGCATAAATAATTCTCCGGTAACCACAAGCTTATGAATGCTACTTTACTAACAGTACCTTGAATATGTTGGTACGTTTTGATTATCGCTCATTTTTCAAAACCTTTAGTCCTATTTGCAATATTACCAGAGTGGAGATATAAGATCATTTAACAAGTAAGACTGGACAGTGTGCGTACGTTACCACACCAGATGCTTTGTTTCCGAGAAGTAATCTCTTGAACCCCGATATCCCAATTGTTCCCATGACAATCAGATCGATATCATTCTTTTCTGCATACTCAATTATAGCTGTAACTACAGAACTTCCGCCTAATATCACCTTAGACTCAAATTGAACAGCATTTTCTATTGCTCTCTCCTTAATACTGTCCAAATAACCTTCCCCATTTATGATTACATTCGAGACGATTCTTCTAACCTCGGCTGGCCATTCAGACAAAGTGTCATTATCTAAATAGCCATACCCAATATCAGAAGGAACTATAAACAATCCTGTCAATCTCATACTTGTTCGCCAAAGAGATTGCACGATCTGCCGCATTCATAGATGGTTGTGAACCATCAACGGCCACCAATATTTTTGCAAATCCTCTTCTCGTGTCCTGCATGTTCCTTTTCAATTATGTATAAACAAAATGAATACTAATCTTTTTCTTAGTATAATGAGTAATTCTACAATATTTGGTTCCTTAGATGAGGAGAGCCGCCGTGTGAGACCAAGAAAATATCGGGCGATTCGTCAAGATACTTCTTATAGGGACAAACTACACAAGAAGAGAGGAAACAATGTCAGATCACTAATATTACCTGACTTATGATGATGGTGTAACAACTATCTCATGGGTTTCTTACTATCAAAAGTGATTGTCACTCCACGTTTATCGTCATACCGTATCGAACATACTTCATCGATATTCATGGGAAGTAGAGAAATATTCCTATTGCATTCAGGACATCTTGCAACCATACCCCGTCTGTTAAAGCATACCAATGACCATTAACAGTAGTCACATAATTCAAGTAAAATCTCTGGGAGTTTCTCACCACTAATTCTGTGCTAGATCGTATTCATGTCCTCAGTTGGTACCACTTTACTTTCTGGTGAAATATCATCTTCATAGGGGTTTTGTGAGTTCAAGGTCTTGCAATATTTCCCCATAAGTTGCTTAAATCAATTTCCTGTCGATCCGAACTAGATCATAATAATACTTAACTCCTTACCACGTAAGAGGTGATGAGATCGTCACAGTTCTTGAAAATTGCAACAGTCTACTAATCCACATAAAATTCTAGCATCTTCGTGACAGTATCTTCCGCTTCTGCTTTATCTCCGTAACCTGTATTATAATTTAGTTGTTTATATCTTGTAAAGTCCATTGGAGTTATAATACCGATGCGCTTTCCCATATCATCCACGACGAGAAGATGTCTTATCTTGTTCTTAACAAGCAATTCTGCGGCTTCCCGTGGTAATGATTTATGGTTGATTGTAATAAGGGGAGAAGACATGATTTCTGAGACTCTTAGAGATTTGATATTTACATCTTCACGAGAACAGCCTTTTCTAACTATGTCTCTTTCAGAGACAAGACCCACATGCTTATTACTCTTGTCTACGATGATTAATGAACTGATATCTTTATCTGTCATCATCTTTGCTGCTTGTTGGAGAGAAGCCGTAATTTCGATAGATTCTAATTTTCTTGACATAAACTCCTTGAGTGTCGTAGTCATATACATCTAAAATCTGAAGTCCAATTTTAAGTTTTGAAATTAAGTCTCGGATCTGGAAAAGAGTTCGTCGCATTTAATCACCACATGGTAAAGGTATCTAATGTCAAGTAATTGGAATACACTGCATTACACTGCATTCATATTTCTCAAATAGTACATAATTACATATTGATACTCGCTGTGTCTGGAGGTTAAGCATTAGAATCAGATTGTTGTTCAAAGATAGAACGGATACCGCAGTTTTGCTTGCAGAAAAACTAGAATGGTTTTAACTCGGCCTTTTTTCTAACACAAGAACATATCAATTAGTAATGCAGTGCATTGCATTACAATTCCTAGAGATTATAGCCTTAAAAAGAAACAGATGGGTATGATTTCAGATTTGACGATATTAGAATTATACCAAATCTTTAACGGTATTCGTAACACCCCTGTCAATAATTTCATTGAACCTGAAGTAATGGCCAATGCTAGTGATTCTGTATCGCAAATAATTGGGATCCTAATGGAGAGGAACTCGTATGACATATTCATACCTCTATCAGGCAAAGTCGCATTGCTAAACATAAGGGACTTGCTAGGTATTAGAAATATTACTTCGACAAATCCCACTACTTTGGGAAAGATAATTCCAACTCTTAATTCCGAAAGTAGAACTATGGAAGCCGCGAGGTTGATGAGTTTGTATAGACTCAGAGCACTTCCGATATTGGAGAAAAACGAGATCATAGGTCAGATTTCGGCAAGAAAATTGTTGAATCAATTCGAGATGCTATGCTTGTTGCTCACATACGAAAGACAACCGCATCAGATGTTATGACACCAAGCCCTGTCGTCATAAGTAACACTGATAAAATTGCTTCTGCCAAGACAATAATGAAAAGAAGGAGAATAGATCACCTACCAGTAGTTCAAGAAGTCACTTATACCCGGGTCGGTTGGAATTTGGCAAAGATCTTTGATGAAATGAGCGATGCTCTGAAGAAAAAAGTTTCGCACAGATATATAAGGAGACAGAGAGAATCTGTTAGGACATCGAACAGGTTAAATTAGTCACATGCTGTACTTTATCGTTGATATGACAAGGTGTTCTACAGGGAAATAATATTGTCTCCCCCTGAAGATATTTCAATAAGGGAATCTGCAGATCAAATATTCAAACGACCATCTTTATCAATTTCACCACAGACACCTCTGCCACAGGTAGCTACGTTTCTGGCAATAGGACCACAAATATACGTGGATGGTCTTGTGGTCACAGTAGGTAAAGATCCAGTTGGTAGGATAAGCAGTAGGCATATCTTACAAAATATTATCAATTCACACCATACTGGTTGGTTGAATACAACAGCATCAGAGTTGATGGACAGGAAAGTGCTATCAGTAGAAATGAATTCTTCGCTCGGTACAGCTATGAAGATTTTCGGAGAAACTAGATTTGCATTTTTACCTATAACAGATAAAGGATCGCTAATAGCATCTCTTGGCATCAGAGATATTTTGCCTCTGATAATAAACACTAATATAGATACGCATACTAGCCAAGTTTCTTCTCCCGTAGTAAATGTAACGAAGGAAACAAACCTAAAGCATATTTTAGATATTATGTTGACCAAGGGCATCAGAAATGTAGTTATCAAGGTTGGTACTAACACATATCTAATAAACGACAGAAAGATTCTAGAATTCTTGTTCAGTCCCGAAGGGAGGGAAATTATGACTATCCGAAAAACTGAAATAAGCAGCATTAATGTTGACGATCTCGATCTAATCCCGATATCGATAATTTCAGACGATATAACCATCACTAAGGCTGCTAAGTTATTAACTGACATAAGGACACCATGCATATTGTTTGAAAATAGTATAGTTACTCCATGGGATATTGTAATGAAAACAATAGGCAAGAAATTTCTTGCACCACTTTAAACAGAAATAATAGATTGAATAGAAGTGACAAAATAACTGAATCACTTACAAATGATCAATATTACCTAGTCGCCTTTTTCTCCGGACTTGCACTTGTCCACATCGAAGCTTAATACTTGAGGCACAACTGATCAAGAATTCTGATACAGCTTCATTCGCCATTATGAAGAGACTTTGAGATAGAATAAATTAAACATCATCTGGAGGTTCGATTTTTAATGACTTATTTCCATCCATAGACAAAAAAATCGTAGTGATGCCCCACCGATCGCAGGCTTTACCATGATGCAGCATTGTGTTGCCTGTATTGGGTCCGAGATTCATTTTACTACAAGAATCGGTATACGACTCCTGTTGAGTATCCCGTTTGAAATACTGCCAAGGAACGTAGATTTCGGCGAACTTTGTCCTCTAGCTCCAATTACTATAACATCTGACCTGTCCGATTTTGCAAAAGTTGCTATTGTGTTCACGATGTCGTCTGATGTTACGATCTTTCCCTCAAACTCTATTCCATGTCTTGCGGCGGCGGTTTTAGCATGCGACATGAACTCCGCAGATACTCTTGAAAGGTATTGTCTGTAGGAAAGTGAAATTGTCGGTTCACTTGGAAGGCTAGGTAATACGTAAATTCCAGTTATTGATCCTTGGGACTGTCTTGCAAGTGATATTGCTTCATTCATCCCCCTTGTTGAATTCATAGACCCGTCTAAAGCGACAAGGATATTCCTGAACCTATTTTTCAGCACATTGATTTGTAGAATCGTGAATCTAATATACTTTAGACCTGCTATAAGCCGGTTGAATAAGTTAGATTTTGGGAATGAAAACGTCTCTTTCTTGTTAACAAGGATCAGCAAACATTATCTAATAAGGTGGAAATGAATAAGGCTGCTTATCCCGGTAACATATCCACCCTATTGTTCCCATCTGTCATTAACCCTAACACTAATGAAATCTCGTACCTTTCTGTAACTTCTAGATTTGGCCATGATGGGGTTCAATATGCAAAGAAATAAACTGAGAAATATCTTAATTCTGGACTGATATTTCCGAGCGATAATTTGCCCGCGGATTTTCCAAATATATCCAGCTTTGCGGTCAGATTTAACTCCAGGATTTTATCATTATCAATGCTTCATCTATCCAGAAAATGAAAGGGAGTACTATAGTAACACCAAAAATAAAGATGGCAATGCGTTGCCTGATTGATATTTATGCTCGTCTGCCACCTCAAGGAAGATAAATTGTTATCTACAGCGGAGACCAAATTTCGAAGGAAGAAATTATGAAATTAATAAATACTCTAATAGATAACAAAAGAGTCAGGGAACTAGTAAAACTGAAGTGTTCTCTGTGTTCACTTCATTTCCAATCATAACCGAGCTCTAGTTCTTAATTTATGTCCGCGACAAGGACAGTAAAATCCTTCCCATTTTATTCTTATGAACGAGAGATTTATGATCTCTTGCAAAGTGAGAAATATCTGTGCATAAAGAAGGCTACGGGCCTAGGCATAACAAAATTCTTTCTAAGGTACATGGCATGGCTATCTGTAAAAGATGAAACCTATCAATTAACTCAACAAAAGCAACCAGTTCAATTCTGCATAGTCACAGAGAAAAAATGGCCATTGAATTGATAGAACGGTTCAAGAATATATTCTACAATCTCCACGTCTTCAATGATGATATGAAGACCGCAACATTAGGGAACGTATCAATTGAAGCATATCCATCCAATCATATGTATGCAGCTGCTGAACAGAATCAGTCATTGTACTATACTCCAGTTTCCGGGTCATGAAATCTTCAATTATCATATACAGGAATCATCCAACATCCAATTTCATGAATCATATAATAACTGTAGCTCCACATATGAGACGAATTAGCTAGAAAAATCCTAATAATAATGATTTCACTGCAGTGCACTGCATACAGCCAAATTAATTATTAAGATGCCCCTTAAATCTGTATGAACCAAAAACAGCTTTCAATGGATATGATAGAAGTGGAACTATTGAGAAATCCAATATCACTTAAATTGGTGAGTGTTCCTGGCCATTCAAAGCTCTCAATAGTGGAGTTGTTAGAACGTAAATTCGCGTTCAGAGATTACTTATGCTTTAGAACAATGCGAGATTGTTTTTAACAGGCCAACTCTCTTTACTACTATAAGAAATGAAAAAAAAGAAACCTTTCGTCATTACAATCTTAATTACTATCATCCTTACGTTAACTGCAGCGATATCTATTCACTCTAGTAGTTTCGCTGGCAACTTAGTTTGTACATCAAATCGGTGCATAGGCACTCCTCAAAATGATAATTTGACTGCTGCATGTTTCAATTCACCTAACGGAACTACTGTCCAGGGTAATGATGGAGATGATATTATAAATGGCTCAGCGTGTAATGACAATATATATGGCAACAAGGGAAATGATGTGATAATTGGAAATGGAGGTATTGATAATATGACAGGAGGAGTTGGAAATGACGTAATAGACGCTTCACTAAATGATAATGCTGCAGATATTCTGAGAGGAAGCTCTGGTAATGATACCTTCAAGTGTTTTACACACCTTCTGGACCATGCGGTGGATTACAAGGTTGGAAAAGATTCTATTGTTGGTGATTGTGGATTATCTGCACCAAGACGATGAAGTCAGGCGTATGGTGTTGATGACTCGATTTTCACTTGCTTAATCTTTCTTAATTTTTCCAATTGTCTTCAATATATCCCTGTCTGAAATGATACCAACTAGCCTATCACTGCCATTATTCTTTCCAGTTATCGGTAATCTGCGAATCTTCTTTGCATTCATGAGGTCTATAGCCTGTGACATAGTTGTGGTAGAACGGACTGTAATCAATGGAGCGGACATAAATTTTCTTATCGCTGCCTGACCGATAAATAGGTCTATGGAACCTATTATTTTCACTATATCTCTTTCAGTTATAATGCATACAGGAACAAGTCCATTCATTATTCTCTTCACTATTACTAAACAACCAACATTATTCTCATACATAGTCTTACATGCAGCACTGTATCGTCTGGCTTACTGTGGCTGTAATTACTTTTTTAACCATATACTTCGCAACAAGTGCCGAGTACACGTCCATTATACACACTTTCAAGAGGCTTTATAATATAGAATCAACTGTAAGGTAATGTCGGAGTTATTTCCTTCAATGCAGATATAACTTTATCCAAGTTTGTTTCAGGCGTAGTCCAAGTGATCAATGTCTGTTGAGGTCCTGTACCTTTTTGTCCACCTCTAAGATCCTTGTATGTAAAATGACTATCCACCATAAAACCTCTATTTGTAAATTCTGAAGTGTATTTATCTAGCATAATTCCTGGGATCATGTAAGCACCAACAGTACTAATTTTATTCAGTGACGAAGCATTTTGAGGAGATTTAAGTTCAGATGGCAGATTCGTAACAGTTATCGTTCCATTCATTACAAAACTTGGAACGTCTTTGTTTATATCTGCTTCTAGATATGAAAACTTACCTGTGTTGTTTAAAGTTAGAGGTTTTGAAGCCTCATTGAACGGAAAAAAAGCATTCTCGTAAACTTTTTTAGAGTTGCTATCGCTGAGTGTGATCTTGTGATTGTGGCCCACATCAGCACTAAACCAAACAACAGTTGTTCCAACATTAGTAACGAGATTCTGTGGAAGATAGGGTTGGTTGGTCAATGGAAGCTGATTTTTTGGTTGGTTCAATGACTCGTGAGCTTCGTCTGGAATAACTATTACAAAATTTTTAACGTTATTACCAAGAATCATAGTCCGTCCATTATAAAGTGAATTTGCGTTTATGTTTGGTTGAGAATTACTGTTGTCTGTTATACTCTGAGCATGAGAGATCGTGAAGGTAATTGGAATAATAATCAATGAGGACGTTAAGATCAAAACCACCATTAGTATACACTTAACCATACCTAAGCTAAAAACGAACTACTATAAAGCTTTATGGTACAAGCATCTAAGTGGCATAGATCCTGGACTTGCTATTGACCTTCGTGCACTGTCATGCAGTGTACACGTATGGCCTATATGTCCTCGTATAGATCCTATGTCCTAACTATGGGACTTAGGATAATGGAAGAAAACGGTGTGAGTTTAAAATCCTTTGCGGATGCCTATTTAAAAAATGAAGTATTTCTGATTGAATTATTAAAAAGATATGACTACTTTGTTCCCCATCTGAAGCTGCAGAATGATTCAAACTAGCGAGCACAATCTCATCAAGAAGACAGTGTTACTAATTTGTCATAATTGTTTTTGGTGCGCATCATGCTTTACTTCTAACAGGCCCTCAAGTAGGTGTCAGATGTGTCACGGTAACTATATGGAATCAATACCTATCTGCGAAAATGAATCCTATAGGCTAGAATATGATTCTAACTGCGATATGATCGTGGAATTTAATATTGATATACAAGATGGAACTGAAGAAATATGAATATTGACTAGACATGCTTCATACGGTACAGAATCAGAGATTTTGGCCGAATGTAACTGATCTCCCAATTTGGGGAAAGAATTGTGAAAGAATCAGTGCTGCATTCAAGAAGAGGTACGGATTTACAGAAGATAGATGTCATTTCTTGGACAGATCTGCTGCCCCTCTGCCTGAGGAATTTCATAAAAAATCAAACGAAGTTATAGAATCCAACCTCTCTACTTACAGAAAGGAAATGAAAACAGCCGCACGATTTAATCCTTGGGATAGGATGCGCTTTTATTATCCTAGGAGTTATAATCCTTAGAAGACGGAGATCTGCAGTTAGCTTCTATAAGGACAATTCTTATAGTGTCTAATTAAATCAACTAAGAGCGAGTTTCATCATTAGGGACCTGTTCCTACCAAGAAACTAACTTAATTTTCCATTCGATGAATACTTAGTTTGTAAACAAAAGAATGCGCGAGAGAAGATATGTCACGTGTAGGTAATTGAACGTGTAACGTATCCGTACAACTAAAACAATTAACCACGATGTAAAGGTATCCGAATGATACTCTGTTCATGAATATTGAGAAAACAATCATTGACATGATAATTGCGCTTATAGGGGAGTGAATTACATACGTATGAAGGTTGGTGAAGTCGTATGGATTATGATGAGCTGTGTGAATACATTTTGAAAATCGATCATGTCCGTTTTGCTGGAATATGTGATGAGTTTGGTGAAATAAGGTACGGTGGCCAGCGTGAGGGCGTAATGCGTTTGCTAACTCCAGAGGAAACCAAGCGCTCTCTCTTACAGGCTTTAGCCAGATGGAGGTTGCGAGACGAACTTGGGCCCAAGTCAGGAAAGGGAAAATACGCAATGGCAGAATACGAGAACATGAAGAGGATTACGGTACCTATAGACGAAACTCACCTTCTTCTAGTAACGACAGATGTTCAAGCTGATCATACAAAGTTAATTGATCTCATTCTGAAGTTAAGGTTAAGATTGAACTAAATAAAAGAAAGAAAATATTATTGCACTATGTACTTTCCTGAAGTATGGCGCAAGGAAATCCTTGGCTGTAGTCAGCTTGTATGTTATACAGGAATAGCTGTGGCTTAATTGCCGCAAGCATCGTAGTTCCGTCATGTTCAAATATCCTCAAATGCATGTCACTTATGTTCTTCATTACTTCAAGGGATTTATAGTTAGGTCGGGATACCATAACAAGCAGATCCTTGAAAGATCTTACACTACGCGACAGCTTGATAATGCTCTTCAGAATAGATTGAATCTCGCTCTGGTATTCCAGCTCTACAAAACTGTAATCCAAACTCACAACACAGCTTTCTGTTTTTTCTCTTAATTTCGTATAGGCTCCAATCCATATTTTATAGGTCTCTTCAAAACTTTCTCCTGTTCTCTGAACCATATAGGATGGTGTTGTCGATGCAGTGTCATTTATACTACCGTATATTCTTAGAAATCTCTTCAGGATATCGTCGTCGATATGGGGAGAAAGGTATCGGGTAACTGCAGACACGTCCTGATCCGCGGCTGGTATTACTAATGCTGCCTTTCCTTGGGAAATAAAGTTGAGAGCCAATGGGGCGAGAATGGGTACAAAAACAAATCTATCTACATCGTCGTCCATCTCAATTGAAATTATGCTGCCTCGCCTGAATCCTCCATTCAATCTGTCATCCAAGTCAGCATTTCCTGTGGAGTAGAATGCTTCGCCATGTTTAATGGCAGAAAATTTCTTGGGAGATTCTGCGATCTTATGAGATAGCTTTGAAAATATCCTAAATCTTCCTCCTTGAAGTGTAAAGGGCACCTTGGCTCTTGAGATGTGGGTGCCTCGAAGCTTTTCAACATCCATTTCTCTAAGACGGTATGATTTGTAAAAGTTTTGGCTTAGAGAGACGACGCCATCTAAAAGATATTCTATCGTTGAGATTTCTATGTTTTCGGTCAAAAAGACCAGAAAGCCAACATGCCTGTCGGTTAGCGAAACCAACAATTTTTCAGCTCTTATTCTAGTTGCAGCATCTACTTTGGCAATGGTGTCCCAAACATCAAGTATGACAAAGGGCTTTGGATGTTCTTGTAAGGATACAAATGGATCTTCTACTCTGGTAACGCGGTTGGTGATGGAACTTATAACATTCATAATCGTAAATGAAGGATCATCTAATACTGACTCAGTGCTGGAAGTAGATAAAATGTTGTGTGGTTTGATAAGGTTCTTGACCCAAGGAAACCTATTGTGGAGGTCATGTTCAGTCATTTTTCTTGAAATAAAGACTACTTCGAACGTATCGGTATGATTTCTTGCTAATTCAAGAGCAAGGGTTACCTTTCCGGTCCCAGATTTGCCCTTTATCAATAATGAACGGTTTCCCAGTTTGATGAATTTGTTAAAGTCATCAAATCCTTGGGCAGGGCCGTATTCGCCATACATGACGATGCAATTTTTCGTTCATTCATATTTAACTCTTCACACGGAAGGTTTGTATACGTATCTAAGAGAGCGTCCGTGCTTCACTTATATTTTTACAATACGATGTTTTCCAATGTAATGCATACATGAATTACTGGTGGGCGAAGAAGTAAGTTCAGCCGTAAGTTAAGCAGCGTAATGATAGTACTCGGTTTTTGTTCTATCAAGTGACATTTAGCCAGGTGAGTATAGTTACAGGCAGTAATGGGGCACCCGTCAGTTGTCGCCGGTAAATTACTACTGATTTATAGATGTGTAGACAGCATAGGTTTCTCCGGTTTCAGCCAATTTGTATTTCTCAGCCTCTTGGAACCTTTCACTCAAATCCTTGCTAATATTTTCGAAAACATTAACTCCAATTGCTACTTGGTTTGGCCTAGCCTTACCCATTATTTTTGCTGCCCTGCTTACAACATGACCCAAGAGGTCTGGTTCTGATCCGAGGACAAGAATTTGGTTTTCACCTGCGTCAACTGAAATTCTCGTTCTTATTTTAGGATACTTGTTTTGCATGAGAACTACATTGATTGATTCTTCGATCATGCGTTTCATATCGAAGGCGCATTTGACGGCGTTCTCACATGCACTTCTAATATCGGGTATTTTAGGGAAATAACCGATAACTGCATCTCCTGCGTATTTCAAAACATATCCTTTGTGCTTTGATATCATTATTGACATTTCTTGACAGAATATCCTGACTAGAGTTGCTAACTGCTCTGATGAGATAATGGCAGCCATAGCAGTGGATGCCACCAGATCTATGTAGAGAATAGCCATCGGTTCCCTTCTATTTTTATTCTTTAGCAAAAATGCATGCGATAGGTATGTCAGGAAGATCTGTGAGTAAGAATCCCTCCCTAACGACGAGGTGCTTTTCAGGCTTTGTGCAACACTCTGTCTACACCTTTCCAAAATTTGTTCTATTTCGATAGCGTACGCAGAATTAACAGGTGGACTAATCGCCTCGATCATGTGTTCGAAAGCTCTTCTTGATATAAAGACCCTTTCTGCCTTATCGAAATACCCTGTTTCCCCATTGAGGGTTTGTTCTTCAAATCGATCTTTGTCCATCTCGATGGGACTAGGAGTTTCAGATTCCTGATGCCGGCCACTCATATAGATAAATTACTTCGTCCCCTAACATAAACCTCGCACTACATTCCACGCCTTACCAACGACTCGTTGTATTCTCTCCGGTTTACTATTCTATTGTACTTAATTCAGAAGTTTCACAACAATGGCAAATTCATAACAAAATGGGGTTCATTTGGTTCAGGTAATGGTCAATTTGTCCACTTACGTGATGTGACTGTCGACTCAAAAGACATGGTATATGTTACTGACGATAGAAAACCCGCGTGGTCATGGAACCAGTCCGAAAGGAGTTTCTTTCCAAGTACTAAAATAATCAAACGAGTTGAAGAATACGTTGATAAATTAGAGATAATATTTGCTCCGGTTGTTAATCTCGTAGCAAACATTAGTAGAAGAAAAAAGTAATCATTTATCGGAATTGTGTGGCTCTGCAAATGTTTCTATATATACCAAAAGCGTAAATCGTTTTTCCTATTTTTGGCATCAGATTTATTGCACTTTTGTATCGAGTTATTGAACTTGACCCCCCGCAAAAACAGATCAGTTATCCTTAATAGAATGGCCGGCATCGCTAGATCTAAGAGGATTAAATCGTATTGATTATTTCGATTTGCTTCTAAACCTTGCATGCCATTGTTAATTAACTCGTGTTCTATTCCATTTACATCAAAATAGACATTTAATACTTCTCTGATGTCGTCAATGTCTTCAATTACAAGGATTCTGATTTCCGTATCCTTTTTTTATTACATAAACGATAATTGAAAAGTTTTGTCAAGTTAGGATTAACCAAACCTTTACTTAACTGGAATTGATCTTTATTATGTAGGCTCGGTTATCTCTCCCATCAGTTGACCTTGGTGCAATTCTTTTGACAATTACTACCGTTGATTTGCAGATAGTTAAAATCAATTTGCAGTCACAATCATTATTATATTTGTGTAACTTATCAATTCATAGGCAATGTCAGTTTCACAGATCAGTTTTATCGTAGCTCTTGTGGTAATAAGCGTCTTTGCTGCGGGGAATAGTATTTCTGTTTATAGCATCGATAATTCAGAAAGTTCTAGACAGCAAAATAATTCGGGAACTAAAACACATGAGTATACGCTAATAGCAGAAGACACTACAATAGAAATATCTCCAGGCATGCGTGTCGATGCCTGGACTTATAATGGAACCGTTCCGGGGCCTACATTAACTGCTACGGAGGGTGACAGAGTAATAATTCATTTTATAAATAAAACTCCGTTGCCACACACTGTTCATCTTCACGGTGACCATCCAAGTGAACAGGACGGTGTTTTTGAACAGATTGCACCTAATGGGACATACACATATGATGTTATTGCAACTCCCGCTGGTGCTTTGATGTACCACTGTCATGTCTCACCAGTGATGCAGCATGTGAGGATGGGTCTCTATGGTGCATTTATAGTATATCCTAAAACTCCTTTACCTGCTGCCCGAGAGTATGTCCTTGTTAGTGGCGAATACGATACTAGAAATCAACTTGTTCCACTGCCAGAATATTACATGTTCAATGGATTTACCGAACAATACATGACACATCCACTTCCAGCAAAGACTAACGAAACAGTAAGAATTTATCTGATGAACATGGGCCTCTCTCCTGCATATGGTATTCATATTCATGGGTCGTTATTCAAAGCGTATCCATCTGGAATCTGGCAAAATCCTCCATTGATGGTACAGTCGTGGGAAACAGCGTCCGGGAATGCTGCAATATTAGAGGCTAAGTGGCCTTGGCCAGGGAATTTTACATTTCATTTTCATGGGATACCCGAAGAAAGGGGAGCAATGGGGTACTTTAACGTGACAGACGCTTCTGCCAATGCGATAGATGGAAAAGATATTGCGAATACAAAGTCCATAAACATGATGGACTGGCAGGCAAACCTGACAAAGAATTTGCAGAAAGCAAATCCAAATGGGACTGTAACCACGTTG
>JBBRRH010000046.1:0-30090 GCA_038201105.1 Nitrososphaera sp. | reverse complement strand
TTGTCCCGACCTATCACGAGCGCATATCTCAACACATTTCAGATTATTCTACTAACCCGCCAGCAAGACAGCCACTGTGTACTCCCGAAGGTGTGCCGTTAGCAGATATCAGTAAACTGTTATCTGCCTTAAGAATTGATAACTAAGTATAGTTTAGTATCAATATTATTGACAAGGAAACGTACAAGCAATATGCAATTAGAGCCACTCCAACTAACGTTCAAAGACGCTGAAAGAGCTGACATCTCTAGAGTAGGTAACAATGCATTAGACACTGAAATCGGATGTCCTTCATGCCAAAACATTATGGACTTGTATTCTGTTTCTGAATATCTTATTCCTCAGCTATACTGTTAAGATAGAATTTAAATTAAATGGTATTCCTCTTAGTCAGTTGCCAATAAAGGTAAAAACACATTATTCGTTTTCTTGGTTTAGGTCATACCAACATCGTTTTCCTATCAAAACTGTCGGTTAGTCCAAATGAGCGCAAGTCCACGATGATTTGGATACGATAGGCAGAACTATAGTCAATCTATATTACATCAAAAGTACGCAGCGGGCCTTCCTAGTAGTAGCGCTCGAGAGCTCTCAAATTTTTCTGTATCTATTAGACTTGTGTCTTTCATAAAATGAATTAACTGGTCTGATTTTTCGAAGTGATCAAGAGCGTGAAGCAATATAGCGCGTATAATATCCCTTGCCTCATGATTTATCCCACAATTGTGACAACAATACTCTGGTTCTGTCCGAAGATACCATTTTCTTATTTCTTCGCTAGGAGATTCCTGTAAGACTCTTAATGTTCGTTGGATGAATTTAACCATGCTTTCGTGTAATTCATTTACTTGCCCTTTATCATTAATCTTATGCCATGCAATAGGGGGTGCCTATGATTTTGCAATTTCTTTTGCTGGTGAAAATCGTGATATTGCAAATGAACTTCATGATCTATTGAGTAAGAAAGCAACAGTATTTTAGATTAATTGTAACAAGTAAAAATTCTAACAGAATAGATTAAACGAATTAGGATCACTTCTAAAGCCGATTCGAAAGGAAGAGTAATTCAGTTTCTTGTTGACAGTGACAATTAGGGATTCAGAATCACAGACTAGCACTAATATGCCTCCTACCAAAATGAGTGATATTGTAAGCCTCGACTTTTGTCTAAATACTATCAGAGGATATAGCAGCAACTGCAAATATCTCTTCTTAATATCAACAGTAATTTGTGCTGTCACTATGTAATAACTTCCATCTCCCATTTTAATAATTGTGTACCCTGGTACGCAAAGTTACTTAAAGCACGTCGTCTCATTCATCAAGTTATTAACCAGTAATATTAAAAAGGGAAAGTTAATGGACATATTTGGGGATTTTTCTGTGTCCAGCAACATCGCACATATAATCATAACCCATTGCCTCCACACTTTCCTCCATGGACATTATCAGCATTTCAACTTGAGATGATCTTTGTCATCGTCTACCATCAAAATGCGTGACATGGTTCAAGTAAATCCACTCGCTTACTATTTAAACACGTATTTTAGGCATCTGTATTTCCAGACATTTCAAATCTAGTAGTAGTTCATTACTAGGAAAACCGTACGTTTCGTTAGTTTCTAGTCATCATCTAGATTAAATACGGTGTTAAAGTATATTACCTTGAGTTGGAACAAAATAGTTTCCCTATGAGAGAATGGCACGTTAAGCATATGGAACAAACTCTTGTTAAATTTGTCACAGGTTTATCTGAAGATGCCTCATCATGGCAAAAAAGATTGAATAAGAAATATGGTACAATTGGCAGGGTGGCGAAAAGAATAGATTATGATATAAAGCACGGTGTTACGAATAGTCAAGTGAGTTCATTTTTAGAGTTAATAAGAACAGAGCCCTCGTTCTCTGAGGTTAGAACTCATGATGGTTCTATGCAAAGGTTGGATGAAATACAAGCATGTTTCGGAGAATCATCTGAATATCCTCAAAATCATGATAAGTGGTATAGTTTTCTCAACCAAGAGCGTTAGTTATGCCCTGTTCATACATATTAGACAGGCTGAGGAATAAATTATATCAACATTCAAGAGCTCAAAAAACATGCTCTTGTTGCATGCGTTTTTATAGTGTGCGCGGAAATGGATGACGGTTCTTTCAGGCATCTTTTACGCGATGTGGTGCTTTCCACTTCGGAAACGAGTTTTAAGCTTAACTACTTATTTCAAATATGATATATCACCTCCATCGTATAGGTATATTTCTTGAAGAGTCATGCACAATGTTTTGGACGCCAAATTACCAACCTATATCAACGTTTCCATTCCTTGATATAGTACTACGTCGTATGTAAGATATAGGAAGAAGATGACTTCGTGGCAGAAATAGAAAGCAGTTAAACCTACTGTTTCCGCCGACTATCGATCGTCATTCTTCGACCTTTGTAGGATTGAAACCGTATCTTGGTCTAGACTTGCTCGTTCATCAATATGTCTAGTGCTTGACGATTTTTGCCAAGTAACATGAAAGTTAGCTAATTAAGCAACTTTATTTTCGCCCAAACCGCTTTCATAAAGCATTGACATGTAGTAGCCAAGAACTCAATCATTAAGATATACTTTAGGAAACATATATCGTCATTGATTTTATAAATTGACCCTTGTTACGGGATAAAGTTACGATCATTATTTATAAAAGTCTCCACACGTCGTAATATTGCAACCTCTATAAGTGGCGATCATGCTCTGCTGCTGATGATAGAAGATACTAGTTCTGGTAATTTAGAGGTGAAAGAGGTGCTTAATTTTGAGACAATCTCTACAGACGCCTCAATCAAGCGTAGTCACGACTTTCTTCTCAAACACGTAAGTACCACGCTATCTCTGGTTATTATGTATGTTGACCTGGTTGGGTCGACTAAGATGAGCATGACACTACCTGCGGATAAGCTAGTCACAATATCCAGTTTCTTCATAGCCTAGTTCCAGTCGAAAATCCTTTCTCGAAATAACTCATTTTAGATGAATACTCATAAGTGATTTTGGGTATTTACTAAGTAAAAACATGGTAGTAAATGGAGTAGGAGTTAACAGAACTGAAGAATAATCAATATGATATGTCGCATTCAGAACAAGACATTACATAACCGATACAAATTTTGTAGCTGTAGTTAATGGTTTATATTATATGTAATTTCCTGGCACACTCCCTGTGATAATAATTTCTATGATAACCTGACGCAACGATACCATCGGCAGCAACAAGTCTATCACCACATTTATGGCATCTTCCATCACGCCTTTTATCAATGATGGATTGAATACGATTGGTAAAAGCTGTGTAAACTTACTGAACACACTTTCATTCTCCACTTGAACACATTTTTTCCATGCATTCCAAAATATTCTAAATCGACTATTATCATTTGTAATTTGATCTAAGATTAGTTTTGCAGTAGATTTCTCGTGTTGCCATGTCGCATCTACACTTTCCATGATCTCAATTAATTTGCTCAAATAAAGGGTCCGGATATTGACTGAAATTTCATTTTCTCTCCCTAATCTAGTATTTGCAACATTTAAGATGGTCTTTAATAGATCCAATGCCTCCCTCGCAAATGGACCTGGCGTAGAACGCAGTATCTCAATGTTTAATGCTTTCCACAGACTGTCGTCATCCTCAATTGCCCTATGTCTGGCCAAGACCTCTAATCCATTCCATGCTGATTCCGCAGACTGAGGATTAGGACTCGAAATTTTTTCAAGATAGAATTTGACCTGATCTACTTCTACTTTTTGTTTATGCTCTTCCTTTCGTCTGACTTCTATCGCCTTTAATTCTTTGAAACCATCTTTGGGAACGAACAGTTGAATCCTACTATTTGTTCCGTCAGAAACATACACGATTCCTTTATCGTCTACAACCAGATCGCGAGGAACTTTGAATTGACTGTCTCCTTCTCCCTCTGAGCCCCAACTAGTGATAAATATCCCCGCATCACTAAATTTTTGGATTCTATGATTAACCGAATCTGAGATGTATACCATATTGTTAGAGTCAAGGGTAATCCCGTGAGGGTGATCGAATTGACCCTCTTTATTACCCCGAGAGCCCCACTTTCTAAGAAACCTTCCATAATTGTCAAAAACTTGGATTCGATGATTTAGATAATCAGCAACAAACAGATTACCTTTTGAATCAGTAGCGACACCGATAGGGTCGTTAAATTGGCCATCTGCATCGCCTTTTGTTCCCCATTTCATCAAGAATTTTCCATTATTGTCAAACTTTTGAATTCTATGATTTCCTTCCTCGGAAACAAAAATATTTCCTACTTTATCTATCGCGAGGCCGAAAGGACTTGAGAATTGACCGTCGCCAGACCCTACAGATCCCCATTTGGATATGAATTTTCCACTCGTCAAATTTTTGGATATTCCCTCTGGAATCTGACACTAATATGTTATCTGACAAATCAACCGCAAGTGCATAAGCGGTCTCAAATTCTCCGTCTTTATTTCCCTTACCTCCCCATTTGGCAACCAGAGAACCGATCGGGTCGAATTTGCGGATATAGTTTCCTTCTTCAGAGACATAAACATAGCCATTTGAGTCGATATCAATTCCTTCTGTATAATAGAATTTATCATCTTCTTCACTTAAATCCCACTTAGACAGGAAGACATAATCTGTCGATGTTGACTGCTCATAGACTGGGGATTCTCCTACTTCGTTTCGTCCAAATTGAGTTCCCTTAATCCTTCGAGCCAGTTTCATTGCTACTCTATCTATTCCATCTTTAGAATTCAGTGCCACTATATCCGCAAGTGTCTCAGAATATTTTGATATCTGCTCCATTGTAATTTTATGCCAAACAGGGAGGATAATTTCTTTATCAAGATTAGCAGCCTTGGTTTAGGTTCGATGAAATAAGTAAATAAATTTCTCCCCAACATTGTAATTGATGTATCCAAGATTTTGATGAAGCATTATACCCCTCTCCATAAATTTGTCACTCAATCCCCCCTTAATTAGGTGGAATGAATTACGAAATCCCAATTAGAAGTCAGTAAGAGGGTTTAAATGTTGTTAGTACTCACTAATCTAGGGGATTTTGTATTATGATTAGTGGTTGTAAGAACCATCACGCTGTAGATATTACGACTCTGATGGAATGATTGATTAACTAAGGGGTTGCTTTTGACAAAGACAAAGAATTCTTGGCAGGCGAGATCATTATCTGTTACTCTCAGCGTTGGATTTTTAATCATAATTAATGCAATCATGTCGCCAAATTTTTTAGTTTATGCTGAGAGTGGGCCTTCGACCAAGACAATAGAGACAACCAAAACTGAAGGTATGGACGTACTTCTAGTGATGGTCAATCTTGCAAGAATACGAACCCAAATAATGTTAACTGAAAAAAGCTTGGGAGAGGGAGATAACTATATGGCTTTTGCTCATGCATATATTCCGCATTCTGTAATTTTTCCATCAATTAAGGATATTCTTGAAAAAGTTGTGAATAATTCTAATTCTATCAATAGACTTGAATCCGGACTGGCAGACATGGCATTCATAGTAAAATCTGAAGTATCCATAGATAAATTAAAACAGAAAACAAAAGAATTCAATACCATTTTAGATGATTTTGAAATCCAGATAATAAATCCAGTAAGTCAAACAAATAAATCTCTAATTGCTCAGACTACGATACTTTTATTAAAAGATGCTGATAAATCGTATCAATTAGCAAATGCAGCTACCCTAAATGATAGTGCTGGTCAAAAAATAGACAACGTACAAGAGTTCAGTAAAGTTGATTATCAAAATGCACTAGGTTTGGTTAACATGTCGAAATCAAATTATGACAAAATAGCAAGTTCTGTATCAAAGAACAGAAATTCTGAAATTAACCTATCATTCGCCCAGCTCCAAGATTACATGACTAAAAAATTAGATAAAGTAGAAATTTCACGATTAATCTCTTCGATAGAAAAGACAGTAGAAGATTCAGTATCCTCCCTCCCATCGCACACTAGTAAAACGGAGAAACAGGACAACGCAGAAATACGTTCATTTCAATCGTCGACGGGTAGTCAAAAAGGAACAAATCCGGTTGCTACAAGCGATATCAGTAACCAGACAGCAAAAACTAATGAAACTAAGGGAAAAATATTTGCGGATATACAACAATTAAGCCGGGGATTCGGAATCTATATTGGTGAAAGAAAAAAGATGGGCCAAACAGACGAATCGTCAAAGGGAGTGGTAAGAGATAATATTGATCAGATTAGGCTAAAGCTAGAGAATGTGTTACAGGAGTATAAGGGAAAAAAATACGATGATTCATTGTCAGCTTCACGTTCTGCCTATCTTGACAGCTATGAGAATATTGAAGTTCCGCTACGGCCAATAAACCCGGATTTCACGCTTGATATGGAGATTAAATTTGCCCAATTGCGAAATCTTATACAATCAAAGGTACCCTATGAAAGTGTCCAAGGTAAAATAATTGAGATAAGGCAGGGACTTGATGAATCTGAAAGACTCGTAACAGGAACTGGAATTATTGCTCCGACTATAGCATTCTCAACCTCATTTACTATAATATTCAGGGAAGGTCTAGAGTCAGCATTAATTATTGGTGCAATTCTTACCTATCTCGAAGCATCTAGAAATGATCGTTTCAAAAAACATGTTTATTATGGTATTGCGATTGCAGTTTCAGGAACTGCTCTTACGTGGTTTATTGCAGAATACATAATCAAAATATCGGGAGCCAGTAGAGAGTTAATTGAAGCTATAGCTGGCATTTCGGCAGTAGCTGTACTTTTTTGGGTCAGTTTTTGGGTGCTCAATAAAGTTGAAACAAAGAAATGGATTGAATTTGTCAAAGCGAAAGTGTGGCATGCTACCACAACAGGAAGCGTAATGGTTTTTATCATGCTTTCGTTCTTTACCGTTTATAGAGAGGGTTTTGAAACTGTTCTTTTCTACCAGGCGATGCTATCTTTTGCCAAGTATATGGAATGGTATGTTATAGCTGGCTTACTGTGTGGTCTGGCCGTAATAGTAGGAATT
The DNA here is from genome assembly GCA_038201105.1 of Nitrososphaera sp. GTDB lineage: Archaea > Thermoproteota > Nitrososphaeria > Nitrososphaerales > Nitrososphaeraceae > TA-21. Next base: position 23,010 of record JBBRRH010000046.1, on the reverse strand, counting down.
GTTTTTCTAATAAAAAGGATAGGTAAGAAATTACCTCTTAGAGTTCTATTTGGATTAACTATGGGTGTTGGAGCTTACATGTCAATAGCATTTATTGGAAATGCTGTAAGGTCTTTTCAGGAGGTTGGATACATTTCTACTACACATTTGATTGGAATTATCCCGAGGCTCGATATTAATCTAGCAAAGATGACTGGAATTCATCCAACACTAGAGACTGTTATCGCACAATTAATACTTCTATCTGTATACGTTGTAGGTTCATTATACATTCTTGTGATACAACCGAGAAGAAAAAAAGCCATCGAGACTTCAAGAAAATCTATGGCGGATTTTGAAAAAAAACAATAAGGGCCACGACGATATTAATACTAATAAATTATTCTGTCCTACGGAAATAGCCAACGTGGAGGACTTGCAATCATGTCAATACATGTCTTAGTCTAACAATCAACCCTATCACCATAGATTTAATTGAAACGTTATAGCATTGATAATCTATCACAAAGTAGATAGAAAATGAGGTACAACATAATGGAGACGCATGATTTCAAATGTCGTTTATGCGGCACAAAATGGTTAAATTATGTCGAAAATAATACTCCATGCCCTAGTCTCTCTCAGGAGGATGGAAGACATAATTTTGATTTTAGCAAACCAATTAAGGTGGATCCACTCGAAAAACAAACCAGTACTCCAGAGGGGCAAGAGAGCAAATAACCTTTCAATGAATTACGTTTTTTAATCAAAAAAAGACCAATTGAATTGGATTTACATCCAGACGCAGGATAAGCCAAAGCAATCGTATTCTGCATTCTGTCTTGCATGATGCATGCAGTTTAGAGATAACTTCTTGTTAACTTACTGTTCTTATAAGCAATAAAATACAAGGTGTATATTTGATGTGAAACCCGTTTTGTTGACTGTGGATGATGATCCACAAGTGTTGATAGCTATTCAGCGTGATTTAGGACGACAATATGGTAAACATTTTCGCATAATAGGAACAGATTCAGGCAAGAAGGCCCTTGAATTGATACAAAAATTGAAGGAAGATAATGGAGTTCTTGCATTGTCTATAGTCGACCAAAGGATGCCTCGGATGACTGGCGTTGAATTCCTGCAGCACCTTATTGACGTATTTCCGGAAGCAAAGCGTGTTTTACTCACTGCTTATGCAGATAGAGATGCTGTCATAATGTCCATTAACAAAGTAAAAATTGATTATTACATGGACAAACCATGGGATCCACCGGAACAAAATCTTTATCCTGCTCTTAACGATCTACTTGACGATTGGTGGGCTTCGTTTCGCCCTCCGTTTGAAGGTATTAAGATCATAGGTCCAAGATGGTCACCTAGGTCACACGAGATAAGAGAATTTCTAGCTAGAAACGGCATACCATTTGAATGGTTAGATATAGAAGGTGACGAGAAAGCTCGTCGTTTGTTTTCTTCTGTTATTAATTCAACTAGGGGGGAAACAAACTCTCCTAATTCCTAGATCATCTGTACAATCTTCTATACATCTACCTCTCGTTATTTTTCCTGATGGTTCATACATAGCTGAACCAACCAACTCACAGATTGCAGAAAAAGTTGGTCTCAAGACCCGTGCACAAATGGCTTTTTATGATTTGATAATAATAGGAAGTGGTCCGGCTGTATTGGCAGCAGCAGTATATAGCTCATCAGAAGGTCTTCACACTTTGGTAATTGAAAGAGAAGCGCCAGGAGGACAAGCAGGTACAAGCTCTAACATCGAAAACTACCTCGGATTCCCTTCTGGATTGACTGGTGCTAATCTTGCTAGGCGTGCTGTTGCTCAGGCCATTAAATTTGGCACTGAGATTTTGAACCCAAAGGAAGTCGTAGCTATAAGAGTCGATGGCACATATCGAATAGCCAAATTAGCGGATGGGACAGAGATAAGAAGTCATGTAATGCTTATCGCTTGTGGAGTAACATACCGCAAACTTACAGATGTGAAGGGGATTGACAATTTAACTGGAGCTGGTGTCTATTATGGTGCCTCTTTAGTGGAGGCATTACAGTATAAAGGTCAAGACGTCTTTATAGTTGGCGGCGCAAATTCAGCTGGACAAGCTGCAATACACTTTTCAAAATATGCTAAAACAGTAACACTGGTAGTTCGTGCGAATTCATTAAATGAGAAGGTGTCACAGTATCTTGTACATCAAATAAACGAAACAAAAATAACATCCGGGTACTCTTGAATTCGATAGTGTCTGAGGTAAGAGGTGATAATAGGCTTGAGGGCATCACCATAGCCAATACACAAACAGGAGAACAGTAAAGTGTTCCCCCTGCAGACTCTTCATATTTATTGGTGCGGAGCCACATACGGACTGGCTTGCCCAAATAATTAAACGAGATGTCTACGGGTTCATTCTGACTGGCTCAGATCTGGTTCAAAATGGCCTTCAACTTCCTGAAGGCTGGTAACTTGATCGGCAACCGTTTTTACTTGAAACTATTATTCCTGGCATATTTGCTGCTGGAGATGTACGTCATGGTTCTATCAAAAGGATCGCTGCAGGAGTGGGCGAAGGCTCAACAGCTATACAGCTAATACATGAATATTTAAAGTGATTAAGAATCACTATGATTATGTATAAGGATACTGGAAAGGAAAGTATAGTGTAAGTTCTGCGATCGATAATAGAACCCTTTTAATTTACAAAAGCGAAGGGAGTCAAAGGGAAATTGAGTTATTGGACTACAAATAGATGGACCGAAAGGATGTACTTATAGATGTTACATTATTAGGAATAGTTGTTTTACTCATTCTTGTAACAGAATATGAGTGGTTCGTATATTTCCTTTCCCTTTCGAATGGGTCCTTCAAATTTGTTATTGAATTTTTCCTGTATAGACGATTTAAAGCCACAATTTGTCTTTGGGTCTACTCTCGTCCCGTTTTTCAATATTCTTTGCCAATGCGGGACTCCCCCTTGATACTTGAAATTGAATATGTTTTGGATGTCTGACAAATAGTGATTTTACTAGGATTGTGATGGGATTTTTATTATGGTTAAGTATAGATCGTCAAATCTTATGACTCTTCTGGTTAAAATCAAGTACTGACATAACTTGTGCGAATAAGTCATTATCTTCGAGAAAGAAGCTATAATGGTTTGATTCGATCGCAATGGATACAACGTTTGATTTTATTCATTCACTTTGATGATGCTAACAGTATAAATAATGTCTACATAAAGTAGTGTCATACCTAAGAAGACTATTTACGGAAAATGTCCAAAATGTAGGACTAAGAGTCAACTTGAAGTATTATCTGGCAACCCAGGAAAGGAGAAATTCAAGTGCAATATGTGTTACCATACGTTTGGAATAGATGAACTATGAATGAACCGTAGCTAAATTGTTCTTGAAAAATCTTGTTTTGATGAAGTGATGGAATAAACAACAAGATGCAGTTCCATTGAAGAGATGGAGACTAGTTACATCATTACCACATTATATATTCTCACAACAGCTCAGTCACTGGTGAATGAACGCGTGACCTGAAATTCGGGTTAATTAGATCTAACAATCCCGTGTATTAGACCTAACTGAAATTATTTTTATACAATATTTACATTCAGCGGCAATTTTGTAAATTTTCTAACTTTGATTTGCTTATGCACAAAATTACAAAATTAAAACTTCTGCCATTGTTTGTTGTGACGATTCATATGACACTGGTCCGAGCAAAAGTCGTCATCACACATGTAACAGTATACAGGGTAGTCTTGTATTTTTTTGCCACAACTACCACATGAAACAGACATGTCCATGTTATTATCTGATGATAATACGTTTTCCTTCCTTAGAAAGTTTTCTTCATGACTGACTGAACCGTTCAAAAATTGACTTGTCTCGGATCAAATAAATAACGATTTGTTAACCCGATTGGTTTCCATTCTGTAAAAGTACAGATAACAACTAAAATATGTGAGAGCATCAATTTAAGTACATGAAGATAGGAATCATTGGGGCTGGAGATGTAGGCAGTACTTTAGGCAAAGAATGGGCTAAGAGAGGCCACGAAATTGTGTTTGGAGTTCGAAACATTCAGAGTCCGAAAGTCAAGAGTTTACTCAAAATTGCAGATTCAAATATCAAGGTTGCTACCATTAGTGAGGCGGCTTCTTTCGGTCAGGTAGTACTCCTCGCCGTACCATGGGAAGCTGTCAAAGAAACGATCGAAAATGCGGGGGATTTATCTGGAAGGATTTTGATAGATCCCATTAATCCCCTGAGTTCTGATTTAAAAGATTTGATAGTTGGACCTTCGACATCTGCCGCCGAAGAGATTGCGAAATTGGCCCAAGGCGCTAAAGTTGTTAAGGCATTTAATGCTATCGGAGCAAAGACATTGGGTAATTTGAAATTTGGTCAGTACAAAGCAGATACTTTTATTTGCGGTGATGACTCTGGTGCAAAATCGATTGTAAGAAAATTGGCTATGGAAATGGGTTTTGATGTTTTGGATGTCGGGCCTCTTTCTAACGCAAGACTGTTAGAAAATTTGGCGTTACTCTGGATTGAATTAGCATTTAGACAGGAAATGGGTCCCAATATTGCTTTCAAATTATTGACCAGAACAAGTGGAATGTAAATGAAATTATGCAGAGATGCTGCCTTCCTCAAAAAAGATGGTCTTTATCCACAAGGGGGAATTAGAACTAATATTGAGTAGTAGATTAATGTTATCTTATGCGATGTGAGAGAATAAATAATATCATAGCTAAAGCCATTGTGGAAACCCATACAACCTTATTCCATTCGAAGATCTTTTGTCCATCTAATACCCCGAACGGTAACAAATTGAACATTGCGATCCACCCATTAAATGAAGCTCCGGCAACGAAGAAATAACTTGACTGATTTAGGTTGTAAAGAAGAAGGAATGCGAAACCCATGACAAGGTTTGTCAAAGGTCCAATTAGTGCTACTCTTCCAAATCGGTTTCTGTCCGTAAGACCAACCATTACTGCGCCGGGTGCTATGAATTTGAATGGAATAATTGGAATCGCAGATATTGCCGTAATCAATAGACCATATAACTGCCCACGGAACTCAGCCCAGCTTCCGTAGAATTGGGCAAGAAATTTGTGAGCAAGCTCGTGCACAAGAAATGCGCTAACGAATATTGTTATAAACTGCCATGATATATATCTGTAAGAATTGAGTGACAACCCTACAGCGGTGACCAAAAGTGTTGCAATGCCTAAGTGTAATAGTTCTGTTTTAGAGCTTTTTATTCTTATCATACTGGAAAAAGAATGTAAATAATGCTGGTCCTCATCGCCAGCCTGCATTCTCCTCTTTCTGTTTTGCATATATTGCTTTAAGTTCGCACAAGAATGATTCATGGGTATTCTATGTACATCACAGAATGATTCTCCACAATAGTTGCACACAAATGGTATATTCTCATTAATTCCACACCAATGACATTTCATTCTCTTTATGCCGTATCATTTATGATCGAACCCATATTTTAAGGCATGATAAAGAAGATTCCAGAGAAATGACTATGTTGGCATCTGGGGTACGCCGTGAAAGACGTTTAATAATATACTCACCATCTGGATAGATGAATTGTCTGTCTTCAGACGAGTTAATTGATAACTCCAAAGTGTTACTAATTTGTCCGGACAAATTTGCTTGCCCTACATTATTTTACATGCTTTACTAAATACATGTGATCCATTCTGGTATTGATTACATAATGATCAATCTGTATATCAATACGATCTGTCCAATACATTTATACGGAAAGGGGAATGATTAATGTCGCCAAGTTAGGGATTCATATGCTCAATAGTATTCCTCAGGCGTGGCCGTGATGGACTCCCAAATCTTGAGATTCCCGGCAAAAACCTCACTGATTTGTCATGGTTACTATTGATATTGATGGGTGATTACAAAAATTTACTACCCTTGCAGTACCAATTGTTGTTCCTAAGGTCAAGATCATCACAAAACCCATTTTTACTTTGTTGAGTACTGAAAGCTGATGTATTTTTATGATGAATGAGGTTTTAACTCAATGTTTTTCGACTCCAGAAGTTATGTGGATATCATCAAGATAGAGTATTAGTCATTTGCTTGATTTCATGGTATCTTGGATAAATAACTTATTGTCAGGTCAGCAAAATAGAGATGGCTTGTCCTAAATTACGAGCGATAATTAGTTGCACTTATCTTATAGTGATGGCATGAGTTATTCTTGCCAATCAGACACAATACTTAATAACTAAAATTATGATCTAATAAATGATTAGTTATGGCAAGTCTTAGGAAGAAGAATCTAGACAGTCCTGATGAAGTACGCTCTTTTGATAATGGCAAGGTAGAAATTGCAAATCTAGGAGACGTTGCTATAGGTCGTGCAACGCTTGAACCTGGATGGAGTTGGGAAAAATGCGTTAAGCCAATAGTGAAAACTGACAGTTGTCAAGCACCTCACACTCAATATGTCGTTTCTGGACGAGTAAAGGTAGTAATGGATGATGGAACAGAGGAAGAATTTGGCCCTGGCGATGCGGCTGTAATTCCACCTGGACACAATGCTTGGGTTATTGGTAATGAACCGGTGGTTGCTATTGACTTTACGGGCCTGAAAGACTACGCGAAAAAGGGTTAGATCTCCGCAAAAAGATTAATCTTATCTAAGACAGACCGACTGGATATAGTCATTGTATGAGTACGGTCACTTTTTCATAGTATTTCCTTTCTTCTAGTACTACATAAGGTTCCTACAGAGACAATTCCAGAGTCAAGCCCATGAGCCTGGAAAGTGGACGTACGAATTCTGTTACCAAAACCAGCTTCAAAGGTATTACTGATTATCTTGACGATACTTCAATTCTTAGTTAGCTACAAGACCTTTGGTATATTTTTGAGGAAAGCGACTCGTCTTTCGAGAATCACACTAAAGGCATTGGTCTAACTAACTTGGATAAATTCGCTCTATAGTAATCAAGTTTATCGGGATCGTATTTCTGCACTGTTTCAATCGATTCGCCTTTATTCATTCTATTCGCTATTACATCTCTATGGACATAACTACTAACAAATTCATATCGACGACGTCTTGCTTCGTTAAGAAAACCAGACCGTAGAAGGTGTCCTCCAGTTTCTCCCAAGTATTCAGGTTTAATTCTTATCCATTCCATGTAGACAGTATTCTTTCTGCCGAAATTTTCATCATATGTACCTCGTCGAAGCTTATATCTTTCGAGTGGACCCCCATTTACATAACCAACGACATGTCCACTTTGGGTATTTGTTCTGAGTGTAATCAAAATAGTCTCCTTTGCACATAAAGACTTCTTGAAATCTACTTCGTTTGGAGATATGGGAGCATGAATTTCTTTATGCATTTTCATGATTGAATTAATTAAATTAGTGAGCACATAATCGGTGTTTTCCACTGCAGTTACTAGGTTCAGTTCCTTTCTTCGTAACATAGCTCGTATCTGTACTTCATTTTCCCATGCCTCTCTGAAACCAGCAACGTTATCATAAAAATTTTTCTTAAACTCTTCAGGTATTGCTTGAAGTACTTGCTCGAGCACGCTTTTTTCTTCCTTCAATGCCGCAAAGTAATTTACAGAATTCTCATTTATGATGGATGGATGCCATCCCATAGCGTGTGCGTTAAGTCTAGCCAATTCCTTTGAGTATTCAAAATTGCCCAAGCAATAACCGGCGATACGATCGCAAATTGACAAGAACCATCCTAGTTCTTCATAGTGCTTTCGAGTGTTGATATCATTTTCAGGAATGCCAGCTTCAGTAAATAGGTCGGACATTCTTTTTCGTGCGTATTCTGCAATACTATCTTTGAATGGATATGCAGTACGATGTATTAAAGCAATAACGATATCGAGATCTATTTTGAATGGTTGTACAAGTTTTCTGATTTTGTCATCACTTCTGATGAATGACTCGACATCGTCTTCATGAGGCTTATCAAAGCGCTTTAGTGGATCATAATCATGAAAGAGCGCAGCAACAAAGAGTGTTTCGATGTCTTTTTGATTGAATCTATTTTCGTACTTTTTCTGTAGCCCTATTATTGCAAGTAAAGTGAAATAGGTTACTTCCAGTTCATGATTGATATTGTGATATCCATAATAGTCCGAACCCAGACCGTTTTTTGAAAATTCGGAAACAGCATGTCGTATAAGCCTTCGTGCATGTGTGTTATTAAGTCCGATATTCTTACAAAGTTCTATAATTTTATCCTTTAAGATTGATTCTCTGGCTATTCCTACATTATATCTGATCCACCATGGAAGTAGCTTAACTCGCTTATAGAATTCGTACCAACGCGGAATTGCTTCTTCTGCGAGAGGATTAAATCGTGGCTGCTTTTTCATATCTTCTTCATTTCCGCTTACACGATAGGACAATCTTTCATGATTAATATACATATTGAGTATAAATGGTTTATTTTGGATTTGCTCACCGCAAATAATTTAATTATATACATAAATCATTGTAAATCTTTTAAAGATTTCTGGCAGGTGAACTGGAAGGTAATAAATAGATCCGTTAGTACGACCCCAAATTTTTGATTATTATGTCTTGAATACGGTAAAGTGTGGATACTGCAATATTTAGATAAATTTGGTCTTAACTATGTTTGAGATAAATGTCCGAATGTGGGCAGTCTGTGGAAATCACTGAAAGAATTTAGTGTGGTCTAACATAACTGAAACAGTTAAATTAGTTAATTAAGCACGAATATTAATTGAATGATAAGAGCGAAAATAGACTTACAGTCATGAAGTTATCGAAAATCGCAGTCTTCCTAAACAGCGTAGAGCGGAACAGTATCGGGTCGAGACGAGCCTATTCCTCTGGGATATTACATTTCAGTAACTTCATTTCACAAAAGTATTCGAATTATAACAGTGAAACTATTCTTCAAGCACTACTAAAAAACAAGATTAACGTTTACGAACTCTTTGAAGGTTTCATTTCCTATCTCCTAGAAATAAGAGCCGGAATAACTCCCAAAACCATTTCACTTTATGTTACTGCTTTACGGTCGTTTTTCGCTTACTATGACATAGATGTGATACCTTCAAAATTCAAAAGAAAAGTTAGGATGCCTAAGATTTACCGGGAAGACGAAGAACCACTTGACACTTCCGACATTCGAAGGATACTGCTGTCATGTAATAATCGTAGATTGAAAGTGTTTCTTTTGGTTCTGGCAAGCGGTGGAATGCGAGCAGGAGAAGCACTCGCTATTCGAAATGTAGATTTAGATTTCCTAGTATCACCCACGAAAGTTCACATCAGAAAAGAATACTCAAAAACCAGAGTGGCTAGGGATGTTTACATTTCAGCAGAGGCTATGTATTTTCTCAAACAATGGCTTGATTGGAAATACAAAAATCCAGATAGGGAAAGGAAATTTAATCAAGAAGACTTGGTATTTACGGTTTACCAAAGTAGAAAACCTCATAGCCTTTACATCAAGATATGGCGTGAGTTTGAACGTCTCCTTAAGATTGTAGAAATGGACGAAAAGAAGGAAGGAGGAATAAACAAAAGAAGAAAGATAACACTCCATTCATTTAGGCGGTTTGTTAAAACCGTAATTAGTAACCAGGTCGGTCAAGACTACTCCGAGTGGTTTCTCGGGCATGCAAAGTCGCCATACTGGACCTTAAAGGAGGCTGCAAGAAGGGAAATTTATGCGACGAAATGCATGAAATATCTTACATTTTTGGACTATAGTACTTTGGAGATTACAGGCAAAAACATTGAATCTAAATTGTTGGAAAAGGATAAAGAGATACAGATACTGAAGCAACATGAATCATACAATGCTGACGCGATTGTTACACTGTCGGACCAAGTAAGAAAGTTGTCCGAACGGGTGGAACTATTAACTAGTAAGTGAGTCCAAGCATACATTAGAAGATTAACATTTTTGCATTTCCTACGGCGGTGACTATAATTGTTTAGTTTAGTCCGCAGTCGGAACAATAACAAAACTTGACCCGCAGCTTGTTGAGAAGCTAAAGAGCAGAGTGTATCATTAAGCAACTATTTGTTTACATGCCTTATTGAACTCATCTTTTGTACTCTGTACCAATTTAGTGAATTTCTTGTCTAGAGTTAAAGCTGTTATATCATTTTCAATTAGTCCTTTGGATACTAAAGCAAATACAAGTTGCGAAGCGAGCTGTTTGATTCCATCTGAAAGAAATACTGCTGCGTACTCTTCCATGGAAATGTCTGGCACATTTATAGTCCCTACGTACAGACTACCATCATTGGAAGGTAAAAGAACAACATTCAATTCCCTTACCTGCTTTCTATTCATTTTTAAAATCGCTGTTCTCTTGTTCTTGTTTAAGCTAATTAAAACAGAATTATTCCTACTGGAAATATTTAGATTCATATCGTCTTCGGATTTTCTTATTTCAGCCCTATGTAACCAATCTAACTTTAGTTCTCGCTTCAGAAATCTTCCAAGTCTCCCATCCTTTAGTTCTCTAAATGGACGAGCCGAGGGATGTGGTTCAATTTCATTCCAAATAAAAATCTCTTCTCCGCCGGGTTGTATATTGTTAATTCTTTCAATCGCCTTCTCGATTTCTTCACAACAAGCCCGCAAGTACTGCCATATAGCATACAGTTGAATTGCACTATACAAGTCTAAAATAGTGCCGACTTCGAAGTACGGATTTAAAACCGTCTGCAATAGAATGTTATCCCCGTAATTCTTTAACAGCAGCTTAAGAAGTTGAGTCAACACTGCATGTTGTACCAATGAGCGCGTAGTATTTCGAATCAAATAGTATAATCCCAACTCAGACAGTCTATAGAATTTCGCTGCATGAACAGACTCAGTTTTAGTAGACTCTACCTTTTGTATCAATTCTAATTCAAGGATTTTTTTTGTACGTCTGTAGACATTTTTGTAATCCATGGGCCTCTTTTTATTATCCGTGAGCTTCTTCCTAAAATATAACATAATATTATAAATAGAAAATGGCCTGTCAACTAACAGATGAAGAATTTCAAGTTCGATGTCCCCAATAACTACATCCCTATTCTTCCATTTTGAAACCACACTGATAATTTCATTCATATATATGTCATTCATGGTATATATTAACTCATAGTGACCTATATAGCTTGCGAAGTATTTGGGAATTATGACAGAAAAACGAAAGGTTCAGGGCCTTATGGGAGAATGTTCTTTTACTGTCGTGCTACCAAAAAAATACGCAACGCGAGTTGGGATATCAAAGGGAGATTGGGTAACCATTACTGAGGAAGAAGGTGCAATAGTAATTCGAAAGGATTGATTGATATCAATGAAAGATACAAATGAAATAGCCTGGAGGGCCGAGCATCTCCAGAGCAAGTGGGCAATCCATCGAGCTAGGACGAATCTATATGATAATAGATAATTCACATTTAAACAATTCGCTTAAAAATAATTTTGAATGCGCTGGCTGCAAATATAATGCTAATGCGTGTTTGCGTACTTTGGCAATTCCAGATTACATTAGTCAGTGCGAGCCAAATGAAAAGGTAAGGGAAATTATAGCATTCGTCAAACCCAGAAATCTCCCCACTTCGAAGTTTGATTTGAGATTGACAAATTGCTCTGGTGTATATTGTGGGGTGTGTTACCCTAATGGTTATCATGATGCGAACAGACGTCAGAGTAACCAAAAATGAAAGCAATTTCCCTTACATGGAAGATAATACTCCGAAATGTATAAAATTATACTTTGATAAATTGAATGAAAAGACGGACACGTATGAAAGGTGGCGTCATCGCGAGTATGTAGCAAACCCTAACGGTAGTCGTGGTGGATACATCAATTCTCTAATATTGTCAGGGATTGAGGCCTTAGTTCATGTGATGGCGCATGAGTTGAGACATCTTTGGCAAAAGAACCATACTGGAAAAAGAGGAAAGGTATGGGGCGCTAGAGGTAAATTATCTAACAGGGCTGCAGACGCATATGCAATGAGGAAAACAAGAGAATGGTGTAGTACCAAAATTGCAAAAACTGATGCCCTTGAATTCAGTTCACTCCTGTGGAATCAACTGAAGGATTAATCCAATCTTGGCCATGTGTTGTAAAAAGGTATCGAGGAAACTCGCATGTAAAAATAAAATGACTGAAGAACTGTGGACTAATAATTATCTAATTTATCGACTGAAAGTACATTTAGCAACAATTCCGTTGTCTAACAGTATCAAAACAGACTTGCTTGACTGGTACCCTGACGGTCATCTCTACAAAGTAATTGATGCACGGAAGTACTACAATCAAACATATCATTACTTGAAGATTGGTGCATTAAAGCCAGGTCCTAAATATCTGGTTACAATGTCAGATTTAACTCCGAGATTAGTTATCGAACTCTCTGAACTGGATAAGCAAGACAGGAATTATGTTCTGACGCAGGCAGTTGCATTAATTTTTCAAGAGATTAACGCTGAACTCTATCACAATAGCATTTGTTCAGTACTTCAGGTGCAATTAGTTGAATGACGACGAGTATACTCAGGCTAGACGAAAAATCCTTGATGAGGAAACCGAAGAAGTAGCACAACCAAAGCCAGAAACACAACAGGAATTCGAACAGGAATTAACAAACAAGTATCACTTCAAAAGTATGAAAGATACCAAGGAACTTTACTATTATGACGATATTGCTGGAATTTACATCAAAGGTGGCGAATGGCTTGTAGAGCAGGAATGTGTCAAGTGGAACCCTGAAATAAAAACAAAGGATGTTACTGACATTAAAAATCGAATAATTTGGGCGAATTACGTTGACAGAAGTGCATTCGACCCTGATAACGAATGGCGTGTTTGCAAGAATATCATGGTCAACTTGCGGTCGCTGGAAACAAAACCTCTTAGCCATGATTGTATGGCAACGGTTCAAATTCCTCACACGTATCTCTATAAGACTCCTTGTTTACCTGCTCCTTCCAAGATTATGCAATTTTTTTACCAAGTAATGGCTCCCGAAGATGTAGATACTGTGCTAGACTTCATTGCTTACTGCTTATGGCCTGGCTATCCTTTCCATCGGTGGCTTCTTTTAAATGGCTCTGGTAGAAATGGTAAAGGTGTTACTACCGAACTAATTACGAGATTTCTGGGACAGCAGAATGTTTCAAGTGAGAGTTTACACAGGATACTTGACAACCACTTTGCTGTAGCTGGCCTCTTCGGCAAAATGGCCAATATCGATGCCGACCTCTCAAGCGAAGCACTCAAACATACCGGATTGTTAAAGAAATTAACAGGCGCTGATGGGATTCCTGCAGAATTTAAATTCAAAAGCCCATTCCATTTTAAGAATTCTGCTAAGTTGATATTCTCAGGAAATAAGATACCGTCAACACCGGATGAATCAGACGCCTTCTTTGCCCGATTATTGATAATTAACTTTCCCAACCAATTTCTGGGGGATAAAGCAAATCCATACCTCATAGACGAATTAACTACTGAATCGGAGATGTCGGCGCTATTGACTATAGTATTGAAAAGGTTGCCCCGAGTTTTAAAAAGCGGAATATCCACCGGACACGGCACCATTGATGATAACTATTTGAGATATATGGAAAGTTCTGACCCTATCAGACTATTTATTGAGCTGGCAATAGATAGCACGAGCGACGCCGCCAGGGACGGATATGAAACAAAGGATGACGTTTATGAAGCATACGGAAGGCTTTGCAAGAATAGAAGGCTACCAAAGGAATCAAGCTGGACATTTAGTAGGAGATTGAAGAGAGATGGTTTCGATTATATACCGAAGAAAATGGATGGGACCAAAACTTACGTCTGGCTAAGAATCAAATTAAAGGACTATACGAAGGCGGAGGAGGGCCAGGAAACCCTTTAACACACTTCCAACGGTACCAAGAGTACCAAATTTAAGCCAGTTTACTATCTTATCTTTAATCTACAAATTGTGCTTGAAATAGAAGTATAAATTAGAAACAAGTGGGAAATAGTTGGTACTCTTGGTACCAGTTTCGGAGTCTTCCTCTTCTCTTAATATTCTTCATATTTTATCCTAGCTTTTGCAAATTAAAACAATTTTCAATTGTCACTTGAAATTAATCCTATTGGGAATTTCAGCATTTACATCCATCGGCTTATCTTTTCTCAAGTCTTGCCACCATTTCCTATTTTTAGGTTTACTAAACAGTCCCAATACCCAAAATAAATCCGGGTTTGGATTACTGTGTGTTGTTTGCAAGAATTTCACTGTTGTTTCCAAGTATCATATCTAATTCCTCGGCACTGTCCACCGCCGTTGCCAAGAAGGGTACAGCTTCACAAACCAGATGTAATTGTTATTTCTGGTTTAACAGACCAATTATCCCACGAACTTAATATTGATATCTATGAATTTGGCCACCTGATATCACAAATAGTACCAGCATTGCGTAAAATTCAGAATGTATTGACAATCTTGACGTCACGTTTCGGAGATAATGAAATGGTTGTTCCCACTTTGCCCAAAATAATCGAAATCAGAGCGAAGAAGGAATTTGACGAAACTAGACTGAATCTGTCTGTTTATAATAATAGCAAAATGAAAAGAGTCGCCTTAACAGAAAATGAAGTGAATGGGATAACTGCATGACAATTACGATTGCTTGGACTCTTAATTGTATTAAATGAGATTGAGAATATTATAGTAAAGAAGAATGAAGGCCGAAGTTGAATACGTAGCTTATCATAAGGTAAAAAGAATATTCCTTCCGATAATAGATATTGAATCTGAGAACCCCGAAGATATAGAAGTCTACGAATTTGCAGGTCAAAATTTCAAATTGGTAGCAAAGTAGGAACTAAATAAAAAATCCCAGAAGATAATTGAAACTATTGAAAAAGTAATACTATCACTTAGCTATTGCATCAAAATCTTGAAGATTTAAAATAAGTTCGATTTGTAACCCGGAATAATGAAATCAGTTATTCATCGTTGCTCTGGTAGGCTACAGGGAAATTTTGCTTCATTTGCAGGTAAGTTTCTGTTTCTCTAGTGGAGGAATACAACACATGACTCTACATTATTGTATTCCGTAAAGGCTCAGAAGTTCTTTTGTTTTGTTTTCCGAGCCACTTATTTTCTCCTTAGCGTGATATTCAGCCCATTTATCATAAAGAGCGGAGTCCTGCATACTCAGATGTGATTTTACGTTCTGACAAGTGACATTGTAATAATTGTCGATTAAACCTGAGGTCTCAAGTTCTTGAACCACATCCTCTCCCCCTACAACTCTATCAGCATTTGCAAAACAATAATCAAAAATAATCTTATTTTCGCTTTTAACTTTTTCAGACGGTCCAAATTGACCGTAAGCAACACCTAGAGTGATAGATAAAAGAAATCCAAAAGTTACAAAAAACGACCCCTGAAGTTTTCATGAATTCAGAGTTTATCAGAATAGGTTACAATAAAGTTTTCCGGTATGGTCAGACATTTTAAAGCCTCTGTCCTTCAATTATGATAGGGCTCATATGTTCTTCAGATTTTTGGACTAAAAATAACTAGCAATTTTTAAAGCCCATAAATCAATGGTATCAATATTACGGGCAAATAGAGTCAATCCATTTATTATCTCATGGTCATAATTCAAATATTACTAGGACTGGAATGCGTTTTCCATTTCTTGTTGGTTCATTATATAGATGTCGTCGTTTGAATTTATTTTATTCAAAAGAGGCATACGTTTTTTCATGGTTTCTACTTCTGCGTATATTTCATTGTTATTGTCGGCAACTTCCAGTATATCATTGAATTTCTTTGGAGTAGTAATACCTCTTTTCTTTAGCTCTTTAAGGAACCAAACAAACTCTCTCAGGAATGGCTTATAATCTTTATAGATTCGATAGAGGTAGTTCTGTCTTTCTAGTCTCCAAAAATCGGTATAGAATTTTTCGCATTCATCAGGGGCCAAGTCTAATTCAATTGCTACTTGAGTTGGAGTCTTTTTCATGGAAAACAACTTGAGGGCCTGAGTTTCTTTACTAAGTACAGGGTTGTCTGCATATTCTTCTGGAAATCGTTTCCTTAGAACAGCTCCGATAAAGTTAAAGTTCTTACGCACGACTTTGGAAATTTCACGCGTGCCTTTGTCTTCCTTGTGAAGCTTTACTATCAATTCCTCTGCTTCATCCTTTGTTACCATTTGGTTACTGTATATTACTTAACGTTATTATTATTACTTTCCTGTTATTATACTAAGGAGGTAAATTATTCCTGCTACGTCTGTTTTTTGTTGCAAAAAAAATCGGCGTTGAGCACGAAAAAGTACCTAATTGAGATTATATCGGTTGTTTTCGCAAGTTGATTGTTCATATATTTTGGCGATGAAATTGATAGAATACAGCAGAACTAGAAAGGATACGCAAGAAACGCTAACATTTGTAGGAGCATTATTTAAAATTGTTGCGAAATGCCTCTGTATAACAGAGATTGTTCGTTATCTGGTTAGAAATTGTATCAAGACACGACTTCCACAATATGGTCAACGCAAAAGCCAATTCATGATACTCCCATAAAACGGAGAACATCGTACGCCGACTGATGCGCCAATTGTAATAATCGATTAACCCAGAGTAGCAGATGCCGTATCTACTCTGAAGTTACCATATAGAATCAATTCCTTGATTTGCATAAAAATAAATTTAGCCACAGTCAGTGCAGCCAAACTCGTCTAGACTAAGACTCATATCGTAAGAATGCCGCGAAAGGTCATAAGTCAGAGAAGATTTATCAGATACCGAACCACCATTACTAGTCGGGTCTTTTAGTTCCTCTATTTCTTTGTCAAACGGTTCTAAAACACCTTTGATATCCTGTTCATCAAACAGAGCCAATGCCTTCTGCAATTCTTTTGTGATACCGCAGTAATCAACTATAACTCGTCTTCCCAAATGTCCTTCACTGGCTTGCAGCTGAGTTTGTTTTGACAATCTAGATTCTTAATTAGACACTTTTGTGTTTATCTAGTATTGATTACAAATTTATTTTTTATTATACCTCGGACCACTTTCGCTTAAACTCTTAAATATTTTCTAGATGGTATTAGAATTCAGTCGTAGGAGCTGAGGGTTACAATCATTATTCGCCATTTGACGAAGACCCACGGTTAAACCAAAAACAAAGCTATTATAAAACAACAATATTTCTAAACTTTTATGTCACAGGACAGAGCTAGTACTGTCTAAAGTCCTTCATGTCTAAAGTTATTGTATAAGAACCCGCATCGTCAGTTAATTGTATGTAGTTGCAGCCACCCTGAAAGCCCTTAGGCTTACCAGTTGCATCATAACAAGCATTTATGAAACCACCGAGTGGAACGTCTTTGCCCAAATTGAATTTGAAGCTCGTAACCTCGAATTCTTTACTTTGGTAGTATGATGGAAGAAGTGGCATTCTAAGAGTAACTCAAGATGGAAACGCCGTAGGCAGAGGTATACTCGGTAACACTTACCCGTTGGATATGTATTTTGCATATGCTATTCGTAATAGTTTCGGATTAGATTGGGACCCTGTAACAAAACTCCTCTGGGATACCGAGAACGGTCCGCATTATGGTGACGAGATTAACCTCGTAAGACCAGGCTTTAACAGTGGCTGGGTTAAGGTGCAAGGGGTTTGGAAACCGGACTTTGAAAATATGGGAAATATATCGCTTAAACCGAGTGGGTTAGTTAGCTTCGATGGTAGAGGGAAGTATAGTCCTCCTGAGTTTACATGGATTCCGACCGTAGCACCAACTGCGCTGAAATTTCTAAATTCTGATAAATATGGTCCTCAATATAAAAACGATTTATTTGTAGCTCACTCTGCCAGTTGCAAATACTGACAACCTACGGGTTTAATGGTGTGTTGGACACAAAAACTACTTGGGTCGCCACCGAATAACGAACGGGCACTAACCCGGAACGAAAGTGCGATTCAGGTTTTAATGACATTGTTTTCATTTATACCGCAAATCAATATGTATAACAATCCCTCAGAACTATCATGTCTGAAATAGGTTTAGTCGAGATATTCAGTATGGCAGAAGCACTCGCATTAATCTCTACACTGTTTGTCGTAGATATAGAAACTAAAGTCCTTAACGATTTAGAAGAAAGAAGGCACATAATTACTCAGATGGCATATGAGCGTCCAGAATTAATAAAGGTGGTAAGCAAAATTGAATCACACTGGTCGTTTGAAGATATATTTGCTTACAATATTTTGTACACCTATGCACATGTTTTACATATGCGACAGAGAAAGGTACTTAGCGATAATGAATGGACTGGCTGGTTTCGAATTATGAAAAGTGCCTTTGAACAAGGAGCAATAATGGAAATGTGGGAAAGCAAAATAGAAATGGAGAAGTGATTTGACCCTGCCTTCCAGGAATTCGTTGATAAGGAATTAGTTTCAACTGTTGCGAAAATAAAAGAAGTTAAGTAGAATCGTTCAACCCACTAATGAACCCAAAGAAGCTGGCATGGAGACAATTCTATATAAGTTTTAAAAAGCAACAGAATAACACTCAACTGTTGCCTTAGACTCTCCCTCGGTCTAAGGTATTCTATGTTTTAAATCCTTCATTTTAGTATCAATAATTATGACTAAGAAACGGAGAAACAATATACAATTAGAGCGACCCCAGTTAACATTCAAAGCTGCTGAAATAACAAATGAGGCGTTAGAAAACAATGAGTTAGAGATTGAAATCCCATGCCCTTCTTGCCAAAGCATCATGAACTTGTATTCTGTTTCTGAATCGCCTTACTACAGCTGTGACGACTGCAAATTTTCACTATATATGTATGGTAACAACTAGAATTTTTGCCCAAACCGTAACGAAACAATTTGAAATCTCAAATCCAACACGCACTAGAAGTACCGGAATTCAGGACGGCATTAGACTATAGACGTCGACTAACATTTGGTATTGATAAATTAGATTCAATACTACAGTTACATCTTGACGATATAATCGGCATAGTCGGTGACACTAAATACACTAACGCTTTGGTAACTAGACTTATTGTTCGGTCATTGGTGCCACACCAAAACGGTGGGCTTGATGCTGAAAAGGTTATGGTAGTAGATGTCGACAATTCTTCTAATCCACATCTTTACCTTAATTTTGCCAGACAGTATGGAATGCATCCGAGTAGTGTATTAGGTAAGGTGTTGGTAACTAGACAGTCCCAGATATATCAACTGACTAATAGTATACTCTATGAATTGCCAAGAAGGATACAGCTTCACAAACCAGAGGTGATTGTCATTTCTGGTCTAACAGACCAATTCCTTCAAGAACCTAACATTGATATCAATGAGTTTGGGCACCTGATATCGCAAATAGTACCAGCATTACGCAGAATTAAGGATGTATTGATAATCTTGACGTCGCGTTTCGGAGATAATAAAATGGTTGTTCCCACATTGCCCAAAATAATTGAAATCAGAGCCAAGAAGGAATTTCACGAAACGAAACTAAATCTGTCAGTTTATAATAATAGCAAAATGAAAAGACTTTCTCTAATGGAAAATGATTTGATTGGTGTAACTGCATGACACTTGCGGATGACATATGAGGTAATATTATGGGGGAAAAGGTCCTTTCTCGCGTCCTGTACAAATTAATACTTCTTAAATAGTTGTTACCACGCTATTAGCTATATTGACTGCTGGTTTAGTGTTCGGTAAATGAGTAAAAAATTACTGAAGCTAATATTATCGCCCCAACCCATATTTATTCACAGTCACAAAAGATTCCAACAGTTGGTAATTATGGTAATAGCATTAATGGTTATCGATAGCGTACTAGGTAGTATTTCAGACACTTTTAAATGAAGATGAATGATGGGACGGAAGAAGAATATGGTCCAGGCGACGTAGCTTATATTCCTCCAGGACATAGTGCTTGGGTGGTCGGAAATGAACCATACGTTGGAATAGAGTTCGGGACGGCAACAAACTATGCTAAATAATATACCTACCTCTATTTTCTTCTTATCGGGACTGGACATTAATTATTATGATTGAAGTTCAGATTCTTAATTAAATGATGCACCATACTAAGGCTATGTGGCATTAACGGAAACCTCTATGACATCATATTAAGACCACTTGTTTTTGCAGATAATTTGGGAGGAAATCATAGTGGGTCCATGTTAATATTAAATATACAATTTTTGTAGTAATAGATATTCATTGTGATAAGGCATGTCTCTAGCTGGCTAAAGTTGTTATAACCCTAAACAATCCATTTACTGCTGATGAGGAGCTTCATAACATTTGCCTTTGTAATTGCATTTTTGTCTAGTTTTTTGACTATGATAGTCGTTCCGACTTTTGGGGTACAAAATCCAAACCAAAGTTTGAGTAATGCGAATGTTACAGGTTCTCAAAAGATGGGAGTGAAAATAATCTCTCAGTCGAAAAATAGTACCGTACCTAGAGGCCAGCTTATAGTTAATGGAATTTCTTCTGATACTCTTAAAATAAATTGCAAGGTGTTTGTAGATTGGAACGACCTGAAACCAATGCAGAACGTGTCGGCTAAGGGTCAAGGTGGACCGAACGACTATTCAAATTGGACATATACCTACAACGAGAGCTATCATAATATAACCGCCGGAATCAATGAACTGACTTCCAAGATAACATGCTATGATAATCCTAGCAATATAACAACCAAGTACTATAGTGTTAACGTTACTGGTAGTTGAAGATTTTATCGACTACCCTACTCCTGCGGGTGACTCTGCTTGTACACTATGGTCCCTACTCATGTGAGAATCCAATGTTTGTTGGTTGTCAAATGTCTTACCGCAAGTGAACAGGTAAACGTTTTGTTTCTATTCTCAATATTGGAAGCTCGTGACATCTCGTAACGTTCTCTACGAATATAATGACTTATCTAACTTACATCGTTCGATACCTAAAGAAGTTGGTCTAATTAACTTGTTGTCTATTTCTATGATACCTTTTTGAACCTCTTTCTTCAGGATTTCTAATGTTGTATTCGGTTCAAGTTCAGTGTATCGTTTGTGGAATTCATCTAGGTCTACGTGCATTTTCCCATTATTACGAGCTTCTTTAAAAGCTTCACATAGTTTTTGCATCAGCTGTTCGTCATTTTGGGATTCCATAGTCAATCATAGCACTCTTTGTATTTGAAACTTTATCTAGAAATATCAGGAATACACGTTGTGAACCAAAATATCAAGAGGGAGATTTATAGACATCAAGTTCTTTTAGCACTTTTATCACATCAGGAATTTCGATATAAAGCTGCATGGCAATAAACTCTTCTCCTATGCCTGAAAGATAAAGATTTCTTATTACCTCCTTCTGCTCCACAGTAATATTCTCGTTATGTGCCATAGTTGTCAGTAAATTTAAGAATACATCGGACAAAAGGGTTTCATAGTATTATCAGCTGGAGTCTCTTTCGATGTGTGTTAGCCCCGTTCCAGCAAGTTAATAGCGTAATTATTAATTACGATTAAAAATACTGATATAATTATACTATTTACATGTGTGCAGACGAGGACTTGGAAGAAAAGAAATTGTTAGGCTCAGGTGGTTATGCATTTGCAAAACTAACAGAGCAAGAAGAACTCAGAGCTAATCTTGGAGTTCCCCAAATTTTTCTCGCAAACGTGGGACGGTTAAGTGAAAATAGGTTTTCAAAGTATCATTGCAATAAATGTGGAAAGGAGCATTCTGGTTCTCCAATGATAAGTTACGAAAATCCTAATGAGGAATTAGGGGAAGGTGTCATTCTTATTGAAAAAGGAGAATACAAATGTAAGGTGTGTAATAACGTTATAGCACTCTACCGTAAATTCAACAAATAGAAATTACAGTTGCAAAATTTCGATTACCTGTTCAATTTAAGTATAGCAAGTGTTAATAGACGTATAAGTGGGTAGGCCAAAGACGGAGTACATTGATTACAGTCAAGCTAATTTTGATTCAGAACATGACCTAACGCTACAAGAAATATGTCCTATTTGGTACAGCAAATTAAGAAACGGATTGGATGAGAAGGACAGGTCAATTCTTTCTAGAGATTCTAAATATTGTTTGGTGGGTGAGGCATGGGGATTTACTGGCAAGCAGGCTGGCTATTACATAGCTCCTTTGATTCCTATTATCGGCTGCTGGCCCTGTATAAAATATGGTAGACGATTTGGCAAAATTTCAAAGGATAAGGACTCTAATACTAACCATTTTGAACAGTTAATCTCAGAATTTTTGACACATTGGAACCAAAAGCACAAATCCGTTACGGCGACGTTAAAGTCTCATTCTAAAACATGAAAATAAACCTTACATAGGATTTGAGGTTCATTTGAATGCTGAAACTAATTATAGTATGTAACATAGTTGATACCAATAAACAGTATAATATAAAAACATGGTCTGAATATTAATTAGATATCTGAATGAATGACCTAGATGTATGCATTTGCCGACACTTTAGAATTGACCATAGTACTACATTAGCTCCGGATATTTATTTATCATGTAAAAAGTGCAAATGTTGGAGATTCTCCCAGGATACCTAGCAGACTAACCGTAGGGTCCACAGATGTCCAAGTCCAGAGGGTTGAAGGAGATATAATAAATTATTATTACATCTCGACCAAGCTAGGTTCCTAAAATGAAGAAAGGTCAGCAATGGTGTTATAAATGATTCAGAAGAAAGTACACAACTAGTTTTTGTTATTGCCTTTTAACTTCTTCTCTATCTCCCTAGCAAGAGCAATATCTCTTTTGGTAATGGCATTAACATCAAATGACTTTAGAGAAAGTTTAACACTCTTCCAGTTAATTGTAATAATTGGATGATGGTCAAGCCTCTCAGCAATCTTAGCAATTTCATTTACAAAATCAATAGCATTCATAAAACTAGAG
>JBBRRH010000045.1:0-30526 GCA_038201105.1 Nitrososphaera sp. | reverse complement strand
ATAAATGACCTAACGGATGCTAAGACTCTCGCCCCCTTATTCAAATACGATTCAACATTTGGAAGATATGAAGGTATCGTAGAAGAAAACGAAAATGAGATTGTAATAGACGGACATAATATCAAGGTATTTTCTGAAAAAGACCCATTGAAACTTCCGTGGAAGTATTTGATGATAGACGTGGTTATTGAATCTACAGGCAAATTTAACGATGCCAACGAAGCAATGAAACACATAACCGCAGGGGCCAAAAAGGTAATAATTTCGGCACCAGCAACCAACCCAGATGCAACTGTGTTATTAGGAATTAATGATAACATCCATGATAATAGTTCTGCTAATCCAAATGACGAGTTTGAACCGGAAGAAAAGGTTCTATTCTTGAGTCACGTAAAAATAATGCTTGTATATGGCACAGCGGTAACAATAATAGTAATAATACTATCTATAATCTTGCCAGCACCATTAAGTATGCGAGGAGTGGAAGGTATAGAAATTACCAAGCCGCCTTGGTACTTGCTTTGGATGTTTCCATTAGAAGATCTATTTGGATTAGGTGTAATACCGTATGTCAGTGCCATAATAGTGATCCTACTTGCTGCAGTACCACTTGTAGACAGAAAGGAAGTCACAGAACCTGCTAAAAGAAAGGCCATGATTATTGGAATGTTTGTTTTAATTGCAATATTTGTAGGACTCATGATAGCTGGAGCAGTAACACCGGTAGGAGAACACCTTTAGGTTATAATTCTTTACGATTTTATACTCTACAAATCTGTGCGCCGTTAGAAAGTTACTTTAAGAATTATCGTTAGTGTGACTTCTTTTAATAACATGCTAGTGAGGTAGCTGACAAAATTATTCAAATTTTGCTGTTTCAGGCTTAAAGCAGCACACAGATGTGTATTGTAACAGGTCCTAGGATAGAGACGACAATTTATCTTATAAACAGACTGAAGCGCCTATTTAGAGGCAAGATCTCTTTCGAAACTAAAGAGACACTAATTGAGCTAAACGGAGTAAGGATTGAGGCCTACCCTTCACACCATTTGGATACTATGAGGGGACTGGATAACGTATCGTTCATACTTCTTGACGAAGCGGACTTTTTTCCAAAGAGTCAACAAACAGATGCTCGACATATTTCAGAAAGATATATAGGAAAATCGGACCCGTTTATAGTAATTGTATCTACTCCTAATGCACCGGGAGGACTATTTGATAGTATAGAAAGGGAATCAGAAAGTACCTGTTTATACAAACGGATTCAACTCGATTATACTATTGGTCTAGGTAAGATTTATTCATCTGCAGAGATAGAAAGGGCAAAATCCTCTCCGGGGTTTGAACGAGAATATAATTTGAAATATCTCGGCCGTATTGGTAACGTATTTCACATCAAGGACATTGAAAATGCAATTAAAGACTACGAAACAGAGGATGATGTCCTTAATTATTATGCACCCGTATCGATGAGCATAGACTGTGGCTTTGGATCTTCTCCTTTCGGTATTGTGGTAACAAGGCTAGCAGATGGAAAAATACAAATAGTCTTTGCGGATGAATTCGAGAGACCTGACTACAACGAAACGCTAAAGTTTTGGAACTGCGCTCCAAATACCATATAAACAAGATATTTGTAGACGGGGCAAATCCCGAATTTATAAGATCTCTTAAGAGAGAAATTTGTGAGCGTCCAGATCCCACTCTTTACATAGAAAGGGCGAAGAAGTACAGGAGGCCCTTGGAAAATTATATGGATGTAATACCAGTTGCCTTCGTAACGGAGCACAAGCATATGATCACACGTTGCAAGATGATAATGGAAAAAGGCCTGTTAGAATTGCATCCAAAATTTGAGAAACTGATTCTGTCGCTAAGAACCTCCATAGAAGAGGAAGGCGTCTTGGATAAAGAATTGACTTCCTACAACGACACATTTGATGCATTCAGACTTGCATTAAGATATAACAGGTTTACTTATCCATAATTTTCTATCAGTCAACAAATCTCGATTATAGGTCTTCCATGAGGATTTAATTATTTCCGTGCACTCGTCGGTGGAGTAATTATAGTTTCCTGGGGCTGGACCTGTAGGCCTTTAGGACACAATTCTCTTCTTTCAGTATATTTATTTCCATATTGTAGCGGAAATATAGTATTTTAATTTATAGTTTGAAAAAGTAGTTCAATATATCAGATGGCCAAATTTAATATTATAACAATCAATATTGAGTGAACCCAAATAACTTTTGGTTTAGTTTCATAATTGTGCTCATTTATTCCATATTCTACGTCTGTACTGAATCGTATTTCCACTTTTACGCTTGAGAGATAATCCAGATGGCAGATATTTGCAAGCCAGACAGATAACCCAGTCCATTAAAGTCTCGGTTCGATGTCCAAGAAAACAAATGAACAATGTGAAGCAGGTTCCAGATGTCACTAATTTAGTACCTGAGCAGGGGTAAATTATGTGAATAGAAATATCGACAACTTCTATTTCACAACTGGTGGAGGTCTAGAGCTTGTACCTACCTGTGACAGTTCTTGTTATTGGTTGGCTCAAATATTACACGCTAAATTTTCCTCAACCTGCATGAATTAAGATTATCTATGAGTAAACCGTTTGTAACTACTGGTGTGTGGGAGTTGCGGACGCTCCTTCGGATCATTTTTGAATTAAATTTTATAAAAATTTAATGCCCATTATTAGATTTTTTACGGGGTCTGTTTAATTTTCTATACTGTAGATATGCATCAACTAGCTGCCAGATCCAATACGCGAAAATTATTGGCGCGGCGATGTAAAACGGCAACAGTAGACTTGCGCCGAGACTAACAGCTACACCCACAATTAATACAATTACCCCCCGATTGATTACGCCTAAATAGATTTCGCCCAGTCCGTAGATTATGACAGATAACAAGAATGTCAGTGCTAAACTCTTACCCAATGTTAGAACAACCATCTAGGTTTGTAGTAATAAAATATAGTCTATTTACAATCTGATGTCTATATTCTATATTTGATACCAATCCACTATCTTTGTGCGATCAAAATACCTTCTATTCTACTATCATCTATTATTGTCTTAATAAGTTTGATTCGTTCATATTCTTCTATGCCTCCTGATGATTGAATAGAATCTATTGCCTTTAGCTTCCAGTAGTTATTGACTCCCGTTTCTATAACGAGTTGTGCATGATAGACAATAGCTCCCAAACATGTGAGTGAAAAGCTACCCTTATATCTCTGGATCAGTCCTTGCTTCAACAATTGTTTGGTGCGCAAGTAGTACTGCTTCTTAGAAAGCCCTTTTGTCTGTTTCAATACTTCACTCTCAACACTTCCCTTGGCAATAAAGCAAAAAAGGTCTAGTGACTTGCTATCTGAAATAGAGTGTAGTATGTCTCCTACTGAATGTCCTTCGATGTTTGACATGCTTTGATCATTAGAGCTACTGTTTCCTATATATAGAGACGTTAGCAACAGCAAGAGAAATGTCTTAATTGTTGTCCTAAAATGGTAATAAAAGAGGTAATACTCCGAAAGGCTATAATACGTCTCACGACTTATAGAAGAATGTAGAGTTACTTTTTGTTCCAACAGACTATTCCAATACTAGACTATATTCGCTATATTGGGAGATAAGCAGTCAATAGAAATACTTGCTGCTGCATCTACAGGATTCCTGTCATCCTATGGCATTCCAAATCAAACGAAGAAGCAATATTACGTGAGGTTGAAGCGTCTCGTCGACATAGGACTAATAGAAAAACAACACCGTATTTACAACTTGACATCATTTGGCTCAATTGTATACGAGAATCATTTGAAGACGTTGAACAAGATCATCCCTAATTACTGGCAGATAAAGAGCTTCGATATTTTGAAAAGTAGAAATGATTTTCCTGTTGAACAGAAGGAGAAAATTATCAATGAATACATCGAGACTACCGGTCTAAAAGGTGTTATTAATACAACTCATTTATCCAGCTTTAGTGTTGTAAAGCGTTTTGATGACCTCATTGTTGAGATCCTGAATGTATTGGATAATGCCGAAAAAGAGGTCTATTTTGCAAACAACAAACTTGGCTTGCTTGACTCCCGCTTTCTAACTAATTGTCAGATTTAGGTAATTTCATGTTTTCATTAGATTGTATAGAACATTGCTCTCTACGTTTGACCGCACTCGGTCCGGTATAACTGTTTTCGCTATGTCCATTCTATTAGTCAACAATGACTCTTTAGGCAACCTGAAAACAAAACAAACCTGTTAATTTTTAAGTATGATTAGTAAACCGAAATTATGATTCAAGCAAGATTACAATACATTCTATTCTTTGCGTTAGGAACTACTTTATTAATTGGCGGCAATATGACATTCTCTTTTGGTCAATCAAATTTAAAATTTGAAGATATGAATCTGAAGACTAATTCCCTTGACCTAAGTGAACCTATCTATCAAGCCATTACTGGAAAATTTCTGGCAGCAAAGGACCTTTCGTCCACACCTTTAAAAGTTG
Organism: Nitrososphaera sp.; assembly: GCA_038201105.1. Taxonomy (GTDB): domain Archaea; phylum Thermoproteota; class Nitrososphaeria; order Nitrososphaerales; family Nitrososphaeraceae; genus TA-21. The sequence goes on along the minus strand of JBBRRH010000045.1, from coordinate 25,996 downwards.
CAGAAGAATCCTTCCTTGAAGAATCGGTCATGAGAAATGTCGGAAATGTAACTATCAACATGACATTCATCAATACGTATCTATCTTCTGCATTAGTTCAAGCAACAGGTAAAGGAACAATTGAAACTAAGGACGGTCAAAGCATTGATTGGATATCCTCAGACATAGGTACTATTAACAGTACTGGATTTTTTTTCCATGGGATAATCCATTTCAACAATACAAACAGTGAGAAATTGTCATTTCTAAATAATACTCTGGGAATTTATGTAGATACTCCTGAAATCAAAAGGACAATCTGGTTAGTCAAGTAACATATTCGAATAAAACAAAATAATTCATTCCCAAGAAATTCTATAGCATTCGTCTCCCAGCAAGCACGAATGAACAACTTCAAATATAGAGTTCAAGGGTTAATCTTTCAGTTGTAATGGAGAAAAAGATAGTCTTAGGCTATGTCGGAATGGCTATTACGTTGGTTATAGGCGGATATATTTTTTATCTGAGCTTTATTGTAGCTCAAAAAGTAGACTTTGAAAGAGTGAGGTTAGAGAGGGGGCTAATCAGTGTGTATCAATTCTGTTCGGAGATAGGGAAGGCAGCAGTTGACCAAACAGTTTGTAAGGAATTCAATTTACAGCATGGTAATGAGACTGGTCAGGATTTTTGGAGTCAGGTTCAGAAGGACTTTTCCAAATTAACTTTAAACTAAAGACTGAAGGTACATTAGAGCTACAAAGAATACGTCTACAATCACTGCAAGAATTTTCATAACCTTCTTTATTGGAAATCCAACAAGGAAGCCTATGACTCCACCAGTGCCTATTGAAAATAAGGTCGGAGAAAGACTTTCAATACTCAAGTATAACAATAAGTTCAGCGGACTAACTATCACATCGAAGTCATACATAAAAAATTAAGCTATCAATTAGTAACCAATCATATCTCAACAGCAAACCTTAATTTTTCAACATTGTATTAGCTTAACCCAGGACTACTACCATGAATCATACAATATAGTTATAACGTAGTGGAGAGTAGTGAAGAACCCAAAATATGGTTTTTTAGTCAACCAGGCAAAAAGATTTGATATCCCTATATCTATTCATGGTAAACTAGGTTTCTTTAATATCGAGTTGAAGGGTTACGGAAAAATGACATGAACGTCTAGATAAAATTGATTTTGATTTAACTAAGCCTGATTGGGATTGCTTATAGTATTAGTCAGGATGACATCTAAAAACCCAGCTATTTGCATTGCTAGTACAAATCGAGCACGCTCTCTTCTGATATTGAAACTGAAATACAGGACTTTGCAGAGTTGTTAAGCGTGTACGAATGTTTGTCTCAACATAGTATCAGTGGTAAGCCTCAATGGGGGAAGGTTAGTATTAATTAATTATTATGGGCATTTCTATCTTCGATTTCAAATGCTCATCTACCGCCTCGTCAAATCCGAGCTGTACTGAGTAAATCACTTCTCCGAAAGGCGTCAGTACATACTTTCCTCCTTTACGTTTAATCATGTCTGCTTTAACCAGTTTAGAGAGTCTAGAGTAATACTGTTTACGGGTTATTTTAACGGTATAATCAAGGATATCATTGCTCCCACTGTCAGTTGCAATAGAATTGAATAAATCACGTCCATAAGTATCACGTATTGCATCTAGTACGTCCAACATAGTCACTTTTTTTGGATTTTTATTCATCTTTCATGTCATCTAATAATACGATAGGTAAACGAATGGTCTATAATCGAAGGTTTAATGCTTCCTTAACTTAGGTAACCCACGTTACTCACGACAGTACCGGTTTGGTACAATTGTGTCATTGAGTTAATAAAAATACGAGGAGAAATTGTTTACCATTTATATGTTTGTACCATAATTGATTTTCCTATCTAGTTGACTCATAATAGCTACTCTCACTGATTACAAACAATGACTAGGAAAAAGCTCTTCCAACTTGTCTTATCGTAACCCCTTATTTTCTTTCAGCCCGTGACTGCGACGTTATAAGCTCATGATATTGTTCAGTTCAATGCAAAGACGTATGGCTGCCAACATTAATTATTCTAGATCCATGGCTTGTGCAAATAGCAATTGTAATTGCACCTGTATTAGTACAACTAGCTCCATGTATCCCTACGGTTAAATTGTTAGTTCCAGTGTTATTGCATTCGGCATTCAGTACAAAATATTGGTTTGTTTGATGCTATAGCTACTGGAAGATCCAGACCCATAATTGGAAGGTGTGTTGGTACATGACTAGACCGACAAGACCGCCCAGAAATCCTATTGAAAAGCCAATTATTGATTATATCAGTAATATTTTGTTCTTACTCATGGATTCGTCCTTGGTATCTGACTCATTTTTTATCTTGGATTTTCCTCTGATTAAGACTACGGATTCATAGGATACTATTATTCCTATAAAACTGAGCAATAAAGCAACGGGAACGTATGTTGTTAAAAGTGAACCGCAGAAAGCACCAACAGCGACAAAAATGGGATACCACTATCTGTTGTTATAACTGCTGCAAATACCCATGATATGAAGGCTGCCATAAAAACACTTGATGGAGTGGTACTAAGAAAAAGACCTTCAGTAGAGACACATAACCTGTGTCTTGACAAAGGCTACGATTACCCGGAAACAGAACATGAATCTGTCAACAGAGGATATACACCGCATATACGTCATAGAGGAGAAGGAAGAAGAATGGCAAGGAATGTGAATCGAGTAAGAAGGTGGGTTGTAGAGCGAACGAACTCATGGCATAACAGATTCAGGAAATTGCTTGTCAGATATGAAAAGAAGGTGGAGAACTACCTTGGCTTAGTACAATTGGCATGTTGTGTTATTGTTTACAGGAGGACATTATTGGGATAGGCTCTAAGTCGTTTTGGGGTTATTGCAAGAGATTCTAGTTCGATTGACTGATAGAGGGAGTAATATCAACCGTGAAGGACTGATCTTACAAATCATTCGTACCCAAAATCTAACAAATCATAGCCCGATGTCTTTAAAGTACTCTTTACGAATCCTTTAAACTCATTATCGGGATTCCAAGCACACTCGTGTCCAAATAAAATAACGGTGTTGAACCTACCGGTAGTGGGATGTTCGGAAATCAATTTTCCGCATTTAATACATATATTTTCGAAATTGTTTACTCTCTCATTCATAATAATTACTACCTAGTAGAATACAATCTCATAGTACTTAAAATTAAATCTCTGAACTGGTCTGTATTAGGATAATCAGTACCAAAATCCCCAAATAATACTAACAACTGCATACTACTGTAAGAGTATGCCTAAGTGTTCAGAGTGTGATTGTATTAGCGAGCTATGTAAAAATGTGGATTCTAGGCATTGCATTCGTTGTACCAAGAAGGCTTGTTGCTGTAGAGCAATTCACAGACCTGAGAAGAAAAATTCCATCATATCGTTTTTCTATTATACAAAAACACTTTTCGCGGCAGCTTTAGGAATTGAAATATTATGTATATCAGCAGCGGAGATTGGTGAAAACAGCGCATTCTATTTTTTTGGCTACCATTTACAAGGAATTATTTTTGGATATATTATGGGATACGCAGCAGCAGGATTTACAACTTTCATGACTATCTTGGGAAGATATGATCTTGGAAATACAAAAATTGATAGTTGTTGCTCAGTGCTTGAGCAGCAATCAAACAAAGGATTTCTTGCTAATCTTGTTATTACTTTCAAAAATTTTAGTATTGGAGTTTCCAAGTTATTCTCCCTTCATCGACAATCAAACATTACATATATTCTAAAAACAAGCTTCATCATTTTGGTTACAGCAGAGACTGCTTGTATATTAACAGCAGAAACAATTGATCTAATATTTTACAAACAATCGATGCTTTTATCAATTCCTTTAGCGTTACTAGCTGGAACTTTAGCAGTTGTATTACCGGAAGCGTATAAAAAAACAAGGAAGTCTTCAGGTCTGAATAGAAAATAATGTCGGTAATTTTGAAATCTAAATCTATATTTTTGATAATAATGTTGCAGGTTCGGACTCACTCTCTTAAGTAGTCTTATTTTACTTTGTCAACAAGATCAATATAGAACTATTAGATCCAATATCAAAATTGTTCCGATGACATTACTTTCCTTCTTGACACTATGTTTCCTCCTATACACTAAGTGTCATAAAGTCTCCTTGACAACTTAAATAGTTTCTTTTGTAAACAATAGTATGACACAAGAAATAAAAGACAAAATAAGAGAAAGATATGGCAAGATTGCATTAAGCGGTAATTCCGATTCTTGCTGTATACCAGAATGTTGTAGTTCAGATTCTTCTCCAAAGGAAGCATTATTGTCAATTGGTTATGATAAAGATGAACTGGAATCTATACCTGAATCATCTATACTTGGAGTTAGTTGTGGAGCTCCACTCAATTTCGCCTCTCTAAAAGAAGGTGAAACTGTAGTTGATTTGGGTTCAGGTGCTGGCGTTGATGCGTTCTTAGCATCTAAAGAAGTGCAAGAAAGTGGAAAAGTTATCGGGATAGACTTTACTGATGATATGTTAAAGAAGGCTAAATCTGCTGCAAAAGAACATGGGTTCAAGAATGTTGAATTCCGAAAAGGAGATATTGAGAATTCGATCCCTGTTGAAAATGATTCAGTGGATGCTGTAATAAGCAATTGTGTTATCAATCTCACTGCTGACAAAGTAAAAGCATTCAAAGAGGTTTACAGAATTTTGAAGAAGGCTGGCAAAGGAAGAATGATCATATCTGATCTTGTTACAAGTAAGGAAGTAAATGCACAATCTGTTAATGCAGAGGACTGGTGTAGTTGTATTGATGGAGCGTTAACAAAGGAAAATTATGTCCACAGCATAAACGAAGGCGGATTTCAAGATGTGAAAGTTCTGAATGAACAACTTTACATGGATGATGATAAGACTGGAAGAAAAATAACAAGTGTGGTTATTGGGGCAGTAACAGGATAATGAAATTCTTCAAGAAAGAACCAGAGAAGACAATCCTTTTTGTCTGTGTAGAAAATGCGGGAAGAAGCCAGATGGCCGAAGGATTTTTTAGAAAATATGCTCCATCTCTATACAAGGGAATAAGTGCTGGAACGAAACCTGTCTCACAAATCAATCCCCTAGCTGTAGAAGTGATGAAAGAAGTTGGCATAGACATCAGTAATCAGAAATCCAAGGACATCACTGAAGACATGATGAGAAATTCTGCATACATTGTAAATATGGGATGTATGGAAAAAGAATCTTGTCCAACACTCTTTTTGCATAACTTGGTAGATTGGCACATTGAAGATCCAAAAGGAAAATCAATCGAAAAGGTGAGGGAAATAAGAGATGAAATTGAGCGGAGAGTAAAAAAACTTGTCCGGAATCTTCAAACTAAGCAAGAAATTAACATCTGATCAAAAGAAATTTTTCGCAGAAGTCATTGGCACTTTTATTGTAGTAGTACTAGCAACAGGATCTGTTGTTCTTGATGCGAAATTGGGTGGTACACTTGGAATTCCCTCTATTGCATTTGCTCCATTTGTTGGAGTTGCAATATGTGTGTATCTTTTTGGTAAAATTTCAATGGCTCATTTCAATCCTGCTGTTACAGTTGGTTTCTTGATAACGAAACATCTGAGAAAAAATCAACTCCTGTATTATCTTGGTGCTGAAATAATAGGCGCGTTACTGGGAAGCATTTTTGTAAAATATGTAATTGGTACTGAGGCTAATCTGGGTGCTAATGCTCCAAACTATAGCTATCCACTTCCTGTTATTTTTGGTATAGAAGTATTAGCATCAGCACTTTTGATGGCAGTTATATTCGCAGTTGTTCACACGAAAGGATTACGAAGATTTAGTGGCATCGCAATAGGTGGTATTGTCGGATTGGATATATTCTTCTTGGCACTCATCTCTGGAGCTTCTATGAATCCAGCAAGATCCCTAGCTCCTGCGTTGTTGTCTGGTTCAGTGGGTGATCTATGGCTGTACTGGTCTGCAACTTTTATTGGAACGTCACTGGTTGCTTTGATCCTAAGGAAGAAATTTTATTTGGATAAATGATTTATTGAATTGCCTTTTATGTAGCATTGGACTCATGGAGTGCTCTTATTAGACAGAATATAACCAATGCGATTTTACAATTGTAAATTTATATACCTATAGATTCCTGCTTTAACGCTGCCAAATGCCTGTTCAGTTAGACGGTTATGATGTCTTAATTTTAAAATCATTATTGAAGGATGGTCGTAAGTCCTTCCGACAAGTCTCACGAGAAACTGGGATATCTACACCGACTGTAAAGGCAAGATTTGAAAGATTAGTGAATATTGGTTTCATCAAAGCAGTTATACCGATAATTGATTTTGAAAAGGTTCAACAAAATAAAGAAATTTCTGAATTGCGAACTGAAGGCTATGACAATCAATACCAGCAAAATCAAAAGAAAATAAAATCCAGTATAAAGAATGGCTTAAAGATAATGATGAGCTGTGATTTCTGTCATGGTTCTATTGCAGGTGATCCGCAGGTAATGAAATTTGCAAATTATGAACGATTTTTTTGTTGCACTTCATGTAAATCAGAATATAAGAGAAAATATGGCGGAAGAATAGAAGCGATTAAAAAAAGACATTATGAATAGCTACCTATGGTGAATATAACAACTTATGTTCAATTACTATTTTTCATAACAACCCTGTTTTTTCCTTCAGTAATTCAAGGCACTTTAGGTCAACTAAGTAGTATTTCAACTCCTCCAAATGTAAACCAACAATTCGTAACCTATCAAAAGCAAAGCAACTTTATTCATGAATTTAATCTGCCACCATCAGTTGATCAGCATGGATTAAAAGGTATAACAACTGATTCTCAAGGGAACCCCTGGTTTTACCACCAAACTAACAAGACAAGCACGATTATGAAATTTAGTCTTGCAAATAATAATTTCAGTTCATATCCCGTTCAAGGCAAGACTGTTACAGATAATCCTGTCATAAATCTAGCAGGAGGTCAGATGATATATGATGATAAAAGAAACAGTATTTGGTTTACAGACGCCAGAATAAACTCTCTTGGCAGTATTAATATACAAAATGGTAAAACTGCACTCTACAGAATTCCAACAAACAACTCTGGGTTAATGGGGATCGTACTATCACCTGACAATAAAACCATATGGTTCACCGAAATAATTGGAAACAAAATTGGTAGTTTTGATATTGAATCTAAGATTATGACAGAGTTCCCGACCGGCGATACGACTGGTCCTACGCTTTTAACTTTTGATGACATGGGTGAGCTTTGGGTTACTTTGTCTTACTCTAACAGCATATTGAAAGTTGAACCCTGGTTACTTATTCCTGAAAGCAGGGCTAATGGAATGTCTGAAATAAAGTTGGAAAAACCTGACATATTTTCTCCATTCGGCATTGTTATAACACAAAATAAACACAACATGAGTAGAATTTTCCTTTCAGATCACGGATCAAGCAGAGTGATTGTTTCAAACCTGTCTTCAGAATTGAAAAATTATACATCTTACTGGACTTCTCCCTCTCAGGCATATCCTGCATCACTTCCAAGTCAAGTTATTTCAGATAAATTTGGAAATATCTATTTCGTCCAGCATGGTGGAAATAAAATATCCAGGATTTCTGCTGATGGTGGACTAATGATAGAATTTGATATTCCAACAGGTCCACTTGCAACTGTAGTATACATTGCGTTAGCTCCTGATGCGGCAAAAATCTGGTTCACGGAATGGGCATCAAATAGGATTGCTTATTTGGATAATACGCTTGCAGTTCCTCTTAAAATAAACGCCCAAAGCTATATTCAATCCACTCCACTTGTTCTGAGAATAAATCAAACATATCCATTAGATGTAATGGTTACTAGAGATAACAACCCGGCATCACTCTTATTACTAAATCAAATTGAATTATCTGTTGTAGGAATGAGTGATTCAGGGTTGCACGGATTAACATACATAGCAAAACCACAGCGATTCACTTTGAACGAAACATCTAGGTTGAATGCTACGATAGACTTGAATTTGGATGTAAAGGAGTCTATAGCAGGTAAATACACTGTCATGGTAAGAATTTCAACGTTGGAAAAGAATAATCTTACAGTCTCACTATTATATCCACAATCGGTTACAGTTGATATACCAATTCATAGATCTCAATTACCAAATCTTCCAATTTCAGTTAACGAGCAGCCTCCAAACACCTTTTCACTATTGAGGGATCTAGCCAGATATGCATCAATTGGTGTAGCTGTAACTCTAATTGTCTATCTTGTATATAGGAAGATTGGTAAGCGTAGAGAAAAAAAATAAGGAAAGAATGATTACTAGATAGCTTCGCCCTACCAAATAATTTGCGAGATTAGAAAGAAATTTCAGTCTGTCAAAATAACTATTATGAGTGAGTGATATTTGGAACAGGGTTTTCACCAGCGATCCCTCATTATTTGGTGATGCTCCTAGTAACTTTGGATTAGAGTGTTATGAAGAATTTAAGAAACAAGGAGTAAAAAAAATACTGGAGCTGGGATGTGGACAGGGTAGAGACACAATTTATTTTGCCTCCAAGGGTATAGATGTGGTAGCTTTAGATTTATCACAAGTAGCGATTGATGCTTTATCAAAAATTATAATAGAAAAGAATCTTCCTATCAGACCAATGATTCATAATCCATGTGAAGGTATACCATTTGACAACTCTTATTTTGATGCAGTATATTCGCACATGTTCTTCAACATGAGATTCACAGATGATCAGCTCAAGTACCTTTTTGTTGAAGTTAATAGAGTTCTCAAGGATGGAGGACTTAATTTGTTTTCTGTGAGAAGCGATAGTGATGCAATGTACAAAAGAGGTATAGAGGTGGAGAAAAATATTTACGACATAAACGGTTTCCAGATCCGATTCTTTACAAGGTCTGATGTGGAGGATATTTTGATGGTAACGGGATTTACTGCTAATAAAATTATAGAAGCCTATGAAGCACCTGCAAGTCTATATTGCGTTTTTACGAGAAAAGTAAGCAAATGAAATCTCTAAAAGCATCTGGGAAAGCCCACGATACACTGATGATTCAGTTTGTTTTTTAATGGACAATTAAGAAATATGTTTTTTCTGACTAGGGTTTTCCAAACATGTTACCACTTGGACCCCCTACCTTAACTTATTTGCACAAGACAATCATAACATTCGCCAATACTGGGTAGAAGGTGGACTTTGCTTGTATTTACAAGTAGTAGTGGCTTAATCATACCTGCCTAGTGGCAACATCTTGGATATTGATTTTTGGATATTTGCATGACCGTGATAAAAGATGAATAGATACTACTGTGAATTTTATAGGTCACAAAGAATCGTGGAAGTTCAAATCTGGCTATCCAACAGGATTTAACCACTACTTTGCCTTTGATGAAAGCAAGGAGTGCGCAATAATAGTCAGAGCTGCCCTTGCTATAGTACGCCAGAGGCTGATTCTAATTGTGAGTAACTATGATTTCTCTATATTTTGATTGGGATTAGAATCTGATGAACTTGAATCTTCGATGGACGATGATGCCATAGAGCCATTGTCTTTTCTAACTCTCATTATCTTTTCGACTTCTTTGTCATAAAGTTTTACCAAATCAGAAATAGTAACTATTCCAAGTACTCTATTGTCTTCATTGGACAAGACAGGCATTTCTTGGAGTTCGTTAGACGAGAGTCTAACAAGTGCGTTATGAAGAGAGTCTGTCATGTACGCAAAGAATGGGTCTTTTATCATAACACTGTCCAGTTTGACAGTCTTACGATACTCTTCAGGAATTTCAAAAAACTTGTGTCTATTCACCACTCCCAGCAGCATATCATTTTCATTGACTACAGCAGCTGTCTTTGTTTTATCACGATTCATAGACTGGAGCGCGTCCTCAATAGAATTACCTGGAGATAGTTTCGTGAGTGATTTTCTAAATACATCCTTTACATACAAGTCCCTGAGGATTGGACGTTGATATTCTCTCTTATGAGCAGGGGAATCGGACCTACTTATTACCTGGTTTCTGAATATCGAGCTATGCTGTCCGGACATTATGTAAGCGACAAAAGTTGCAAGCATCATCGGAGCCAAGAGGGCATAACCTGTCAGTTCACTTCCCATGATTATTGAGGAGATGGGTGTTTTTGCCGTGGCACCGAAAAACGATACCATTGACACTATAATTACAGATGATACATCAATCCATGCAAACAATCCCAACATGTGAACAACAGTACCGATGAATGCTCCCAGCAGACCCCCTATGACCATAGAAGGTCCAAAGACCCCTGCACTTCCGCCTGAACCTATTGTTAGTGAAGTGGCTAAAATCTTGAATATGATTACAAGGCCAATAATGTAGAGAGGCAAAAGAGGGTAGTCTTTGTATATTGCAATCTGCAACCAACCATATGACGTTCCTAATATTTGTGGAAGAAACATGCCTATTATGCCAACTAGAACCCCACCTATCGCAGGCTTCAAGAACTTTCGAATACGAAGTTTACTGAAGTAATCGGTGATAGCATAGAAGGTCTTAACGTATGCAACGCTAACGCCTGCGGATATCAGTCCCACCAACGCATACAGAACTAACGATTCAGGACGTGTGTACTTTACCAAATCGAATGGTATATTGAAAAGCTTGTCCCATCCAAAGACAAAACCAAATATTGTATATCCCGTTACGGAAGCAACCAAGCCAGGAATTAGTGCCCGTATTTCAAAATCCCTTCTGTAAAAAACTTCCGCACTAAATATAGCGCCTCCTAAAGGGACTTTGAATATACTTCCTATCCCGGCGCCAAGTCCCGCAGCAACTGCAATTCTTCTTTCATCTTCATCCAGTTTGAACAACTTGCCAATAAGAGACCCAAAGCCTGCTGCTATTTGTCCGGAAGGTCCTTCTGTTCCCCCGCTTCCTCCACTCCCTAAAGTAATTGCCGATGCAAGGCCCTTAACAAGGGGTACTCTAGCTCTAATCTTGCCGCCTTTATGAGGATATGCATCTATTACAGCATCTGTTCCATGTCCTTCAGATTCTGGGGAGAATCTGGTCGTAATTATCCCCACTAGCAGACCACCCAGCCCTGTAATAACGGGAATCATCCACGTTTTTCCAATAACTAATACGTAACTCGATTCAGCATGAGAACTTCCAGGAAGCGGTGGTATGTACCCTGTACCTGATACTAGGAACAAACTAGTAAAAAATGCGACAGACAAATATAGGGCTATTGCACCCAAACCTGCCACTATACCTAGGACAAATCCTATTAGAATCCATTTTCGAAAGTAACTAAAATCAAGGAAATTCCACTTGTTATGTCTAATGTTTTTTATCCCTTTTATTATTCTGGAATAAGGTGGTGGGTTATTATTCACTTTCTATCTCGCTAAATTTATAAAGAATAATCAAATCTACTTGTTTTTTAATTATTGCTGTAAACTCTTCTGACAATTTTATTCAAAAAAATATGTCAATGGCGCTCTAGTGCGTGTCTATCCCAGTTAGCACATGTTGCAGCTGCCTCATATGTGCTTTGTAAGAAAGAAAGCAAGACATCATCTGGTGATTTCGCTGTGCGGACCACATCGTAAGGTAGCAAGAACATACCCATAGCGGTATGATAGAACCCTTCTGGTGGCTGGATGGGATAGTCCTTAAAGCCCTGAGGCTCCGGGTAGGCATAAGCATAGAATGCCTGTTGACACAAACTAACTGCGTGTTTCAATCTGATTTTATCTCCATACCATATTTAGCTGCTAAACTAGGAAGCTTTTGTTTTTGTTCGTTGGTAAATGGTGGAGGCTGTTTGTTGATGTCTGAAACTTCCAAACCTATATCTACAAAAAGTTGCTCCATTCCTGGTGGAGATAGCACAATTATCAGATTTGCGGTCTCGTTAGTTTCATTTTTGAAACTATGCAAAACATTTGGTGGGACATTAACAAATGTTCCGGGTTTGGCTTCAATCCTTTTTTTGTCCACCTTAAATGTTAATTGTCCATCAATCACATAAAACCGTTCATGTTCCCGTGTTTGAATGTGTGGGGCAGGGCCGCCTCCTGGAAAAACTTTAGCTTCGATAAGACTGTATGTTCCACCTGTGTCTTCCTTTGATGCAATAATTGTATTTATGTCACCAGCTACAGCAATATGTCTTCCTTTATTTGGTTCAACAATTTTAACCTCAGTGTTTTCAGAATAACCCATATTTTGTACATTAGTCTGCATATCTTATAAATAAATCTCAAAGAGCGTAGGGCCTAAATATATGGATTTTAGGCCATTCTCAACTATAGTAACATCCTACCGAGAGTGGATGGACTACCTTCCATATGGTGTTACTGTTAGCCGGAACGCGTAGGGACCCTGTGAGTTTAGGTAATTATCTTGCCTTAATTTCCTCAGGCGATTTCCACCTGATACACCAACGGTTAAGTTCTTTCATCACCGTTTCAAGATCTCGTGCTCGGCTCGTAAGACGGTATTCGACTCTTGGGGGTATTTCTGGATAAATCTGTTTAGAAATTAGTCTTTCACGATCAAGTTCAAGTAGTCTTTCAGATAATACGGCGCTACTTATAACTGGCAACAATCTTTTCAATTCGTTAAATCTAATAACTTCCTTTGTACTAAGATTCTTTAATACAAGCAATGCCCACCTTCTACCCAGTATTTCCCATATATGGGCTATTTCACACTTCTCTCCATGCTCTTTCTTGACTTATATGTTCATCCCCATCGATGATTTGGTCATTTCGATTTTCTCTTAGAACTAAGTAATATTTAATGGCTAAGCTGATTTTGAGGTATACCAGCTATCCAAATTCCCTATCACTTTTCCATTGAACATCCTTCCATCAGTTAGCGTAATCTTTAATCTCTGAGCCTCATCTACAACATGATTGTTGGTAAGGACGTGGCATCCGTCATCAATTATTACACCCGAGCCAACACCTTCGACTGGAAATACACGGAATAATTGGTCATGTACTGTCCTTACACTTGCAATATTTACAACACTTTTGCTTACCTTTTTAACAGCATTAACAATTAGATCTTGATTAACGGGTATCATATCTTATCTTAGAGAGGTGATCTGTTTCTTTGATTTGTGTAGCACCAGTCTTAATATCTGGAATATTTTTTTCGCCCATATTTTTTTACTGATCACCCTATATGCGCAGAGATACTATTTGTTGACTAAGATTGGAGAACCTAGTCACATGCAACTACAGAATTGAATAGTCTAGCATGAATAATGTATTCAAAAAATTCTTTTAGAATGCAATGAAGAATTCAAATGGAGATGTTGTTTAAATTTGTCAGTTTATAATAATGTTAGGCTGAAAAGAGTTAGTCTGAGACAAAATAAATTAAGAGGGGTCTCAGTTTGAATATGTCTGTACGCAAATTCGTCATTGCATAACTCCGTTAATCTCTTTTTACGCATTAGTCCTTTTAAAAAAAGTGAAGTCTTGAGTTTCACCAGATGAATCGATCCATGGAAGAATGCAGTATTTTGATCATAAACAATATCCATTCCAAGGATCTAATTTCATCATAGATTCTGTCGCTTTGCCACCGGGAGTGAGCATCACCCAATTCCGTTTCTAAACTGTCAATATTACAATCAACCAAGATTTCTAACTCCTGTATTGCAATGCTTGGATTCAATTCTATTAACTGTAATGTCCAGTTTATCAATTGAACCTTCCTTTTAAGAGAACGCATCAAAGTGGGAGTATGAATCGATTTTACATTTTTCTTCAGGGCATCACTTTCACTTGCCAGTTTTCTTTCGAGTTGTTGGACTTCCTTAGTGCGTGCAAAAATATACTCCATGCTGAAATAATGTTAAAATTAGTTTATAGTTGTTGGGTCACCGGTCCGGAACGGAGAGAGGGGTATGACTTGGATACACATGCAGTAATTTCCGCTTATTGTAAATAGGTCATTGCATAAAGTTCATAATTGCTTTACTACAAATATTTGTTTATTATTCTTTGTTACCGTGACTGGAACTTCTAGACTTACAGACAATGTTATACATAGTTTAACTTTCTATTTATCGATACTATAAAGGAACTAACGACTAGCAAATGAGATATCTTACTACGCTCAAAGTGCTATTCCATTTCTTCTTTGAACAAAAATGAGATTATTTTGTGTGTAGAAATGATCTTAGCATCCACGCCATCTTTTCATGTTCTTCCATCTTATCTGTCAGAAAATTAGCTGTGCCCTCATCTTTCAGTTCTTGACATTCTTCAATATGTTTTCTGAGAGTTTTTATTATTGTTTCATGATCTTTTAACAGATTTCCTAGCATTGAGTCACCGTCCGGATAGGCCCCTGGATCTTCTTGAATTTGCGATGATTCAATAAACTCCTTCAGAGTTGCCTTTGTTTTTCCACCTAATGACCTTGCCCATTCAGCGACATCATCTACTGCAACAGAGAGCAACTCATATTGCTCATCTAGAAATTTATGTAAATCATTGAATCTTGGGTCTACGACATTCCAGTGATATTTCTTAGTCTTGGTAAGAAGAATATATTCATCTGCTAGATCGTGATTAAGTAGGGTAATAATTTTTTCCAAATTATTTTTTGATATTCCGATGTCGACGTTAATTTCAGAAACTGAGGTAACTGTAGTTTTCATATGTTGATATTGAGGTAACATCATATAAATCACTTTGGGCATGCACGATCTTTACGAGAATCTACATCTGCTACATTATAGAAATTTGATAAAAAGTGGAGTTATTTTAGAATAACAGAAGTTAAGATATATTCAAGTCAGCAGGGATAACTGTTGGAGGTTGCTAACTTGAATAGACCTCCACCAGTTAAGATGTTCTTGGAAGAACAAAATTATAAGCACAATATTGAATTTAACTATATTACGTTCTAGATACGTGTAATAATCACTTCTTACCCTTTAGGGCACAGAGGCAAGAGAGCAGTGTATGAGAAATCAATCAGTTTTAATCATCAGTTTTGCAGGTTATAGACATACTATGTCTGGATACCGTAAACAGAACATAAAGTATCCCGGACAGTGGATAATAAGTCCTAAGAAGTTAGGGAGAGTTTATTCTTTACATCCTTCGTTCTATTTCTGAGTGTTACTTCAGTAACTCCTGCTACTTTTGCGATAACTGCCTGTTTTATCGTTTCACCTTCAATTTGCGATATGATATAAAGTACGGCTGCTGCAAGTCCCATCGGATCTTTGCCAGCCGAAATCCCAAGGTCTAAGATCCTTTGCATTAATGTCATTGCACTTCTTGTTATCTTTCCGTCAAATTGAAGGTTGTTGGATATTTTCTCCAGACACTGGAAATAATTTACCGGGGGAACAGTTCGCTCCAGACTCAGCACGATTTCTCGATAGTCCCTTGATACCTGCTTCTTTTTCACATTGCTGGCTTCTTGAATCTCATCTATAGTCCTTGGGACGCCCAATTCACGACAAGTGAGATAGAGGCAAGCGGCGAGAAGAGATGCAATCGTCCTGCCGCGTACAAGACCTTTTTGTTCAATTTTCCTGTAGGTGTATGCCGTCCTCTCAATCACAGAATCCGGTATGGCCAATTTATCCTTCAAATTATTCAAGAGAGTGAATGCAGTTCTGAGGTTTCTAGATGAGCTGTCAGTGAACTGGGTCCGCATATCCCAAGTCCTCAATCTACTCATTTTGGCTTGATTGCTTGAGTTAATCACTTGTCCGGATGAATCCCTGTTTGACTTTCCAATCATAGTGGAGAGGTTCATGTCATGCATTGCCAATGATGACTGTGGCCCGACCCCAGATACATTACTGAGTCCACTAGCAGTGTTCTCAGTCAAATCTCTCCTTGTGTCCTGTATCTGTCCTGGGGACACCATTCCGCAAGCGCCACAGACTATTTCACCTGATTCAAGATCAGTGATCATTTTGTCTCCAACCTTACACGCTGAACATAGTAAATTTTTCATCGTAAACGTTAATAATTATACTAATATACGCGAGTTAATATATAAATATTGTACCGGTATGTAAAATTTACATTATCAGATAAATCGTGTGGGCTTGTTTTTTTCGATAATGGCATTTGGCCTCTAACCATCGTCTTCGTCAGGTCGATCAACTAAACAACGGCGATGATTTCCAGGTGTGGGGCGCATGGGCTAAAGACAAATCAAACGGCTGGAATGAGATTCATCCCGCGTGGAAGGTAGGGTCCAGAAGTAAATTATCCAGTGATTGAATGATAGACACGCCTAGCTTATTCGATAAATTGTTCCATCAAACCCCAAACCCTATGGATTGACCTATTGTTCATCCATAAAATTTATTCTGCCATGCTCCCCATCACAGAACGGTTTACTATTCGACGCTCCACAACGGCAAAGAGTATAATGTTCTAATGAAGCTCCGTATCCGAATCTAATGTTTTCTCCAATTAATTCTATTCCGCCAGTTATACAAAAAGGACCATTTTTTGAAACTGTTACCATTGGATTTCGTTGTTCCGAAGGATTTCTATATTCCACTCCGTCAATGGAAAAACTTAGTGCGCCTGAAGGACATTTTTGCACAATATTAATTATTAGTTCAGTTTCAGCACCATTCGGATCAATCCAAGGCTTATTTCCTAGCTTGAATACTGAAGGAAGATCTTTAACGCATTCAGCTGCGTGGGAACAGATTTTTCTATTGTCGTGGATTGTGATCTCTTTTCCTATATAGTCACGTCTCTTATCCCTGATAGCCTTGTCATTATCATTAAGAGTTTTGTTTACACTCGAAAATCCAATTATGCTATGCGTGCCATCACAAAAAGGTTTGTTCTTAGAGCCGCCACAGCGACATAATGCAACTCCGCTAATTGTTGACAAGGGTTCCCCTTTAGAATTTTGAAGATTGTCCACTACTTTAGCTTTCATATTATTGATCAAATAGTATGGCCCATTCGTAAGTGTTAGAATCTTTGGCTTAGATATTTGCTCTATTTCATTATTATTTGATTTCATTGCAATTTCATCTCTATACTACTATATTTCAAGAAAAGTAAAAAAGATTGCTAATAGGACTCTCTCGAGTCAGTGAGTTATTCATTATATTTACAAAAGGATTTTCTGAATCATGCAAATCATTAGTGCCGTTAATACACTCGAAGATGTACCAAGAGGCAACCTCGTACATTATACCGTGTAGATAGGACTATTCATTTGTCTGGAAACGAAGTTTTAACGCTTAGTTAACTTAGTTACTACTAGACTTAATAATAACATCCAGAAGTGACTAAATAATGATAGGAAATGGTACTCACATGAACAACAATGTCCAATAAAACGCAATTTTTGAGTATAGTTGACGATGAGTTTGACGTCGTGTCGTTATTCAGAGATGCTTTATCCGAGATTGATGGAATGGAAGTATTCGGTTTTACTGACTCTACTTTAGCGTTTGAACATTTTAGATTGAATCAATCGCATTATGCGCTCGTCTTGAGTGATTACAGAATCCCTGTAATTAATGGGATGGAGTTGCTGAAGAAGATCAAAGCCATGAAACCATCGGTTAAAACATTGTTAATCAGTGCGTTTGACGTTAATCACGAAATATTTACGGAATGTGATTATGTTGATAAATTTCTTGAAAAACCAACTAAAATGATTGATTTAATTAAAGAGGTGCGTTCGATAATTCAGCAACCTTAGCAAGCATTACTCACGTAAGAGCGTCATGTCATTTTCACGTTACTAAGTTCTACTTACAGTCTTCATGATCATCATAAGCATGTGACACCAAATCCACATTTTTGATCAGGTGCCGAATGTGTGATAAACTCCTAGTGGTTTTTTTATTAAAGTACGCCCAGAATTTATTTAATAGCTCAAGAACTGAACAAAAAATGAAGACTCAACTAATTCAAGTTCGCATCCAACAAATGAGATCATTGCATGCCACAAGGTAAAGCGTATATTTCTAAATTTGATGGACATGGAAAAAGAAAACCCCGATGAACTTCAGATATACGAATTTAAAGGTCAGAATTTTGAGTTGGTAGCTGGTTAGGGATCAGAAGATGATATCGATTTTGCCATGATATTAGTTGAGTTTTCTTGTAACTTGCATATATACTGTTAAATATTAAAATCCGTTAAAGCCAACGATGTTAATTAGAAAAAAATTGAAAGCTGTCCTAATATCCATTGCTGAAGGTGCTCACAATGATTGTGACACGGGTGTACTTGATACACAAATGTAGGAGCATTTTAACAACGTTCCAAGAACCGAAGTCAACGATTATCTGTATGAATTAAAGGCATATGGGTTGATAGAGATTTCCCCGAAAGAATCAGGGGTAGATTATGGATTAGTGAATATAACAAGAAAAGGATTGCAGCTACTCCAAGATCAGCATCTCAAATCGGATAGGAGTGACTAGAGTTCTAACCTAGTTCTTAGCCGATTCATGTTATCTATTCTAATTGAAAGTATATACAGGAACATTTCGAATACTCAACATCTTGCTTGTGCAAATGGCTCTATCTGCTCGAATACCCCCTGGCGATCTATGCAGGCAAAACACTGCATGTCAGTCATCCGGTAATTGCATGAACGATAGAGCAAATACAAACGTGTATTCAAATTCAGCACCTTCCTGTGCCAATGGTAGTCCTGACACAACCACCATATGTCAGAGAGATCGCACATTCACTTTTCCTAACCATTGAATAGAAGCATTACGCAGAATGGATTTATTTGGGGCACAGTTACTCTAAGTTGGTAATGCTTTAAGATCTTTCAGGAAGACTGCGAGATGCCGCTAATGTTCACATAGCAAAATATTTTTAATAACATTGTCTTTTTCCAGCTCTTTAACTAGTGCTTTTTGCGCTTCCGTATTAATTTTATTTGTAACTTCCAAAGAATCTAAAGCCTTGAGCTGCCAGTAATTTTTAAATGCCACATCTATCTTCAATTTACTCGAGTAGACAATTTTACCAAACGATGTTAATTGGTAAATTCCCAGAGTTCTTTTAACAAGACCAAATTTTGTCAGTTCATGCATTCTCGAATAATACTGTTTCTTGGTAAGTCCGTTCAAACTCTGTAAGGTCTGGCTATTAATCTTTTTTTCCTTCTCTGTTGCTATGAAATTGAATATTTGTAAGGCACCTTGATCCGAAATCGCATGAAAAATATCAGCAGCCTTTATCGTATTTTGCACTACTATATAGCTTGTAATGATGCAACTAGTATATAAAATTAAATTCATGTGAGGTAAAACATCATTGTCTCAGATTCGAATTACAGTGGTCAGGATGTTATTATGGCAAGATGAGATGGTTACTTATTATGGGAACGCTTAATAGTTACTAATTCACTAACTGGCCATTGAATTGACATTTTCAACTATCTCATTATCTATCGCTGGCTACTTTCTCAAGATAGAATCGTATAATGCTACTAGAAATTTCATCAAGACAATCTTCTACGGCAAAGTGTCCTGAATCAAATCTGTGCATCTCAGCGTTAGGC
The DNA here is from genome assembly GCA_038201105.1 of Nitrososphaera sp. Taxonomy (GTDB): domain Archaea; phylum Thermoproteota; class Nitrososphaeria; order Nitrososphaerales; family Nitrososphaeraceae; genus TA-21. The sequence goes on along the minus strand of JBBRRH010000045.1, from coordinate 6,371 downwards.
AGATCGGCCTCACCTCCTTCGCGAGTAAAGAATATGTCATTCTGTCCCCAGAAAATTAGTGCTTTTGGCTGGCGATCTTTAAGGAACTTTTGCCATGTACGTTTTTTCGATAGTCATAAAAGAGATCCATTTGTACTCGTTGCTCATTTGGTCGTTCTAAAAAACTAAAATCCATGTTCCAATTATCGGGACTGATGGCTGTAGGGTTCTTGTGCCCGTGGAGATAGATTTCCTTAATGGTATCATTTTTTGAAAAGAACAGTATTTAACCACAAATGGAGATTGAGGCTTCTCTTCGGTCAAAATAGTTTCAACGTGTGACAGCGATGGCATCACAGATTGTATCCAAATGATAGATATCGAGTCATAATGAAAAAATAATAATTATCCGGTGGATTAAATATCCTTAATTATACTCAACACTGATTAATCAATGATTAATTTGATTTTTATTGTAATTGTTATTATATCTGATAAGACCGTACATTTTAAATTGAAATAATAACAACGCCATGAAATGCATTGGAGATGAGGTTATATGGATATATCATTAAGAAATAACATGGCCTTATCTGCGGATGCTAAAGAAATGTTGGAACAACTCATAGAGGTTGAAATACTTAGTATTCCATCTCAGATGCACATGGTTAGGCGAATTAAGTCAGAATTACACTTGACCACTGAAGATGACTATGTTTATGGATATATTTGCGGACATATAGAAGCGAGTATCGATTTAGCGTTTATTAGTTCTTATGATAGACCGATGAACGAAGATGAAGAAATGGATAAAATAATCTCTATAGTTCACGCATTACCAAGAATTCGAGCTGCGATATTCAATGCAGACCATGGTCTGTAATTCATCGTTTTATATTGGTTCAGTTTCGTCGTCAGGTTTAGGTTTTTCAGGATTTTCTGGTTCTGGACGAACTTCAACAGGATCGTAAATTCAGTCGTAATTAACAGAATTTATAATTACGATAGTGGCAAGTACAGTTTAAGAGATGTCAAAAGTAATTCGTGAACCAACAACTCTTTTTAGGCCATTTTTAGTTGCAGGAATAATACTTGTTGCATTTGGTATTTTCTGTATTTGGATAGGGACCAGCGTCATTTCACTTCAAGAAGAAGGCGAGGGGTTCAAGATCATTGGCACAAGGTTTCTAATTGGTGGAATAATTTCTATAATTCTAGGCTTCATAGCCAAATACCATCTTCTTATTAAATATCTCTTAAAGCAGTTCAATTACAAAAGAAGACCTGAGGAAGATAAGCACTCTGATTGGTACAAACCATGATTGCCGTATCTTAAATGCTGATTGTTTCATTTAGTTGCATCCATTACCGCCCCTTACAATAGACGAACAAAATTCTATTGGCGTTTTCTGCACTGCTGTCCTCAAGATAAGGATATGATTGACAATGCACAGACTCTACTATAAAAAGGACCTTCTTTCAACAAAGCGTCGAAACTAATAGCGCAGGTTAGCGACACCGGATATTATCAATCACTATCTTAGTTTACTGCCTTCAATTGCACTTATTATTTCAGGGGAATCGGTATTTGATCGGAAACCGTACCTACGAGGAATGTTTAAAGCTATGTTAGTTTCGTTAGAAGAAGAAAGAAGAAAAGAAGAAAAATTACTTGTTATATTCGGTTGTTAAGAAAGGAGAGCTCTAATGTGTGCTTGCCATTAAATTTAGTGTGCCTAAATGTTGACGTGACTGAACCATCCTTCTATGCATGAACCTGGGGTAAGTAGATCCATAAACTGTTTACCAAGTTTACCTGCATTTTCATCTTTTTGCATCTTTGCTGCAAGATCATCAAGATGCTTCTGATCTCGGTAGAATTGTAACTCCAACCAAACTTCTTCGTCTTCTTTGGCAGGCCAGTTTTTGCATATGCAAGCCCTTTCTTAAGGCGGCCAAAGCTACGTCGAAATTCTGGACGTTTGTCTTGACTATTCATATGGATTGGTGACAATACCTAGTTTAAATATTCGAAAGTGATGATCATTTCATCGGATTACCATATGGTAATCTTTCAGGTAGATAGTACGTGCTGATATGGGAGTATAACGATCTATTTCTTAACTAGCAGGCAGGATAGATTGTAGAACAACAAAACTAGCATGTAATACCAGTAGTAGCATAACTAATCTTATATTGCTCTGTTCCTTCTGAAGTCTGATCAGATATCTTTACATTTTCTTCTATTCCTCTAGCCATTTACGTTCCTTCACTTTGATATTAGTACGACAAGGTATGTCGTGCTAGATCGGAGTCTTGTCTTTTTCTTCTGTCATCAAGGTCTTCGTAATGTCTTGTAGATTGCCATGAATCGAATACGGTAGCATAATCTTTCTTCTCCCAATAGACGGAATTCCTGTGATGGCTTTCATCACATTCATAAATTCTCGAGAGATAATCTCTGGTCTTTGGTTGTTCCCTTGGAACACAATATTGCAAATCTGACGGAGGTACAATTTCGTATGATGAATCACATTCATAGCATGGGCCCCTACTTAGAATCAAACAATTTCAGTTGTGGATTGATGCTTAAAGCAATTGCGATAGACTTACATAGTTCTAGTCGTTCCACTTCCCTCTCCAGCAGGCACTATACTAGATATTAGTAGCAGGTTTGAATGAGGATTGCAAACCTTCGGAGGGAGTGTCAGTTTGTCGACACCACGATATCGGAAATCAGCAACAGGATTGCGGTCGGACCCGAGTTGAGCGGGCCAGTCGGCTCTGTGAGCAAAAATGGCGCTGTGAAGTAATTCCAATTAGCATAGCCCGCGAAGTAGAGCATATGCAGCCGATCCCAGGGTGTCGTGAGGACATGGCCGGCGAACGACGCACGGGGGTCTGCACGTTCCTCGACGACACGACCATCGCGGTCTTCAATCCACGCGCGTGGGAGTGAAGTGGCCGCGATAATCAGGACGCCCGAAGGGAACAAAGGTGACGGCAGGCCGCTGCGTCTCAATCCGCATCATGACATCGTCTAAGCCTTCCGGGTGACCCTTAATCTGAAACAATCCACCTGAGACCGACAACCGAACATCAAGGTATCGTACTTTACGCCAGCGTTCCAACCCGCCGTGTGCATCGACGACGCGATCCAAGAGACCATCTTTGATCTTGTTACCCAATTACACTTCTCCTCTCTCTGAGAAATAATTGTATTGAAACCTACACTTCATTGTGTCTTAGAATATAGGCTCCTGATGTAATAAGCCTTCAAGGATTTGTCTCGTTACTCCCCCTCTCTAGTCGGTACTGTGCCTGAATGTTAGTAGCACTTGTGAAAGAAAATATTGCAAACCTAATCCCAACTAACTATCTATCTCTGAAGGTCTAGGTGCATCATCCATCCCTTTGGAGAGTCTTCATAGGGTAAGAATTGCTTGCTGGCCTGTAGTCAGTAGGGCCCTTCAGTTCCACTCATTTTTCTGTTTCTCTCCAGATAGACAATTAAGGCTATAAGTCTGCTTTCCGTTGTTAAGAATAACTTGGAAATTAAAAGTCCAGTACTGGTGCTAGGCGTCCTAATCTTTTCATTGATGCTACTATTGAACCCAATGAATAGCGCCACGTCAAAGAGCAATGATCCGTTCCAGCAGCAAGAAGAGTCCAAGTCAAAACCTTTCAAGGTTGTTGTGAATTTGGAATATACTGAAAAGCAGTTTAAGGAAGGTGTTGGAAAGATTTCAATATACTATGAAGATAGTGATGGTTTCAAGAAAACAAAAACTTATGATTTTGATGAAATGATGCAAAGGGCATGGCCAGATCATTTTAAGGTAAAAGCAAAGTTTCCTAGGAATTCTGCTAGCCATTTTGAAGATTACTTGATATGCGTTACTACACATAAAGATGGACACGATAATTGTATAAATGATTCAAGATCTCCCGGCGTAGATAAGGAAAGGGTACACATCAAAATACCCTAGTTTCATAGTCAATTTGTGAGGCCCTCCCTATCACTAGCACGAGCTGAATGCTATATGTTCCGAAAGCGTCTAGTTTAAAGCCGCTAGTTTATGGAAATAAAACAGGAACGTTGTAGAATCTTGTCATGGTGGAACTTTATACCAAACATTAAACCCGAATGAAATGAAGTGTAATTACTGCGGTTGGACAAGGATTGAAACCGACAATATACACAATGTGACCTAGAGGATGCTATGGTCTGCGCCGGAGCTTGTTTTGACATGGTTGAAACTATCGAATATGCTCCTTATAATACAGGTGCAAAATGTTGTTCGGACTGTACGATCTATCTATTTACTGATTCTGTCAGTTGTCCTTGCTGCCATAAAAGACTCCTTACTAAGCCTAAGAAAAGACTACCCCACATAAACGGACTTTCACAAAATATTTTTTTATTATATCTCGCTATGATACTCTAAAAGATGATCTGCTAACTCTTGATGAAGTAATACTTGGCCGCATCTTTCACACTTAATCTTCTCGTGATTGTACTTGACACAATTCTCACAATAAACTATTTTATTTCCACGAGAATCATCCAACTCGGAGAATATCGGTTTTTCTTGACCACATCCACTACATTTTGCTATCTTTCCAATCTTACTCATTTAGATTAGCCAACAAACGATAGTTAGGATACTTAAAGTTGTCTTTTACGAATTATTTTTAGAGGAATTGTAACTTTTCTAACACTTAACTTGCTTCCTTTCTTCTTCTAGAGCATTATGCCCCATCTGAGTGTCATAGACCAGTTGTTTTTTACCCCGCAACTGCTGTGAGTAATTTTCTCTAAACTCAGCTTCTTGTGCGTTTGTATTGTTTGATTCAGATTCCAAGTCCCCCTACTGTATACATCACCACAAATTATAAGAACATTCTAACCTATTATTTATAATAACATCAAAAAACTTAGCCTGAATCATGAACTCCGGTCTTTCTCAAAAGGAGAATCTTAGTCTTACAAATATCTATTTTCAGGCTTACTTTATCTGAAATTCCTGAATACGGCTATTAAGGTAATCGGCTATATAAATAAGCCCTTTAGAATCTACTGCAACACCTAACGGTATGCTAAATTGACCATTGCCCTCCCCGTATTGGCCCCATTTTGTAACGAAGGTACCGTTGCTGGTAAACTTTTGAATCCGGGTAGTATTTTGATCTCTTACACCCGTAGAAATTCCTATGTCCGCAACATATACATTTCCTGCTTTATCTATTGCAATACCAGTGGGTTGAAAAAACTCCCCATTACCTTCGCCGCTCTGGCCCCCCTATTATTTCGGGTTCTGCAGATTCAAGTTATCGAGTCATGGATAGGTTATGTCCCAAGGGAAAGAGTTAAACGAAGGTTTTGGATTGTTAAAATATGAAAATAACTTTTCTTGCTGTAGTCAGCGCTGCACTTATACTATCTCTTGGGTTTTTAGTCAATTTAATGGTGGCAAGTGCACAAGATAACTCAAATCAATATGATATGAAATCAGTTACTGACAAAATTAACAAAACACTAGCAAAGCTAACCGGCGATAATTCGTCTGATTTACTAAAGAGCACATTGGCCTCAATAAATAGTACGGCACAGCAAATAGCTAATCAGAGCGAAGGGCTTGTTCACCAAGGTTCATTAAATATTGCTGAAGCAATTGCTAAAAAAATCGGAATCGGAATTGCAGACGTATTGAGTAATATAAGCGGGGAAGTAAAACAGGGTATTGAATCTAAATAGTTCATTCCCAAAAAAGTCTTCACAGACTGAAATTGGCAATTGGTTACTTGCAAAAATATCGAGAGATTATAATCATTATTATTTATAGTATCCAATAACAAATAATGAGAAATAGGTTAGTACTTTCAACTGTTACAACAATACTCTCCTATGCTGTATTATTACTCCCCAATTCAGTAACTGCACAAAATATGAGTTCACCGGATGCAGCGAATTCGAATAAAACCAACAACTCGACTATACTGACCAATCTAACTGATACCTCTGCAAATGGAAATGTGAGCCAGAACATACGAGATGTATACAACACAACACAATCTAACAATGCAATGATGTCTAATGGTAGATAAAGAACTCGCTCGCTAAATTATATTCCTATCTTCAGCCTTCAATAGCCGTTACCAGTTTACTATCAAGTCATGCTCTTTTTTCTGTAAAAATACACACACAGGCTCAGAAAGGAAAGGGATGAGTAAAAGTGCTAACTACTCAATCAAAAAAATTCTTTCATATTAGGTATACGTCTTGCCCTAGAACGTGATGCTAACGTCGCCGTAATGGCTTTGTGCTTTTGGTTCCAATGTGTTAAAAATTCAGAGATTAACTGTTCAAAATTGTTTATGGTACAGTCCCT
>JBBRRH010000044.1:0-31729 GCA_038201105.1 Nitrososphaera sp. | reverse complement strand
GTGCACAGGCCAGAGAGACCATATACGTCCCCAGTTGATGGCATAACCAAGTGGCAAATCGAGTGCTTTTATAAGGACATCCCCCAGTTTTCCAACCATAAGGTTAAATTTAGTTGGATTGACTAGGTCTTTAATCAAAGCCTGTTCTACACTCCTCCATGTACGATCGATATTTAACACTTGCCGGTTTAAAGTAGATCACCAAATTCCTTTTTTCCCAGCCAAATAAAGTGCGTAGGCCATTGCAGCAAACATTATTGCAAGAAAGGCAATGATAGGAAGTGTCGCTGATTTTGGGATAAAAAACAGGGAGGTCCCCCATGCGTAAAGGAAAATCGACATGACATCAAAAACTACGAACATAAGGATGTAAGCATAATATTGCATCATGAAGTGAGATCTCCCTGCACCAGATGGCATTTGACCGCACTCCATAGGAAGGAATTTCACAGGATTATAACTTCGTCTAGGGGCTATTAATCGTGAGAGTACTAGTGCCGGAACTGATGCCACCAAACCGAAACCCAGCATATACATAACTGGTGTGAATTCGGCAACGGTTTCTCCAGCCAAGACTTAACTTGGTGCTTTTTTATTGATATAAATATCTTGCTTCATTTGCCTAAAACCATATCAAATAGCTTTCTTGCTACTAATTGAGGATGATGTAACGATAGTCTTAACATCCTGCTAGCAGTGAACTCCGCTTTTATGAAATCAAGAAACTCATCCTGAGACAGAGAACTAAGGATCTCTATCTCCTTATCCCATTGTTCGTCGGACAAAGTTAGCCATCTTGACTGAACTTTAATTGCTGATTTGATCCTTGATTCCAGTTGGTTTCGCCATTCCGTGTCATATAGTTTGAGCGATTCTCCTGTTGATCCACTAGACAATGAATTGGCACCCACAACGCCTGCAAGTCTTCCGAATTGAATGGCAAATCTTATCCCTTCTAAGACTAGTGGATTGGATTGTCCTGCGCAATCACCTACAAGCATTAAACCATTATGAACTGATGACCTATTGCAACCTTCATTTGGAATTAATCCATAGTGAAGTTCCAAAGGCTGAATTTTTCCCAGTTCGTCTAAGGGTTTTATTCTCTTCTCAAGGAGTTCATTCAGGTTCTTCAAGGGATCCGACCTCGATTCTGGTCTCCCAATTCCGACTCCTATCCTCACTCTATTTCTTGAAATGGGAAAAACCCAGGCGTACCCTGCACTTGAATACTTACTCCCAACCATTAAGATCCAAGTTTGGGGATCAACACATTCGCAAAAACATTCGTATTCTGCTCCAATACCATATCTTTTCCATTCGTTTACAAGACCAGCCTTCCTTGCGACTGTGCTGCTGAAACCGCTGGCATCTATCACAAGTTTTGAATTAAATTGCATCTCTCCTTTTGGAGTTATTGCCTTGACTCCAGAAATTTTTGTCGAATCTTTCATAACATCACGTACTTGACTTCTAACCATAATGTCAGAACCTGCTTCAGCTGCTAGTGAGGCAAGGTATTGGTAGGTCGCCCGAACATCCAAAACGCATGACTTTGCCACTTGACCGCTAATCAATACTTCATTCGACTGAGAAATAATTCTGTAATTCTTAACGGGATTATAATATTTTTCAGGAATTTTCAATCTTTTCATATCATCAATCCATGTTACTCCGCTGGTTCTCACAAACTGTCCTATGGCATCGTCTTTTTCTAGGACTATAGTTCTGGCCTGCATTTTTGAAGCGGAGTATGCAGCAGAAAGTCCGGCAGGGCCGCCTCCAACGACAACTATATCATAGTCCATTAAACAACACTCCTCGCAGCAGTTCGCCTCGAAATACATGTTAGAAATACCGAATCTATCAATCTTTTGTATTGCTTAAATTTTTGACAACTAAAATGAAAGAATTATTGCAGAAAGATTCCTGAGGAATTCTTCTTTCTCCATAATCGATGAACAAGTGCTGTAGTATAGCCTTCTTTCGCAAGTTGCGACATCATTATGTTATTGTAGTAATTCACTGTGAAGACGAAAGCAAAGTTTCAAAGGTTAGTCGGCCTGCGGCAATCAATAATTAAAAGAACATTAGGCATCACATTTTTTTTGATAATTCCACAGGATTCATTTTGAATGATACACTAACACCGTAGTTTTGCTTTACTTTATTTCTAATGCAAACTCGATCACAAATAGTAATGCGTAAAGATATGGATTCGTTTCCGAAGTGCTGAAATATGTTGGAATGTAAAGTTTTTGTATGTCATTCTCGGATGATCTTTGTGAGTAATAAATCAGAAACACCTTTGGAATTGTATGAGGGAGACCTAGCACCTGAGTTTTCATTCCGTGACAGGAATGGAATATTGCATAGGCTATCCGACATTACCAAGGAAAAAAAAGTGGTGGTTTATTTCTATCCTCGCGATTTTACTCCAGGCTGTACAACCGAGGCTCTTGATTTCACAAAAGATTACCATAAATTTGAACGCCAGGGAATTGAGATAATTGGTATAAGTCCAGATGACGAGGACTCTCACAAAAAATTTACTGAGAAGATGAAAATTCCGTATCAGTTAGCAGTGGATAGCAATAATCTTATATCTAAAAGTTACGGTGCGTTTGGGCCCAAAAAATTCATGGGTAAGGACTACGTCGGGATAAACAGATCTACTTTCCTTATTGGCAAAGACGGTCGGATTCTAAAGATATTCAGGAAAGTAAAACCTGCTGGACACAGTTCAGATGTTCTTCAAGCGTTTGGAGCGATGAAATGATCTAATTTTACGTCTTTTTGTTTTTATGTTGTCAATAATGCTAGTGTTAATAAACGAGGTGTAGCGCAGATATTTGTTTGGTTGCGTTCCTCAATATAGGTTCAAGATTTGCTTTTCTAAGCTTGATCGGTTTATGCCCAGGTACGAGAGTGCGTCTACCAGGTTATCATTAGATATATTGTCTACAGAAGCCTGCTGCTGGAGGCTGATTAGGGTTTCAGAGGCACTCACTAGTACTGAGTCCGCGTACTTATTCCATTCTCGTAAAGTATAATCTGACGTGAGTGTACGAATTATTTTCACCAATTTTATTAAAACTGCTAGAATGATCACCCTTACGCTCTGTAATTTTAATTTCATTTTGTATGAATCTGGCAATGAGGGAACTAATTGACAAATCTTATTTTGATAATGATCGAGATTCTTGGCAATACTAAAAGTCTGCCCTAGGCTTTCATATTTTTTCTTCTCCTCTACACCCAACGCAGCCGGAAAAAATAATCCATCAGATCTGCTAATTACAAATTGATTTGTAGTAATGCCATCAGAGGATATAATTGCAAAGCAATTTGAATTTTCTAAATATTCTTTTACTATTGTGTATGCCAAATCTGACAAAATAGACAGACTACGGAACTTAAACACCAATATAAGTCTAGTTCATATATGCCTTGTTGTGACCAAGAACCATGACAATCAAATGTAACCTATTGATGAAACGCGGCAAGATCCAACTCGAGCTATTTCCTCAGGTTGCTCCAAAGACTGTTGCTAATTTCAAGACCCTTGCTAGTTCTGGTTTTTATGACAATTTGTTATTCCATCGTATAGTGCCTGGGTTCGTAATTCAAGGTGGGGACCCACATACTAGAAATCATGAGAATCGGAGCGTTTGGGGTACTGGAGGGCCAGGATGGAATATTGACTCAGAATTCAGCGACCTAAAACATTCAAGAGGCATAGTGTCGATGGCTAGATCTCATGATCCTAATAGCGCGGGTTCACAGTTCTTCATCGTTTTAAAGGATTCTTATTTCTTAGATGGTCAATATTCTATTTTTGGACAAGTCGTTGAAGGCATGGATGTAGTAGACAAAATTGGTTCAACGCGTACGGATTCAAATGACGCACCAATGAGTACTGAAGACGCAAAGATTATGAAAATAGAAGTTGCGGAATAATTCGCCGTTATAGAAGTTTCATTCCTATTTTTTTCCGAAATACATTCAACCTTAATTGACTCTTATTGGGTCCTAGGTATTGGCAGAATTGGAAGCCACCAGCTCTGAAACATGTTCTAAGATTTTAACGTGATGCTCCTCATCAACTATAATACTCTTCAAGATCGATTTAGTTTCAAAATCATCAGCCCTTAATAGCATCTCTTTCGAATTTTTTTCCTCCTCAATGGATTTGGAGAGTCCCTCTTTAGTAAGAAGGGAGCTGCTCGTAGCCCCTTCGACATCAGCCATCATTTTGGCTAAATACTCGATATGCCTCAACCCATCATTTAGAAGGGTAAAGAAGTAATTTCTTATCTGCGAATTGCTAACCCTGCTTATAATAGTCACATAGTGATTCATTTCTATTAATTCGGCTTCATGTTGGGATTTTAGCAAAGAGTAAAGCTTCTGTTCCTTCTCTAGCGTCGAAAAGTCTGGTTTCATTGTAAGGAGGATCTAATTTATAGATAATAAAATTTTCACTAGGAACATAGAGAATTCATTTTGTGGACGCCTAGTGAATGGATTGGATCTTAAATAAAATAATCTTCCGTAAATGCCTAGCCTTTTGTTCAGGTATTGGAGGTTATGCTTACCATAATTAATCATGAAGAATTAATGTATGTAATGTGTTGAATGGGCACAATGGTCCACGACCCTCAACAATCAAGATTGAGGATTCAATCCATAGATCCCGTCCGCATTTGAGATAAGTATGGAAAGATTGGATAAGTGATAGGGTGCGGGAGATGGGATTTGAACCCACGAACCCCTAAGGGATAAGAGCCTCAGTCTTACGCCGTTGACCTGGCTGGGCGACTCCCGCACAAATGTAGCGGCTTATTAAGCACTAATTTGAATATTACTTGTGTTCTTGGACTTGAAGCTTGCCGGACCAAGACCAATCTAAATAACAACAGATTGTATTATATTATAGTATTTGTGCTACAATCATCAGATACAGCATGCTGGTTCCAGTGAGATGTTTTACATGTGGAAACGTAGTTGCTGATAAGTATTTTGAGTTCTCCAATAGGGTAAAATCTGGCGAAGATCCTGCACAAATTATGGACTCCCTTGGAATACGAAAATACTGCTGCAGGAGGATGTTCATTTCCTGTGTGGAAACAATCTATCAAGTGATTCCGTACTATGAAGCATTGAGACGGCGCATGTCAGAAATCCAATCAGAGATAGACTAAAACACTTATGTCTACCATCACTTCAGTTAAAGGCAGAATAGTTTTTAACAGCAGGGGGAGCCGATCAATAGAAATCGACGTAATGACTGACAACAAGCACCTCGGCAGGGCATGTGCCCCATCGGGTGCGAGTGTTGGAAGCCATGAGGTAGTAAGTTTTGTTGATAACAGACCGGAATTATCCTTACAGGCATTAGATTTGCATCAGAGAAAATTTTTGGGGTTGGACGGAGGAGATCCTAGGGCAATTTTTGACGCACTAAAGGCCATAGACAATTCTCCCTCCTATGATAAAATCGGCGGCGCTGTGGCCTATGCTCTAAGCATTGCTGCTATCGATGCAGCATCGAAGTCTGAAAATATACCAATCTTTAAGCTGCTTAAGCCACGTGGACCATACAAATTCCCTTTCCCGTTAGGCAACATTCTCGGAGGTGGAGCTCATGCTGGTCCAGGCACTCCAGACATACAGGAAATTCTTGCTTGTCCTGTGAGTGCTAAAAATCTGGTAGAGGCGTTGGAAATGAATTTTAGAGTCCATAGTCAGGTCAAAAATGTATTAGAAGAGACCGATAAGAAATTCACTTATGGCAGGGGAGACGAAGGTGCATGGGCTCCAAATTTAAAGAATGACGATGCGCTAGCAGTTGTTGCCAAGGCCATAGATAAGACAGGATTTCGATTGGGCAAGGACATTGTAATGGGAATCGATCTTGCGAGTTCATCGCTGTGGGATGCAGCATCTAAATCCTACAATTACCGTAGACAGGAAATATCGCGTGATACTGAAGAACAAATAAACTTCGTAAAAGACTTGATAGAGAAATTCCAGCTTGGTTATGTGGAAGACCCTGTACACGAAGATGATTTTGAAAGCATGGCAAAGATAACCTCGAGTAACCCTAGTTGCATTGTAGCTGGTGACGATATGCTTGTTACAAACGCCAGGAGAGTGAGAGATGCATCAAGGTACGGAGCATGTAGTGGTGCCATATTAAAGGTCAATCAGGCTGGAAGTCTGTACGAGGCTTTGGATTTTTCAGAGGAGTGCAAGACGCATAAAATGAAAATAATAACTTCCCACAGATCCGGGGAATCTGTCGACTCCCACATATCGCATATTGCTGTTGCCACTTCTTCGAAGATGATAAAGACTGGAGTTGTTAGTGGAGAAAGGATTGCAAAACTGAATGAATTTATACGAATGTCAGAGTATGATTTAATAGAAGGTTTGGTAGAACTGTCGATTACTTAATGGATTACGATAATCGAATTCAAGACGTTGATGTTAATTCTTCTACAGAAGGTGGACAGACGGAGCAGAAAGCAAATGATATAGCTGAAAAAGATCAAGATCCCTCTTACGATACCTCCTCATTCTCTCCAGAACAAGATTTGGATCAGGACCACCAAGAAGGAGATAATCTTGAAAAGATGATCTTGGCTACTGGGATCAGAGTAGGTACCCCTGTTAAAACAAAATTTATGACTCCGTTTATAGTTCGTGCAAATCCTGAAGGATTGTACATACTCGATATCAGTAAAACACTTTCAAGGATAGACGTTGCTGCAAAATTTATTAGCAGAGCGGATATTGCACGGGTAGCTATAACTTCTGCTAGAGAGTACGGAAAGACTCCTGTACAAAAATTCTGTGAGCTTACTGGAGCAATGAGTATTCTGGGACGATTCATGCCAGGAACATTTACAAATCCTTCACTCCCTGCTTACATGGAACCTGAAGTTGTAGTTGTTACTGATCCTCAAGCCGATCAACAGGCTGTCATTGAAGCAACGAGAGCTGGAGTGCCAGTCATAGCAATATCTAATAGCGATAATGTTACCTCAAAAGTAGATCTCGTAATACCTGCAAACAATAGAGGAAGGAAGGCGCTTGCAACAGTCTATTGGCTGCTTGCGCGTGAGGTTTTAAAGAAACAGGGAAAGATCAAATCAGATAGTGGGATGCCCGTATCTATCGACGACTTCGAGACAAAATTGGTCGAAGAAATTCCTTGAAGGAATTTGAGAGAAAACCAGCTGTATCAGGCATATTCTACCCTAGCAAACTAGAAGAGCTGCTGAGCTCGATAAAATCATTATTTCTGGATCGAAAATTCGGCCCAGGCAATCTTCCTCCGTCAAGAGACAAGGGGAAGATATTTGGGTTACTGTCGCCTCACGCGGGTTATGTCTATTCAGGAGCAGTTGCTGCGAACGGCTTTTATGAAATCTCATCTTCAAGCTTCGATACTGTAGTGATAATTGGTCCGAATCACTACGGAATTGGTAGTGACATAGCAACTATCGAAGGAGGAACTTGGATGACCCCTATTGGAAATATGAGAATCAATGAACATTTAACACATGAAATTGCAGATAATTGGGATGTTGTCAAGTTCGATTCCTTAGCTCATAGTAGGGATCATTGTATCGAAGTTCAAATTCCCTTTCTCCAATTTATTAATAAAGGGTTGACCATAGTGCCCATAATTCTTGGGAAGCAGGACAAGGGTACTGCTATGGCGTTGGGAAAATGTTTGGCGGAAATAATCAAGAAAAAGAATGTCATGCTCATCGCTTCATCGGACTTAACCCATTATGAATCCAACGAAGAGGCATACGAGAAAGACACTAAATTAATCTCTTCTATATTATCAATAAATATTCCAGAGTTTTATTCAGTGCTTCATAAGTTTGGAGTTACGGCCTGTGGGTATGGTGCAATTGGAGCAGTTATGGCAGCAGCCAAGGAGATGGGTGCCTCTACTGGAAAATTATTGAGATATGCTACGAGTGGTGATGTAATCGGTGATACTGCTTCAGTCGTCGGATACTCATCAATCGCCTTTGTATGAACACACAATGAATGAGTATCGCATGTTCCAAGTCCATTCATCAGCTCCAGGCAAAATAATCCTTCTAGGAGAACATTTTGTAGTCTATAAAAATCCAGCAATCTTGGCTGCCATCAATAGAAGAATAACAGTACATTTGAAGCCCAACGGGACCCATTTCACACGTATTAAAGCTGGGCGAATGGAACTTGTTGTTTCTGCCTCAAAACGTCAATTATCAAAAAGAAGGACCAATTCGAACTCCTTTCTGTATCCTGTGTTAAGTTGCATTGCCAATATGCAATATCAAATGAGTGATTTCAGTGGATTGGATGTAATCATCGAATCACAAATATCTCATGGCGAAGGACTGGGTTCTTCTGCTGCTTCATGTGTTGCGACCGTAGGTGCAATGCGCGCCTTGTTTGGAGAAATTGATAAACCTAGCATCTGTAAGAATGCTGCAGAAGCCGAGCGCATTATTCACAAAAATTCTTCGGGCGCTGATTGTTACGTGAGTACATTTGGAGGACTAATATATTATCACCCAACCCGTGCTTACATTCGTATGAATCCAAAAATAAAATTTCGATTCCTTGTATGTACAACTGGAATTAGACATGATACGGGAAAGCTTGTCTTAAGAGTGAAAAAGTTCAGAGAAGAAAAGCTGCCAATATTTGCAGAACTAGCCGAAAGGGCCAGGGTCATTTGCAACGACGCGAAAAAAGCCATGAATAGGGGCGACCAAGAAACTCTTGGCAAGATGATGACTGAAAACCATGAATTGCTTATGAGACTTGATGTCTCACATCCTAAACTAGAAGAATTTATAGACATCTGCATGGGTAATGGTGCGTTGGGTGGCAAGCTTACCGGCGCTGGTGGAGGGGGCAGCATGATTGCTCTGATACCAAATAAAAAAACTGACGAAATAGTATCTAACATAAGAAAAAAAATACCTCACTCCGTCCTTGTAGAATTAGATCATGATGGGCTGCAGGTAAATCAAACCTTAAATCCTGATAAAAAATTCTGATTCTCTATGGATTCAGACTTTGCCCTGATAAAGCTGGGAGGCTCTATTGTTACCCATAAAGAGGTTCCATTATCGGCGAATGAAGCAGCAATTGCCAAGATTCTAAAAACTCTTTCCTCCGTGAAAATGCCCAAGATACTAATTCATGGTGGAGGATCCTTTGGACACTATTGGTCAGTCAAATACGATATACATTCGAAACCTGATTTTTACGATCCCCGCGGAATTGCAACAGTACATGAATCCATGATATCTCTTAACGAGATCGTAATCAAATTAATGATAAAATCGAACATGAATCCTTATTCCATCCCACCTTCAGCGCTGACATTAAACCACAAACCAATTCTACAAAAAATCCATCAGCTACGAAATATGGCAAACGATCAAATAATACCTGTTACCTTTGGTGACGTTGTTTATGCGGGGCATCGGAAATATTCGATACTATCAGGTGATGAATTGATGACTTTAATCTCATCCGTTCTCAGGCCCAAGAAAATAATTTTTGCACTCAATGTTGATGGAATATTCACTGATTTAGAGAATAGGAGACTTATAAGGCGTTATGATACTGCGAATGCAGTAAAATTTGCAAGGGTGAAAGCAGATGTCACAGGGGGGATGAGAAGAAAAGTTCGTGAAGCTTTGAAAATAGCATCATTAGGTCTGGATGTCTGGCTGGTAAATGGTCTGAAACCCAAAAGAATAGCTGGAGTTATAGAGAATGTGGAGGTGGAAGGTACAGTAATAAAGGGAAAGAGAGGCAATACCTGGAATGCCTGATTCGTCAGACTCAATTTCAGACATAGATATCCTTCAACAACGAAAGAAAGAAGGAATTAGAATCCCCTTAAATAATGATGTTCAGGCAAGAGAATCTTCAAATTATTTGGAATATGTTAAATTGATACACAATGCATTGCCCGAATTAGACTATGATGGAATTGATACTTCTTGCACTTTTCTAAACCACAAATTGGGTGCACCAATTATGATTGATTCCATGACTGGGGGAACCCCCGATGCAACCAAGATTAATTCTAGGCTTGGACAGTTAGCGGAAAAGTATGGCCTCGCCATGGGATTGGGTAGCCAAAGAGCTGGACTTCGAAGTGCCACGTTAGCTGAAACTTATTCTGTTGCTCGACAGGCTGCGCCTAATGCATTTCTTATTGCAAACATAGGAGGAGCTCAACTTTCAAAGGGTTTGTCAATTGATGAAATCAATAATATAATAGAAATGATAAAGGCAGACGCTCTAGCAATTCATCTTAATCCACTTCAAGAACTTGTGCAACCTGAAGGTGAGCCAAAATATAAGGGTGTTCTCATAAGGATAAAGGAAATTGTCAAGGTCCTTGACATTCCTGTAATAGTAAAGGAAGTAGGAGCCGGTATTTCAAACGAGGTTGCAAAAAGCCTTGAAAATATTGGCGTGGCAGCCGTGAATATCGCTGGACATGGAGGTACAAGTTGGGCCGGTGTAGAAAAATTGCGAGCTGAAATAGCTCAAAATACTATCAAAACAAGGATAGGAGAATTATTCTGGGACTGGGGGATCCCGACTGCGTTGAGCTTAATTGAGGTTAGAAGTGCTGTAAAAATTC
Organism: Nitrososphaera sp.; assembly: GCA_038201105.1. Classification (GTDB taxonomy): domain Archaea; phylum Thermoproteota; class Nitrososphaeria; order Nitrososphaerales; family Nitrososphaeraceae; genus TA-21. The sequence continues at coordinate 21,039 of JBBRRH010000044.1, read as the reverse complement.
CCATCATTGCATCTGGCGGGATAAGGAATGGCCTAGAAATTGCAAAATGTCTAGTTCTGGGGGCTAATGTTTGCGCCATGGCATACCCTTTTCTTAAAAAAGCAGATGAGTCTTTCGACAACTTGCTATTGTTCACTGAAACTTTAGTCGCGGAAATAAAAAGCACAATGTTTCTAGTAGGTGCACAAACTATACATGAACTAAAGGCGTCTCATTGCAGGATTACTGGTAAATTGAAGGAAGAGATTTCCCAATGAGTCTAGATAGCCTGAGGAGCGACTTTGACGGTATTGCGACAAGAGTCAAGGATTTTATTTTATCCTCTTTACACGGACACCCAGCTGAATTATACGACGCATCTTCATTTTACATTACCAGTGGCGGGAAAAGACTTCGTCCATTTATGGTCATCAAGAGTTGTGAAATGTTCGGAGGGAAGGAAATCCACGCGATTCCTGCTGCCGCTTCTGTAGAGCTCATTCACAATTTCTCGCTTATCCATGATGATATAATGGACAATGACGATGTGCGACATGGGGTGTCCACAGTTCACAAGCAGTATGGTGTACCACTGGCATTGTTGGCTGGGGATGTCTTGTTCTCAAAAGCATTTCAAATCCTGTCATCAAGTGGTACTAATTTAGAGATTGGTAAAGATGCCGTTTCCGAAATGGTTCTCAGATTGGCTACAGCGTGCATTTCTGTCTGTGAAGGACAGGCTATCGATACAGGCATGGCGGGAAGTGAGATTATTCCATCTATCGAATTATACTTGGATATGATAAGAAAGAAAACAGCCGCACTTTTTGAAGTTTCATGCGCTCTCGGAGTACTCTGTAGAGGTGCATCTGAAAAAGATGTGGAAAACCTTTCGCAGTTTGGCCTCAATACAGGCATAGCTTTCCAATTGATTGATGATTTAATGGGGGTTGCCGGAGATCCCAAATTGACTGGTAAAGCAGTAGGTAACGACATCAGAGAAGGGAAAAAGACATACCCTATATTACTGGCAATAAAGTCTGCCGATAGGAATGACAAAAACAAAATTATGAAAGTCTACGGATATAAGAACAGTTCAGAAGCAGATTTACAAAATGCCGTGAATATAATCTGCACATTAGGAATTGGAAGCGAAGTTAGAGCGATTGCTAGAGGACATATGGAGAAAGCCTTAGAATCATTGGGCTTTTATCCTGAAACCGACGCAAAAAGGGCTTTAGAATCTTCGGCAAGATTTATTGTTGAGAGGAGTTTGTGACTTTGTGGAAGTAGATGAATCAGTATATGATTTCGTAAAATCAATAGCGTTAAAAAATGCGTCCCAACATAACGGCAGGACCAACGTCAATGTCGTTTTATCCCATTTAATGAGTACAAAACTTGATCTAAAGAATTCTGTTGATAAATTACTTCCTATCATTAAGGACGTTGTTCAAGAGGTAAACAAACTAAGTATTGAACAGCAAGGAGTCTTAATTCAAGAGTTTTCTGAATATTATAAGGAGGAAAAATCTGTTCAAAAAGGGGTTTCCCTTCAAGAGCTGGCGAACGCACAGCAAGGTAAAGTTATAACCAGATTTCCACCTGAGCCCAATGGATATCCCCACATAGGTCATGCAAAAGCAGCAATAATAGACGAAGAATATGCTAAGATGTATAATGGAAAAATGATCCTTCGCTTTGATGATACAAACCCCTTGAACGAAAAGATAGAATATTATCAAGCAATCCGGGATGGCCTGGAATGGTTGGGAATCAAACCTGACTTGGTGAAGAATACTTCAGATGATATCTCAGTTCTACACAATTATGGGAAAAGACTCGTATTCGAAGGTCATGCGTATATATGTACTTGTACGAGCGATATCATTCATAAGAACAGAGCTGAGCAAATTGAATGCAATTGTAGAAGGGATCAAAATGAGGCAAATGACAGATTGCATAGAATGTTTGATGGTCATTATTCTCAAAATGAGGCAATTATCAGATTTAAAGGTGATATGCAGAGCTTGAATACAGTCATGAGAGACCCAACTTTATTTCGGATAATAGACCATCCTCACCCATTATTGGGATCGAAGGTGCGTGTTTGGCCTACGTATGACTTGGCGGCACCGATAGAAGATAGTATTGATGGCGTTACCCATGCACTTCGGACGAAAGAATATGAGCTACGCAACGAATTATACTATTCTATTTTGTCGAAACTTAAAATGAGAAGTCCTATACTCATAGAGTTTTCCAGATTGGAATTTGATGGAATGCCTGTTTCTAAGAGGAAGATCAAACCTTTACTAGAAGACGGTATCATTTCATCGTGGGACGATCCGCGTTTACCAACACTTATTGCCTTGCACCACAGAGGCTTTATTCCAGAGGCTATCCGAAAATTCATCCTAGGGCTTGGTATCACTCTAGCAGAAACCAAACCGCCTTTTGAAACGTTAGAATCTATAAACAGAAAGATGATAGACCCAATTTCGATGAAATTGTTCTTTGTGTCTTCTCCCGTGGAGTTAAGAGTTGAAGGCGGTAAGTTCGGGAAAATAGAGCTTCGTAATCACCCCACGCAAGATCTCGGCAATAGAGAAGTAGAAATTGCAAATAAGATCTATATTACATCCCCAGACGCGGAAGACCTGCAAATTGGGCAAAAAGTTAGATTAATGGAACTATATAACATCAAGATATCAGAAATCAGATATGAAAATAATAAAAAAGTCTTAATCGGGTCCTATGAAGGTGACCGCGTGATTCAAAATATGAAGAAAATTCAATGGGTTGCAGAGAATGATGCAGTCGAGTTCAGCGTCAAAGTTCCAAAAGAACTATTCATAGGTGATAAATACAATCCCAACAGTTTAGAATTGAAAACAGGATATGCCGAATCATTTGTTTCGAAACTGAAGGCTGGCACTTTGGTGCAATTCATTAGGTTTGGATTTTGTAGGCTTCTCAACGGTAAGTCTGCCACATATACACATAGGTAGAAGCAAAAAAATGAAGATTGCAAGAGTTTGGAGTGACAAATTGGGCGACACCTATGGGATTATTTCGGAAGACGGAAATCGGCTGGTTTCCAAATCTGATTTTCAAGAGCAAACTGGAATACCAATACCTCACAGCATAAAGGAATTTCTATTCAAGGGCTGGATTGATGAGGTTACTAAGAATTTACCAATAATCAGCTTTTCGCATCAAGTCGATGAAGTGCATCTGTTGACTCCAATTCCAGACCCCTCTAAGATAATTTGTCTTGCCTTTAATTATTATGATCATGCCCGTGATGCTGGTCTGGCACCATCCGATGAACCAGTTATTTTCATAAAACCCAGAACCGCTTTGAATGACCCGTTCAATGACATCATCTGTCCAAGTTTTGTAAAGAGGCTTGACTACGAGGCCGAGATAGCCGTGATTATAGGAAAGGATGTGAAAAAAGTTGAACCCGAAAATGCACTTGAATGCGTGTTTGGATATATGATAATGCATGATGTTTCGGCTAGGGACATTCAATTCAAAGATAAGCAGTTTACGCGTGGAAAGAGCATTGACACATTTGCACCATGTGGACCTTGGATAACAACAAAAGATGAGGTTGAAGACCCGCAAAATTTAAGGATAATGACTAAAGTCAACGGTGAAATAAGACAAAATTCTTCGAGTAGTAAAATGGTCATCTCTATCAAAAACATAATTTCATCTCTTAGCAGGATTATGACTCTTGAAGCAGGCGATATTATATCCACCGGAACGCCTGCAGGAGTGGCAATGTCTATGAAGGAACCAAAGTATCTCAAAGATGGTGACATTGTGGAAATTTCTATAGAAAATCTAGGTATGATAAGAAATCGAATTGTATTTGAGTCGGCTTAAGATATCGAATGAAGTATGTTATTCGACGAAGTAGATCATACTTTATCTTCGCAAAGTCTTCTTAACCTGATTATCTCTCCTTCTAATAATCTTGCATATTGTTCATAGGCCTCCATCAATTTTCTCCTTATACTGGCCAACTGAATTGAGACATTAAGCGCATCAAGGCAAGTCTCGACTGATCGATCTCCAGCAAATTTATTCATGGAAATTTTGAAGTGTTCTGACAGTGTTTTCTGTTCAGTGCTATTTTCAATAATGATTCTTTCCAAATCTTCAATCTCATGCAAGTGCCTCATGTTTTTAATCCAGTCGGGCATCGTCTATTGCTTATGGTTCAACATATTTAACCCAAATAGGATATGATTGAACCCAAATTGACAATGTATTTATTTACGTAGATGAGTTTTCAAACTTGTATGGCAGTGGACAATAAAGGAATGGTTTCGTATGTCCGTGTTCTGAAAGAAGATTTAGCAATATTTAAAATTAAGCCTTTAGAAGGCTCTGTCCCTGATTTCAAAGCGGGCCAATTTGTTACTATTGGCCTCGATGTTCCTAGTGAAGGCAAGATTGTAAGAAGAGCTTATTCTGTCGCCTCACCACCAGAACAAAAAAATTGGTTCGAATTGGTTATCCGATGGGTTAGAAAACCTGTCCCAGGTCGCCTCACCACTGAATTGTTTAACAAGAGAGAAGGAGATGAAGTTTTGTGGTTGAAACCAACTGGTCCATTTACTATAAATGAAAAAATGCCTGATGGTTCACCGGATAATAGGCGGATGGTCCTTATTGGAGGAGGAACTGGTTTGGCGCCATTCATTGCATACTCTCTCCATCTGAAGGCGATCGGCAGTAAGAGGGAAGTAGTTGTCTTACACGGTGCCAGTTATGTGGACGAATTAAGCTACAGAGAGCTTCTAACTGATTTAGAAAACGAAAGTCTTGATCACGGGAAAGATAAATGGAACTTTCGTTATAGAGCGAGTATCAGTAGACCTCAGGAGTGGTTTAATAGAAGTTGGAACGGGCAAAAAGGAAGAGTCGAATCTTTTCTTAGACCGAAGCTTGGAACTGATAGATCTCCTTTAGAGGAATTGGTCGGGGACAGAATTACTACTGAAAATACCATCTTTTATGTTTGTGGTTGGCAGGGCACTGTTGACGGAGCTTTGGATTACTTGGTTCCGAAGGGCTTTGTAACAGAAAGAAACAAAAGGAAAGATGGGACTTATGATGTGAAATTTGAATCATATGGTTAAAGGTATTGAGACTCAAACCTTATACTTATATCACTGACGGATTAGCAATTAGCATATGAAATTTGAATTTGAAGAATTTTCAACTGTAGAGGAGGTTTTTTTATATCTTATATCCGTTGCACCATATATGAAACAAGTTCTTCCAGTAAGTTCTTACAGAGGTTACATATTTTCCATAGTACCCCTTACCCCTCTTTCAGGTGACGTATTGATGATGATTTATTCCAAAGGCAAGATGGACCCTGGAATGATAGAATTTGATATCTCGACTAAGAAATATAAGAATGTGCTTTCGGTAGAGAGAGCAGACAAGAATTATTTTGTGATTTTGACTCCTAAATCAGCTACTGTGGCAGACACAGCTATTGAATTAATTGAAAGTTTATCCAAGCAAAAACCTAGCGAAGCAATTCGCTAAACTACTATTTCATCAATCAGAGTACAGATATTTCTCATAGGTGCTGTGGCACAGATGCAGTCACCGAGCGATTCCGGGAATATCGCTCAACCACATCTTCTGGGACCTGTCCATTAAACAATTGCTTAGCTAATCCCCGAAGATACCTCATTATTGCCCAGGTACCTGCCTTAATCAATATAGCCATGAAAAGCTTCATAGGCGGACCGTAAGTTTTGTTCCTTATGATTATTGGAATGATATCATTAATAACGCGAAGATTATGCTGCCAGCATTTCCAGAATAATGTAAATTGAGCTTCGTTTAGATTTGCAAAATGCATAGAATTCTTTTCAGAAAAGTCTTGGTATAACAGAGGGGCAACAAGTCCCCGCATCCTCATTTCTTTGAAATCCTCTATCAAGTCGATGGTGTATTGAGTCTCGTCTGGGGTTTCGTCGGGCCATCCAATAATAAGGGTCAACGCCGGAAACCAATGATTCTGATTCAGTATTTTGCATCCTTCTCTTACGACAGAACCCCATTCATCTGGTTGGTAAGGTTTGGTCTTGACACCAAGGTGTTTCTTTACTAATCGCGGAGCAACTGTCTCCACTCCAAGATTAGTCGCTAACCATCGACCATTTGATTCCATATCATTTATACCAGATAATTTCTTGATTAGATCAGGTGACGAAGCGACCGCAGACAAGGTCATATGCGTCGTACCCACGAAATTTGCTCCTACCAATTTTAATCCCTTCCATACGTCAATTATTGCATCTGCATTTGGGACAAAATCCTTATTGTCGCAACCATACAGTAACATTTCGTCTGACTGAAGCCATATGGAATCAAACCCATAGTTCAGATTAATTTTTGCCTCCGCCTGCAACCTCTCGAGTGGAATATCTTTCTTGGATCTCTTATTAACATCACAGAAATCACATCCTCTTCCACACCCTCTCATTGCCTCGACCAAAGAATTAACTGTCGGACCTTTGATGACTGGGATGTTTTCGATATTTCTGACAAAAGTGTGGAGTAGCTCCGGTGCATCACCCTTCTCCAAATCATGGAAGAGGTCGAGAGCTAGCTCGTCTGCTTCGCCGATGACTACTGTATCTATCCCATGAATTTTCATACGATCTGGCTTTGCCAATTCCCAAGATCCATTTCCTCCTACTACTACCTTGAAGCCATATTTCTTTTTCAGCTGAATTATGGAGGCACACATCTTTTTGAATTTCATTGCAACATAAGACAGCTTCTCTGGCGACATTGTCGTAGTGACTGGGGCCATCCCTAATGGGTCCATGACGTTCACTCCCAGCACCTTCGTGTCAGGTCCAATGCAGCGATCGAGCATTTCAGGGTGAGCTATCATAATCTCATTTCTACGGTAGTCTTTCAGGAGCGCGCTTTCGACTCTCCTTAGTCCGCATTGCGCAACCTTTACTTCACCGCTATTCTTGTCAGTTTCCACACTGGGACAAAACAACTTATCAAATACAAATTCAGGAACTAACTCGTATGGACCACAAGCAATAAACCCATAAAGGAAGTTCCCTCTATAATTCGTCATTAGACTGCGGTCTGCTGTTAACACTATTCGCTTCCCAGCAATCATTTTTATCTAAATCCTCTTTAGTTCGTTTGCCAATTGGGTATAAATCTATTACTATAGGGGTACAAATCTTATGTGAATGACTTTGAAATGTGAATATTTCAATAAAATCCTTTCTTGTGGCCTTTGATAAATATTGACCTCAATTGTCTATGATCCAACATATTTAGAGCATCGGCAAAGGTGACCCACTTATAAGCTTCATGTTCGTATGAGATCACTATATTTTTAGTTGAAGTCGTTGCAAAGTAGAATTTTACCTCCTTTTCACTCTTCATCCCGTCGGCTCTAAAATAGGAATACCGAATTGTTCCTATATAAGATAGGACATCAATACCTCGTATACCGGTTTCCTCTCTCACTTCTCTAGTTAGTGTCTGAATATCTGTTTCTCCTCTTTCTTTGTGACCTTGAGGAAAGCCCCAATATCCTCGCCTATTTTTTAGCACTAGGAATAGAGGGACTTGGTATTCTGTAAGGAAAGGAATGTATTTTATAACTGCACCAATTGATTGCTCCAGTTCTGCTCGACAAGTAAATCGAATGATTCCGATAATTATAATTTATTGTTAAGTGAAATCGAGGCTCGATCGGAAATACAGGAAGGCACAAAAAAGTGTTAATATGTCCAGCACGGTAAAGTCATCAACTATAAGTAGATGGACACCAGTAATCAGTTTCCTTTCACTTGTAGATGTTAATTTAGTAACTCTAAAATTCTAAGTACAACCTTAAAGACTTTAATATCCTGACTAAAAACGAAACAAGAGGGCCGGTCGTCTAGTCCGGTAGGATACGGCATTGGCATTGCTGAGGTCGTGGGTTCGAATCCCACCCGGTCCACTAATTTTATCCATCAAGATATTCCTTGCTTGAGAAGGATTTCGGTGATGTCAGCTGCTACATGTTTATTATAAAGCAGTTCATAATTCCTAAAGAGTCCAGATCTATCTTTGTCGTATCCTATTCTTTTGATCTTTCTATGGATCCACAAATGATGTCTACTAAGTATTGCCCCAATTCCATTATTACGAGATCTTACTTCCTCTACTACTTTCCGAGGCAATTCTTTTTTGTAGATCTTAGCAGTTGCTAACACTAATACATCGTCTTTTTTCTTTGCGAGTATTTCCACATTTCTTTTTATGAAATCTGCCTTTTCGAATTGTTTCGTAACTCTTACATATGTTTGCGAATTCACTAAAATTTCGAGTAATTGCTGTGTTGTGCCCAGATTTGCCAAGAAAATTTTTTCTTGAAACGTAAACACCTGGCCACATTTCGTTTCCAACGTACGTATATTTTCTGGTGTTACATAGGTGGATCCATGCAGGTCAATTGTTATTAGATGCTTCATGCTTTTTGATGCAAGATTCAAAACAATTCAAAGTACTTCAGGCATATACAGAATAGAGCGAATATAACCGTACCCAAGCTAATAACTTTTAGCTGATACTCAAGCCTTTCTGATTCATGATTGGTTTCTTCACTTCCTCTCCTTAATTCTTTATAGACTCTAGATATTCGGATTTCTAAATAAGATATAACGTATGCAATTGAAGCTGCGATGACTGATACCTCTGATATAGAGTTCGTTTGGATAACGTATCCTGCCAAGAGTGGAAGACTTCCCCATGATATTGCAAACCACATATTATTATGAAAGAAGCCGTTAAAGAGTTCAAAATTATATGCGACCAGAAAAAATCCTTCGGCGATTGCTATAGGCCAAAGCAGCGGAACTGACTGGACCATATAATATATCCCGATAATATATGCCATAGAGATGCCAGTTATTGTCATAACAATAAGTTCTGATCTCGTAAAGTAATTTCCCCACGGTCTAGTTTTCCTGGATCCTAGATTGTCCGCCGCGTGAGCAGAAACCCCAACGGATAGAAAATAGATAATAAAAATAGCCGCAAGTCGGTCCCAAAATATTAGATGAGATAAAAGTGACCCTATGATCGCAAATGAGATGCACATTCCTGTATAAGGTAAAAATAAAATCCCTACAAACGCCCTAAATCTTATCGGACCAAATTTCGGAACGAACCATTCATTCATCCGAGAGGATTCACTCATGGTTTCAATCCAGTTACTATTGCGGAAGTTCCCCATGTATAATATTTGCAAGTTATGGATTCAAATCCTACTTGTTGAAGTTCCCTCAGAAGGTCCTTGACCCACTCGCTATGCACTATCACATCATCTAACTCGGATAAAACCACTCTCCAATTCTTAATAATTCTGCCAACTTGATTGAGCAATAGAAAGTATGAATTCCATATTTGCCTGACAAACTTTCTTTTGGGAAGCGTAAAGTCGTGGAAAACTACCAAGCCACCCCTCTTGAGCAATCTCCAATGCTCTCTTACAACCGTTCGAAGATCTACATATTTTGCCAAATAAGATGATAATATCGCATCAAATATCCCTGGTCTGAACGGCAAGACTTCGGCAATAGAATTAGTCAATAATGAGTATCTCGACTTCCTTTTTGCATGCAATAGATAGTCGGGGGTGAGGTCTGAACCAAGAATAACGTGATCTTGTACTTTGGGAATATAATATGACAGGATCCCGGTGCCGCACGCCAAATCAAGGAGATAACAATGATCCTTTGTCAATAGGTTTGACATTGTTCGCTTCCAGATCGAATCCCTTCCAAACGTGGCAAATTTCACGATCTTCTCATAGCTGGCTGCATTATTAGATGAGAAAAAACGCCTTGCCATAGAACTGTTCGATGAAATCAAATTAAGATGATTGCACTAACCTATTATATAATCAAGACGAAATTCAATGATATGGGCGGAACTACTTTTTGTACTTCGTAAATTGGCAGAGAAACATATCAGTGACAGAACTAGACGGGAAAAAAGTAGTTATCAAAAGAAACAAGTCTAGCAAGTATTTTCACGAATACATATTGGTTATTGCCTATACAACATTATCTTTTATTCTATGCCATCCCACACCTCCGCCGCGGTTAGGGAGTGCAATGCTTGTCAATGAAGGATTCAAGATGCGAAAAATTCTGGAAGAAATAGGAATTCCTACGCCCTCTCTCGTTTTTATCTCAGACACTTCATTGATAGAAGATTACATAGATGGTGGAAACCTATATCATGCTTTTTTGAAAGGGATGACTCACATGTTAGCATTCAACGCAGGCAGCTTGACTGGAAGATTGCACAATGCTAATTATGTATTTACTGATAATAAATCTCAAAATTATTTGGTTACGTCTAACGGCAAAGTCTTACGAACTGATTTGTCTTTCCTGCAGAAAGAAAGTTCGGTTTTTTCAAGAAGTATGGACATAGGATCATTCCTTGCAAGCGTAATAGGACTTGAACCCGACAAATACAAAGCCATTGAAACTGCATTCTTTGATGGTTATAAATCCGAAACAAACGAACAGTTCCCTTATCTGTCTATTGCGATTCGTAATTTTTTGTCCATTGGATTTAGTCCTAACCTCACAATATTTAAAAACATGGCAAAAAATTCTTCAGATTTTATATGATCAGGAATAGTCTAATTTTAGCGATGAAGTGAATTTCCTCTTGCTAAATTGGAGGCAACTCTGTCTTCCTATCAAAGCCACCCGAACCAAATTTGCAATAAAAACACTGATCGGATTGCATATAGGATATTTTCTGAATAGAAATTGCTCCTAGTTTCAGGGCAATTTTAGTCATTAAACGGTATTTAAAGGGCATAGACGGGATAACTTCGTCAAAGTATATGTGATAATGGTCAGGACAAAACTTCAATGTTACCGGGGATTTATACCTAACATCGGACGTCTCCGCTTTGTTATTGGCAGCAATAGTTTTCGATATATTAATTTGTTCTCGGATATACTCATGTTTAGGGCACGGACAATCTTTACCATTAGGATGTTTATACGCCGGAGTATTTTTCCAATCAAAGTCAGGATATTCTTTCTCAAAATCATCCATTAAAATCAACACTATTTCCATCACATCAAATATAAACATGTATCTCAGCATGAGTGAATCCATACGAGTATGCCATTATATTGAGTGACAGGGACGAAAGATATATTTTGATGATTAAAGAAATCCCGATGGAAGTGCTACGAGACCAGCCAAGTGAAGGGGCTAACAAGAGTCCATCAACAACCACCTCCAGTCTTGCTAGGAATGACAATAACGTCCCAACAACTCAACAGGAGAACCCAGTCGAATCTAATTTGCAAACATTGTTGGAATTCAAAAAAATGCTTCAAAAAGAGCAACAAGATGGAGAAAGCAAGGTACAAGCAATTAACGAAAAAATAGATTTGACTAAAAAGGAAATAGATGAGCAACGAATAATCTTAGAAGATTTAAGACTCAATCTTAAGAAAATTAATGAAGCTAAGGATGCCGAATATCCGAAGTTTCTAGAACTCAAGAATAATCTTATGGACCTTCGCAACAAGATGAAGACCTTGGATGAGAAAAAAGGAAATCCGGGTGCCTCAAAGCCTCGTAAGGAGAGATTCGATATGGCGAATCTAGCTAAAAGTTTTGATCAAATTGAAAGGGATATTCAGACAAAAAAGCTAACTAAGGAAGAAGAAAGAAAATTAGTTGCAAGATCCAAGGAAACAGCTGTAAAGTTATATGCCCTCAGATTGATCCATAAGAACGAGGATGATTACAGAAACGTCGTTTCCAAGTACGAACAATTGAAGGCCAAGATTACCTCAATATTTAACCAAAAATCAGAATTTGGTGAGAAGATAGGTAAACTCAAGCAATCGTTAGAAGAATTACTAAATTTACGAGAAACCTTGTATGAAGACAGAAGGAAAACCATCAGAGAAGTTAGAGAAAATGGAGCCAAGCTTGACATGGTTGAAACTCAACTCAACGCAATCGAATACAGAAGGAGTCACTATTCAACGGCAAGATCAAGAAGGACGAGAGATGGAGTTGAGAGAAAAGAATTCAAACAAGAAGCGATGCAGGAGAGAATTAAACGTAATAAGGAAAATCAGGAACGCTTTAATTTACTAAAGGATGCTGCATTAAGAAAAATGTCAAGTGGTGGTAAATTGACATTTGATGAAATGAAATTGATCTATGGCGACGATGGGACGTACGATCAATCTTGAGTTTCAAAGTCACAAGTTACTGGTCGTATAAAATAGAACAGGTGTTATTTTATTCCACATACAAGTACTCGAGATGAATTGGCATGTCCCAGAAAATCAGGGAATAAAGTTAGTAAAAATTGCGCGTTTGGCTCTAGAAAAGTTTGTGTCAGATGGCAAGATAATTAATCGTGATAGAAGCGAGAAATTTTCTCAAAGGGCTGGTGCATTTGTTACCTTGTACGATATACTCGAACCAAAAGAATTTAATCTAAGGGGATGCATAGGATACCCGCTGCCAAGAATGTCACTATGGGAGTCTGTTACAACTGCGGCCATTAAAGCGGCTACAGAGGATCCTAGATATCGACCACTTACAAAGGATGAATTACAAAATGTCATTATTGAAGTATCGATTCTAAGTAATCCAACCCTAGTCGAAGAGTTACGGAAGGATAATATTTTCGAAAAGATTGAAATAGGAAAACATGGCTTGATATTTGAGAGCCCGCTAGGTTCAGGGCTCTTACTTCCCCAAGTTGCATTGGAACATGGATGGAATGAAAGAGAATTTCTTGAAAACCTCTGTCGCAAGGCAGGTTTGCCAGTCAATACATGGCTGTCCCGAAATTCACGGATTTATACATTCGAATCTATCATCTTTAGAGAGGAAAGTCCGCATGGAAAGGTAATTTGTGTTAACTCTGATCCTGCTTGGTCGGTATTTAGTTCACAATAATTATCGAAGCAGGCAATTGGAGGATCTCGATTTTGGAGTTGTGTGGCAATTTGACATGATGCAGATATTTTTGTTCTCTTTTGCTTGTTCTCTATTGTGTTCTCTATTCAGGACTCCAATCACGATATCATTCCAGTTTGCATAGCGTGAGCCTCATATACATGCATTTCAAATTGTCTTTTGTCGACAACCCAATAATTAAATAAAGTTTAGTGTTTTTACCATGATGTCTTCAATCGAATTTGAAATGCAAATACCTACCCCTATCACACCAAGCCTAAGAAATCTTTGTACGGTCTTCATAAAACTTGTGGAGGGTCGACCATTTAATACGATGAAACTGACCTCCTCATTAAACTAAGCATTTAAACCTCAATGTCAAAACGCAGGAGTCACTTCTATAAAATCTATAACTGACTTAAAGTCGATTCAATTTCATTTTTGTCGTGTGCGCCAGGACATTCCTCAAGGTATCTTGCTAGGTCTGATTTAGCCCCTCCTCTATTATTTGTATTCATTCTTGCTATTGCTCGATTCTTGTAAATAGGTCCAAATCTATTTGGATGAAGATTAATTGCTTGAGTGTAATACTTTTCCGCTGACCAATAATCATCTTTTTTTAAGTAATAATTGCCCATCCCTCTACATGACAAGTAAAATCTGGGATTCAGATCGATTGACCTCTGAAAACACCCTATTGCTTCTTCTGAATCTAAATCGTTGTAAACCGATCCTAATATGCTCCATGCTAACGCATTTCCCTCATCCAGATGAAGCGCATTCTTTAGCAAAGGAATAGCATTTTGGAGATTTCTGGTTTGAATGAACCTTTCTGATTCAAGACACATTCTATAGGATTCCTTTTGCTCAAGTTCTTCTTCCTTGATACGTTGAGCCATGTCTTTTGGCAGGATCATTATCGAAATTGAACCATCTTGCTGCCAATAATCTAGAAATTTCTTTTCTGGGAACGCACCTTCCTTATCTGGCTCGGGGATATACGTAAGAATGCGTCGTTCTTCAATACTATAACCAGTAACAATTGTTGCGTGTTGAATAGCCTCGTAAATTCCAGGCATGATAACTATTATAGGAATTCCTTGGTCGATCCGTTTTTTGAGTTCTTGTAATCCACCTTTATATGTATGGACTATGAACCCGCGAGATTCTGCAATCTCAATACCTTCCATAAATAGCGAACCCTTTATGTCGCTATACCGTTTGGATCTTTCGTGAGCTTCTTCAAGAAATTTCTCTTCGCCCCAATACTTTAGGACAACATTAATCGCCAAAGGCATGCATGGACTATCTTCATGCTTGCTCACTGTTGGAAGTATTAGTGAATGTTGAACATTAGAATTCATGTTTTCTCATACAGTCAATACCGAATAAATTTGTTCATATTATAAATTTACAAAATTTCGAAATAATTTGAATCCGAAGTCACCACTTCGTTCCGGATGAAACTGTGTCCCATAGATTTTCTTTTTGTTATGACAAAATATCTCATACGGACTAAATCGAGAATTGGCAACGCTGACAAATTCTTTTGGCAATCTAGCAATAGTATAGGAGTGACTCTCATAGGCTTCCCAAATGCCCATTTTTGTCATTAAACCATTTTCTCTATGAATATTTATCTTAGTCATCCCAACAACTTGTTCACCCCGACGAATTGCTCCACCAAAGGTAAGTGCTATGATTTCTGCACCATAGCAAATACCTAGCAAAGGCTTACCATAAGTATGGCACAATCTGATAGTTGTTGAATTGATAGCATTTATGCGCTTATCATTCTTTTTCCTTCCAGACAAGATTATGCGATCATAGTAAAGTGGATTTGGAGCTTCAAGGCATTTCCTGCATTCGTATTTTTGATCTAATTTGTCGAGACAATTGAGTATATCTGAAGTAAATGGCGAGTTGTTATCCACAACAAGTACTTTCAAAAATATTTACCTGTCTTATCTATCATTTATAGAGATATAATTATTCTCAATAATCCCCTTCATGTTCAAAAGTACTTCAAATGATGTCGAGTAAAGTCATTCACTTTCTATCTAAACAAGTCGTCAGGATATTTGATTTGTATATTTAACAACTCAGATCTTGTCATGATTCTCAGATAGGAGCATTTTTGCTGAAAGTGATACCAAACAATAGTTAGGGACGTGATCCAGGATAATCCATAATCTATCATCTATTACTTCAGTAGACATAGTCTTTATTTTATAAAGTCCGCTAGCCCTTTACATATCATATAGGCGGCCGCGTAAGCCGGAAGCCGTTCAATAGAGTTTTTAATTCTGAAGTAATTTTCATGAAGATATAATTTCAAATTGACTTTGCTCCGTATGTATACTTGGCGGTCGTCTAGCACACATGCAGAGTCAAGCGGATTAAATGTCTCCAAATTAGTGCTTTTTACTTTAAGTAAGCTACTCTTACCATTGATTGTTCCAGGCATTCTGAATATACGATGTATGTCTGTCGTAACGTGAGGATCGATACGAACTCCTATCAATTTGGCTTTAGTTGAGAGATCTTCCTTGAATTGACCGTAGCCTCCACTTGATTCCACGATCCTCTTTAGCTTGGAAATTGATGACTGATTGATCCCAAATTCACTGGCTACTCGTCTTCTCCATCCAAATATCATACCGCTTTTAGGAAATTTGATATAAAAGCCATTCTTGGATTTGCGAACTCCGATGCTTTCATTCATTATGCCATTCCCACAGATGTAATCAACAAGATCAGACCTGGCTCTTGAATCAAGAGTGTTAAACTCCGAATCTGATACGTGTATATGGTATCCAGCATTTCCAGAAAAAAATATTTCTATACTTCCATCAGCTATTCCGAGGTCTCCGTGTAAAAATTCAATTAGCCGTTGTGTTTCCTTCTTAAGAGAAATCAGACATTTTCTACAAGGGATTGTAGTGCGAGAAATTTTTCTTCCCAAACAAACGGTGCATGCATGGAGAAAACTTACATTGCATGCGCCACACTGATCACACACATAGAAGGAGTGTTCTGATGAGCAGGGCATATTCAGGTCTTTAAGATCTATATCGAAGATAAGATCAGCACCTTCCCATTCCTTGCTCTGAACTGAATTCGTCGGAAATTTGTAGTAGCCGTTAGAGCAATAAACGTCTGAAGGTGATTCTTGAACTAATCTTGCAATTAATTCTCTCTTGTTCCTGAAAGAGAGATGCCTTACCATAATGGAATCAAATGACATGTATCCGAATTCACGTTTTTCAATCATAGAAGGAGTGACTAGTGAATTGCTATCTTTAAAATAATATTCCCTGAACAGTCCCTTAAGAAACGAGCTGTTTTCAGATGACGTCTTCTGGCTCATTGAGTATTCGCTTTCTTTCGTCCGAATTGAATTGGATTCAATATATTTTCGCAGTCTACAGTAGCAAAACAAAGATCCTCGCTCTGTAATCTTTTACACGAAGGTACTGAATACTTTATACGGCTCCCCTTATTTCCAGCGAGATGCTCAATTTGGTAACGAGTCACCTTTTCGTTATAGTCAGGAGAGTTCTGAAACATCGTTACTATATCATTTGTATTCTTGCCAATCGCCAGCATATAAGTTGCAAGCATTACTCTTGCGGAGTGTGGAAGATTTTCTCCTATATTCATCATCTCAATGGCATGCTTGATACATGGAGGATAATCAGAAATGATATGATGCTTCCTATAGGTATAATAGATTGAAAATTTCTTCCTCAGTTCCTCGGCACATATTTTGACCCTATCTGGAACTACGGGAATTTTCATGGTCTTAATTCGGTCATAGATCAAATTACTTAGCTCACTGCGTATAAGTCTGACCGCTTCATCTGTATCGATGTACACATATCCAGAATGAACTGACCGATTAATCAATTTCCACTCCTGTTCATTCATTTTCGAAGCACGCATAAGGTAATCAGGAACACTTAGTCTGAATATGGTCAAGTCTAAATCGAAATGAATATCTATTTCAAATAACTCCTGGAATATCTTATGCAATAGGAGTTTTTTCTTCGGTAAGGATTTTTCTTTGAATAAATCCTCTGTCAAGAATTTTTCAGCTCGCATAGCCTCCAATAGCGAATGTTTTTTGGTCACGGGTTCTAAATCAATCGACTTAATCATTATGAGAGTTACCAGAAAACTCAGAATTTCAATTTCATATTTGTCAAGATTTGTATAAACTTTTCCTGCTGATATTTCAGTTTCCAGTATATCGACTGATCGTCTAAGTATATGATCCATTTCGGGGCGGTCCAGTTCCTCAATTGCAAATCTAGTTTCCCTGATGTACTCTGAGGCTTCCTCAAGAAAAGGATATTTTGCCAAATCTGCAGGACCGAGTTTTATTGCCAATCCTATTGAATTCATATCTCAGAGTTACTATAATAATAATACTGTCATGTATAATATATCGGCTCTTTAGTTAGTATCTACGTGTGAATGTTCAGATAGGCTTTCATGTTTCTATTGCCGGAGGATTGCAAAACGCTGTTGATAATGCGTTAAAAATAGGATGTACTGCATTTCAAATTTTTACTAGAAACCCAAGAGGATGGGCTGAAAAAGTCTTGGACGCGCTTGATGTGCAAATGTTCAAATTAAAGCTCAGACACAGTGGAATAAATTCCGATGCTGTCGCAGTTCATATGCCTTACCTACCCAATCTATCGGCACCAAACGGCGAACTTTACAAGAAATCCATAGATTCGCTAATAAGCGAAGTGCAACGATGTGTTCAATTAGATATTCCTAACCTTGTAGTGCACTTGGGAAGTCATCTGGGAAGTGGACCTCAAAACGGGATCGACCAGTTAGTGAATAGTGTCAACACCGCAACAGATCACTCCAAATCTTCCGGTAGAAAAAATGGAAAAGTGACTTTTCTGTTGGAAAATAGTGCAGGACAAAAAAACAGCATAGGCAGCAAACTTGAGGACATGAGATCCATCCTAGATAAAATTTCATCAAAGAATGTAGGAATATGTATGGACACTTGCCACGCCTTTGCCGCGGGTTATGACTTGAGATCTGAAAAAAAGAATGACGACTTTGTCGATAAATTTGACAGTGTAATAGGCTTGGAAAAATTGAGACTTATCCACCTAAATGATTCTAAAAATGAAATTGGAGCCCACATTGATCGCCATGAACATATTGGACTCGGCAAGATCGGGGTTAAAGGAATGTCGACAATTTTGAAAAACAGGAAATTGAAGGGTAAACCCATCATAATGGAAACTAAAGAGGATTCCGTTAGAAATAATCTAGACAACTTACGAGTAGCATTAGAACTGGTAAATTCATAGTAAGAGCCAATCTTCAAGGAATAGTTAGAAAAGATGAGATTACAGGCACTTGCGACTCTTCCAAACTGGATAACATAGTGTTCTCAATTTCAGTCGAATCAACTTCAGAAGAAACATAAATAGTACTCATCCTCGAAATGGTTCGAGCAGAATGAACACATATGACACAATTATGAAGCTAGCCCTCGAAAGAGGATTTTACTTTCCTTCCTGCGAAATCTACGGTGATGCACCAGCTGGCTTTTGGGATTATGGACCGACCGGGGTCAATATGAAAAATAGGTTCGTAGAATTATGGCGAAGGGAACTTGTTCGACGCGACGGAATGCTTGAGATTGATGGTTCACAAATCATGAGTAAAAGTATTTTTGTTGCATCTGGCCACATAACTAATTTTACTGATCCAATGATCAAGTGTAAGCAGTGCGGGTCAACTTTTAGAGCAGATAAACACATATCTGAAATAACGGGTCATGAGCTTCCAGAATTAGCTAGTGGTTCTGAAATAGACAAAATAATAGAGGAAAATAAATTGAGTTGTCCAAAATGTGGAGGTCCTTTTGAGAAATCTACCCGATTCAACATGATGTTCAAGATAGGCATCGGTCCGTCTAATGACGAGGCATATCTCAGACCTGAGACATGTCAATCGATATTTGTTGATTTCCCTCGGATCTTTAAGACTATGAGGGGACGACTACCTTTGGCAATCGCGCAACTGGGCAAAAGTTTTAGGAATGAAATAGCACCCCGACAAAGCTTGCTCAGGCTCCGTGAATTCTATCAGGCCGAGATAGAAGTTTTTTGTAATCCAAACAGGCTTGACGAGGTACCAAAATTCGAAGAAATGAAGAAAAAAATACTCAGATTGTACATTAACGATTCATATCAGGAGATCACCGCACAAGAGGCCGTTGATCAACGTATAATACCAAACAATCTAGTGGCCTATTACCTAACACTCTTAGTTCTGTTCTATGAAAAAACCGGAATCGACATGGATCGTACACGCCTAAGACAACTTTCGACCAGCGAAAAAGCATTTTATGCCTCTTTTGCGTTTGATTTTGAAGTTGAAACAAGCATTGGTTGGTTGGAATTAGTGGCATGTAATTACCGTTCCGATTACGATCTCCGTGGACATTCCACAGTAAGCAAACAGAATTTGCACGTCATTGATCCCATTGACAATACCAAGGTCCTTCCGAATGTATTTGAGTTGTCTATGGGGATAGATAGAAGTATTTATTCAATCTTAGAGCACTCATATTTCGAAGACTTCGAACATGAAAGAACGGTTCTGAGATTAAGACCGTATCTTGCACCTTTATTAGCAGGAATTCTTCCACTTATAACAAAAGATGGATTGCGAGAAAAAGCTCAAATGATCTACTCTCAACTCAAATTAGATTTCCCAGTTTTTTACGATGAGTCTGGTTCAATCGGGAGAAGATATAGAAGGCTTGAAGAGATTGGTGCACCTTTTGCAGTAACGGTCGATAGGCAAACCCTTTCTGACGACACAGTGACGATCAGAAACAGAGATACAATGTTGCAAGTAAGAATTCAAATATCCGAACTATCTAGTTATTTCCATAAAGAAGCATACAAATTAGTGTCATGACAGATTTGAACAACACCTCCAATTTACATTCACGTCCAATGTAGAGATGTTTTTTTGATTTTAAGCAGAATAATAACCAGGCAGAGTGGAACATAAATTGATATACAAGGAGATACGAATGCTTCTGAGTGATTCAGTGGACCCATGTCTTCACAAGACCCAAATCCTCTTCCATATGGTGCTCTTCCATACTATCAGGTTCATTTTATAGTAGACTCTGTCAAAGTTGTAGATCCTGTTATTTTCATGGCTAAGTGTGAGCCTCTAACCAGAGGTCATCTTAGAAATAAAGTAGTCATAGATTTACAGTGGAGTGGTGGGAGATTGGCCGACGTACTAAAATCAGACAAAACATTATCCGAAATGTTGATGCCCTTAATGCTAGATGAAGGTGAAATCAGCATTGACCCCCAGGATAACAGAGTAAGAATTTACACAAGTTGGAAAAGAGAAGACAATCTTAAATTTAGTTTGAGCTTCTTTAAGGCTATTGAAAGAATTGCTGGCACAATCAGACAATTATCTAAATAATATCAGATATAATTAAAAAAACATTATGCCAATGTTCCTTTCATATCGAGATGGCGAGCAAGTTAGTCAGTCGATTGTACAGTATTCAAATCGGGCGTAATCAAATATATACAGAATGGAGCGCATCAGAATTACTTTATGGTTTCTACTTCAGTATCTGTCGCAGACATGGATTATGACCTGATCCGGCAGATCAAGGATGGAAGTTTAAAGATTGCAATATATGGATTAGGTCATGTTGGATCTCCGCTAGCCGCAGCTTGGCTGAGGGCTGGTGCCCATGTAATTGGTGTTGACAATTCTCGAAAGGTATTAAGAGCAGCAATGGAAGGTCGGACTTTGATTCCAGAACCTGGAATTTCGGAGGCATACGCAGAGGCCTTGAAAAACAATCATTTTGAATTATTTGACGATCCAATAGAGGCGTCCAAAAAGTCGTATTTCAAAATGATCTGTGTTCCCGTTCTGTCTGAAGAGATGTCGGCTGATCTTAGGGCAGTAAATGAAGTAGCTACATCAATAGGT
>JBBRRH010000043.1:0-32824 GCA_038201105.1 Nitrososphaera sp. | reverse complement strand
CACGAGACATTGAAGTTATTCCTGAAGCCATTTGACTACCTCTTTAATGCTGAATACATTAGTCCACAACAAAAAGCCGAATTAAGACAACAAGCCATAGACGCAGGTATGATAGCACCTTCGACGCCGTTAGTGCCACAACGCTGCGTTAAATAGTCTCTCTCTTTTGTGTAAGCACTTTACGCGGCTTTAATACACATGCCTGCGTTAGATGAATATGTGAAACCAAACATACGAAGTAGATAGTGAACATGTTGTATGTGATAAGTGCGATACATCATTCAATAGTGAAATAGAACAAAAAATACATTATCACATAAAGCATATCAAGACCACATATCACAAAAACATCGAGGGGCTTACATGACTAATTTCATCCATCTAAATAACTCGTTTACTGCATTTAGTTGAGGATCTCCCACAGAAGCAGCAGAGGCCCCAGTTAGTTCAGCCCTTGGCTTAGATTGATAACCTTTCGTATAATCGATTGAAGGCAAGCCAAAAATGTTTAGAAGATCGCTCACTTTCTTGTCGCGTTCCTGGGTTTTTAATCGGATGACCATTTGTTATCTTAGGATAGTGAGATTAATTTAATAAGTATTTACTGAAAGTTAATAATCAGACGATGGAGGTGGGCCAGGGTCAGTCATCGTTTATGTCCGGTCTTCCTACCTATATCTGTCCTGGTTCCATCAAATAACAAATCTTTTCCTACTCTTAAATGAAAAGAAACCCAAATTCCTCAAGTAGGATGCTGTTAACCAGATTAAGCTTGGCTTCTAGTAAAACCACATGTTTCCCTCGACCGGAGATATGCCCGAACCCGACAGCAAGGATTGTTGAGATGGTACTCCTGTTCTATCACAATTGAACTAAAAAAGGCTTATGAATATATGTCTGTTTAACAAATAAATATGAATATTGGCTCAAAATACCAATATATTTCCGATGATAGATTGGCACGTTAAGCATATGCAAGACACGGTAATAAAATATCTCAAAGGTTTACCCGATGATGCCTCCCGTTTTGATAAAAAACTATCCAAAAAATATTCTGGAATAACGAACGTACGTAATAAACTGCAATATGATTTGAAGCACGGAGCGACACAAATTGACTTGAGGGAAATTCTAGCATCAACCGGCATCAGAAAAGACGAGTCTTTCTCTGTGCTCCGTAATAGTAATGGTTTTGCAGATAGGGTAAACGAATTAGAATCACATTTCTGAGCAATACCGCAAAGACTTTTTACCATATCAAGTTGTAATCTCATTAAATGTTCTGATCCCATGATAAAGATTCAGACGCCTGGATAGCCAGCATTACCTGCGTGTCTGGTTATGCTATGATATTATTAATCCTCTATAGTTTTCCGTTGAGAATAATCATAGCAGTAGCATCTAGTGGAAAGCCTGACGGTTCTGGAGAACGGTATCGTTTTGCTCTTTCCATTCAATATCATTTTTAACACATGCCAAATAACTTATGTCAACATCTTATTCATCATATTAAACTTGATTAATAATTCAGTTAGTGCTCAATTAATTTTTATGATAAACTGGCTGCCGTTTGTCACGTCGGTTTGGGATGGGGATAGGCGAGAACAAGATCCCTTCGACAGCCAGTGATGAATACACTTCTATCTATAGGAAATATCTAATAAACTTTACAAAACAGGCGTTCTTTCATACACTTTCTTTATACAATCGCTGCAATAACGCTCCATTTTTGTAGCCCCTTCTAGATGATAGATTACTTCCATTGAAGGAATACCCCGGCATATACAGCACGCTGAACCTTCTGACAACTTCCTTATCATCCTGTGTTTCGTCTCTTCCTTGATGTTATTAGAAGATACTATCTTTTGCAGCACTTCTAGTTTATCCTTAGGAATATTGAGTTCTTTTACCGTGGCGTTGTCTCTTATCATTAGCACTATGAAGTAAAGTTAGCCCTATCCTATGATTTAAGTACTTCCGACTCTTATTCTTAGTAGATATAGATGTACAGATCGGATGAACAACTCTTTGAAATGATAGGAAGATTACCACAACGACAACGACATAGTAAGGCGGCTGCAGTAGTAACACCGTGCGAAATGATGGTAGGAAATAATCCTGATAGAATTAAGAGTAAGGCTGCTTCAGTTGTTGTGCCAGGTATCAACAAAGTGAAAATGATAAGTGACTTCATAAGTTCTAATGGAACGCTTTGAAGTACAAGAAACAAAAAAAGAAGTTACCTTACATTCACGGACTAGTCTAGTTCTTCTTTATCTGCAAAGCGTGACAAGTCACTAATCCAGCATTTATGACAAACCCTCTCCTCTGTCTCTACCTTATCCCCCCATTCATCTAGTATGTTAAAGAATAGACAATTTCCTTCCAGTTTACCCTTGTCTAGTTTGGGAGGCTTACTAAAAGGAGAGCCGCATACAAAGCAGTTATAGAAACAAGAATCTAAGAGCCAGTCAGTACGACTGTCTATCTTATTCATTTGTTCATTGTCTATCTATCTTTAACAAAAGGATTATTTGTATAACCCCATCCTCTTAAGTTCCTCATCAGGGTACCTAATCCTTTGTGCTGGTCCACCCTCCTGAATTGCCATTTCTAGAAACCTCTTCCACTCAGGAACAGTAAACTGCTCATAAGTGAAATCAGCACATCTGAAGGATTCAAGTCCTAGAATATGGTCAAACTTACCATACCAGATTATCCTTTCCTTATCTGTGACGTTTATTGAATCAGGTCCAAAAGGATGTTCATTCTTTAGTATATCGTCAACTGTCTTCTTGGTGAAAGGAATAGTATAGACTATTCTGGGTAATCCCATAACATACTGAGATTTCTGTACACCTGTCTTTGGGTCAAAGTCACCCAGTACTAATCGCTTGGTTTGTTCTTTGTGCATACCAACGACATGCTCTATTGGTCCTAGTTCATTACCGTTCCATTGTTTGGCTGTCCACTCAGTTTCATAATACAAGTATTGTTTGCTTTCATTCTTCTCAGTTGAGTAATCTATCGCTCTAACTCTGAACATTCTTGTGATATGGACCTTGACCTTCCCCTTTCCTGGATCTACTGCAGAAAGAAACCTTTGTTCCCACTTGTCGGGCCTATGGTTCATATCGGGTGCTTCAAAGCCTTCCTTGATGTATGAATCATATGCTGCTGTTGAATAACTAAATTTTAGTTCTCTCTTGGACCTTTCCCCTTCTGGTCCTGGTATAATTGTTGAAATTTCACCGCTCATTTGTCCTTAATAGAAGATGGAAACTAATAAAGATAAACAATATGAGGATTAATTAATTATTTAATTAAGTACTAAGTATGATACTTTGCTGCGTGCTTGGTTCGTATCTCTTTAGTCTTAAACCACTTGTCACAAATACCGCATCGTATCCATGGCTCTATGTCAAAGGGTTTAGGCCAACGTCCTAGTAGGTCAATATCTATGATAGTAGCATCATCCTGTTTAGGTTCAGGTTCAGGTTCTTGTTCAGGTATAACATCATTATGCCTCGATTTAGTTGTAGACAGTTCTAGTGAAGTTGTTATTTCTGGTTCTGGTTCTGGTTCTGGTTTTGGTTCTGGTTCTGGTTCTGGTAGTAATGGATCAGGGGGTTCGGGAGTCTCTTTGCTAATTAGGGCAAACTTTTGGTTTGCCGGGGGATCTACAGTCCAAGCCTCTGGACTTTTATTATCATTATTGTCAAAAATCGAAGGTACTCCAAATCCAACGATTGGTTCTTTCTCCTCTTGATCTTCCTCTTCTCCTTCCACTTCCATTCCTCCTATTTCTACCGCCCAGGGTACTTTCTTTTCGTTTTCAGTATTGTCCACTGTATTGACAATATTAGAAGCAGGAAGTTGTTTCCATAGACTAAGTATGTCCATCTCTATGCTATGAAGTTCAGTTATGGCTCGTATCTTTACTTCATCTTTTTTAGTACTGGAGATAATTTCATGTAGCGTCCTTTGATAAGAAAGAAGGGAATCTATTCTTTGTTTATACTGCTAGATATCTGTATGTAGAATTTCGTAGGTCGATATACCATCTCTCTGCTTGTTTCTCTAAGTTATTCCTGATGATGGTGACAGTACTTCTACCTATCTGTATTTGTTTTTCATTGTGAAGATAGTCAACTATCTCCTGGTCTGTCAGTCTTCGCAAAGACAAACTCTGGATCATAGTCTTAACATATTCCTGCTCTGCTTTTGTCCGTTTGCTACGCTCCATATCAACACCTATGTTTTTGCTATCTTACGCTCCAAACTTGTATCTGTTACGACCTTGCGCTGCAGTAAATCTCCTTATTTTCTCATTCTCGTTTCCTTCATGTTGATGAATTTCAATGAAAATATTACCACCGCTGCCGCTACCACCGCCACCGCTTGATGCAGAAGAACCGCTACCGCTTCCACCTTTTAACGGAAGGAATACTGCGGCTTCAGGTCCTGCTTCACCAAACGTTGCAGTTGTTCTCTGATTAGCAAAGACTATTCCACCATGAGCAAATGGGCCTGTGGTAGCACCTGGACCGCTACCATTACCACCACCACTTGAACCACCTCCCTTCAAAGCGTTCTTCACCTCCCTTGCTGCTCTCTTCGCATTGCTTACCATTTGATTAAGTGCCGAATTGAAGTTATGAAGATCTGGACTAGGAACAGTTATCTTTGACACTTTTTTGAGTTCCTTGTCTATGAGTTTAACAGTCTGACCTGCGTTGTTTATTGCTAACTGTAAACCCTTCTGATATTTGGAAGCCTCATTCGGTGAAGGTATTACTATTTTAGAGACTTTTTGTAATGTTGTGTTTATCAGTTTAACCGTCTGAGCAGAATTATTTATTGCTAGTTGCAATCCCTTCTGGAAACTTTTACTTTGGTCTGGTGCGGGTATTGTGATATTACTAACCTTTGCCAGTTCCGCACCGATGTTTGTTCCCGCTGTGGTTGCTGCTGTCTTTGCTGTCTTCAGTCCTGTATCGAATGCTGTAGTTATTGGAGCAGGTATAATAGGAGCAGGTAAAGTTATCACTGGAATTATATCAGTCCACCCATTAGATAGTCCTAATCCCTTGAATGGATCTTTGAATGCAGTAACCGCAGCCGTTCCCACAGAAGTGCCTATCTTGGTTCCTGCAGGCGTATAATCACCTTTCAGCAAAGTATCGTTTAGTAGTTTGACAGTGTTTGGATCTTTCATTGTTGCATCAAGTTGCGCTCTAAGTCCGGCGAATGGTCCCTTACTACCCTTGAACTTTTGGTCTATTGTCTTAATGATTCCCTTGACTATTCCATCTGCTTGTTTCTCGGATAGCGTTGCAGCAGTCGCTATAGCACTATTGAAATTTGTTAATTCCGCTTTAACATCCGCTCTGATTTGTAAAGTGGTTTTGATCGGCTTTCTTAATTTCTTATCAATATTATCCAGTATATCTTTCGCGAGTTTTGTAGAGTTATCTTTTATGCCTATAGATACACTGAAAGCCTTTACTCCTTCTGCTATACGTGCTTGAAATTCTTGTATTCTCTTGGTTTGTTCGGCTATTGCTTTAGCGTTGTCAGCCGCTGAAACTGTATGTGCTTTTATTGCTTTAGTCCAAAAAAAAATGGATCCAATTCAGGATCCATTGCAAAAAGGAAATCTCAGTACCTGAATTTCAATCTGTTGATCTTCTGTCCCCATTGCCCGAGATAACTAGTTCCTCATTGATTTGATTATAAATCTGTAGCATTCTCAAGCCCTTTTCGGTTGTCCTGTATTTGTGACTATCTTCATACGATATTAATCCGTTCTGTGTTAACATAGCCAAATATTCTTTCAACTGTGCGAATGATAGGAACGCTTTGTACATGATTTTTGTCTTAGTAGCTCCACCGTTCGCAGCTTCCAGAATCAATCCGGTTATATCAGTTCTACTTCTGTATTTCATTGGAATCAATACCTGCTAACCAATAGGATATTTATGAGTGATCTTCATTTCTTCCTTAATCTGTATCCATTATTACCTAAAAATGATACTAAGAAGATTTAGTTTTTATTATTCTGCGCATTGGTATAGCTAGATCTTCATGGCACATGTCAAGATACTGTGACTTCGTGCTCGTATGAAGGATTCAATTTGTTTTCCATGGGCATTTGAGTAATATCTATGCCTGAAGGGATTTTGGGTTCAAATTTCACGTCTGTTGAATTATTATCATTGGTAACTGATTGAGTCGTATTTTTGAGAAGTAAGCTTATCGTATCTTCCATCATACCATTCAAAGTGTCAGACATTACTTTGTCAATAGTGCTTTTTATTGAAGATGAGACATTTGCTGTTATTGAATTAGGATTGTCAGTAATGTTCGTTGTTATTGTGCTATTAGAAGGAACAAGAACAGGAGTAGGAGTAATAGCAAAGCTCGAATTGTAATTAGTCAAGGTCATACAAATTATCCCCATAAGCAAACCGTTTAGGATTGCGATCAACTGGTATTTTGATTGTGCAAAAGATTTCATGTAGTAAGCTCCTTATCCTTTTGATAAATAAAATTGGCTACTCTTTACCAGAAGAAGAGGCATTTGATATTAAACATAGTATAGTAGTACGGTGCACAATATTCTTGTTTACAATTCCGGTCTTAATCTTGATCTAACTCTACCGTAAATGAGCGGACCAACTGATCTAAAGAAATCCTCTAGTTTAATGCGAGTTTACAGAGGGGGCTGACTAATATTTTCCGCTGACATGTTGGAGTTTTTATTAAAAATATGAGTATTGCCTGGATGTCCTGGTAGTTGCAAATAGATGTTTTCTACTAGATAAATAGTCTTTTTAATATGCCTGTTATAAACAAATAGCAATGCGCAATCACAAAATCATTTTTGATGATCTAGAAGTTGAACACAATTCCGAATGCCCAAGTCCAACCTCTATCTTGGAAGGAAGGCCATACCTGAACTTTATCAACAGTCTAAAGAGTGATCAGACAAAATATACGTACAGGCTAACACTCTTGCGCTATGTACAGAAATACAAGATAAAGTCACTAGAAGAAATGTTATCCCTACCAATCCAGCAAATAGAAGATAAATTGGTTGACTACCTCCTAGATCTAAGAAAGCAAGACCTTTCATCCAGTTTTATAAGGCTAAATTTCTGTGTCATGAAACATTTCTATTTCATGAACGATGTAAGAATCAACAAAGAAAAGATAGCCAAGTTTTTGGGTGAGTTCAAGAAGAAGAACACAGACAGAGGCTACACCACGGCTGAGATAAGGTCAATTTTGGAGCAATGTGATCTACGTACCAAAATAATTGTAACCACACTTTGTTCAACATCAATGAGGATCGGCGCCATAGCAGAACTCCGACTTATACATCTGAAGAAGATAGAAGAATATGGCATTTACAAATTCACTATCTATGAAAATACTAATGCTGAATCAATTTGCTTCGGTAGCCCAGAAAACGCTGCCTATATCGATTCATATTTAGATTACCGTTCTCGTGCTGGAGTACACCTTAATGGAGAGAGTTTTTTCATTCGTGAACAGTTTGATGCCAACGATATCGAACAAGTAAGGAAACATGGCAGAGGTGTAACAACCTACACAATCTCCAATATACTATATGCACTTGTACTGAAATCTGGAATAAGAAAAGTAAACCATAATTATACAGGCAGGGAGAGGACTAAGATCCCGTTAAACCATGGCTATCGTAAGTGGTGGACTCATCAGGCCGTAGAGGCAAAGATGCAGCCAGAGATAAGGGAAATGTTACTATCTCATAGTATCGGTTTAGCAGGGGCATATTATCGACCTTCTGAGGCTGAGATGGCGGCTGAATACATGCGCGCGATTGATAACGGATATTTCATAATTAGTGAAGAGGGAAAATTAAGGCGCAGGGTAGAGGTAATGACTATCGAGAAATCAAAAGTAGATCTTGCCTTATCTCAGATAGAGGATATGAAGAAAAGAATAGGACTAAGTTAGTCTAAATGTTCTTTTTCGAAATCTTCTGAAATCTTGATTAATTTCTTAAACGTAATTCGGTCGAAAAGATATTCTGATAGTTGTGGACTGTCTGACATGAAGTCTAATGCCTCCTGAAATAATCTCCTACAATTAGCGAGTATATCTTTTTCAGTTTTCATTGCAATAGTCTGTAGAGTTAGTTTTCTGAAGAGCCTGATATTTTTTTCATGTAGCGCTTGTGCGTCAACCTTAGAAATTCCAGTTTCTTTCATATACAAAACGCGGAGTATAGTAGCAATTGTTTCTATATATGGAAATACGAATTTTTGCTTCAAGAAGAAAGCCTGAGGAATCAATAATTTTTGTAAAGCCATATCGTTTATTTTTGATACCGGATTGTCAAATGAATCGATCTCTTCCTCTATTTTTTGTAGCATTTTGTCGATCTTTGCGAATGTCGTCCTGTCGGTTACACATAATTTATGCATCCGGCTTCCAACCTTTCGATCTTCAATTACTCCCTTCTCGATCAGACTTTTTATTTTTCTCCTGATGGTTAGTTCAGGATATTGATTCATTTCCTTCCTAACATAATTTTCACTGCATTCTTCATTTTTCTTTATGAATTCATAAACTGCATTTTCATATACATCGAGGTCCGGTCTTTTCAATTTGGCTACAATTGGCTACTAAATGTAGCCACTTAAATATTGCTAATCAACCTCTTAGTTCTATTGAGTTCTGCGAATTCAGCGATTGTTACTATGACATTGCCAAAACAAATGCTTACCAAAATAGACCAATCCAGGGGTGATGTAAGCAGGTCTCGCTATATCCTGCGATTAGTCGAGAAAGCGTATGGTGATGGTGCGGGTATGGGCGTGGAGAGCCAACCCAAATAACCAGGTATGCCATCATCACAAACCGATAAACTCCTCTCCAATATCCAAGAATATACTAGTCTATTACAATTTTTAGATCAGGAACATCCTGCAATTCTGTCAGAATGGAAAAATAAGAACGCTGGAGTTAACCAGACCCCAGCCAGCAGTACCAACTCTACCACTTTAGCAAATAATAGAGGTGATGACGTAACTTAGCCTCTCAAGCAATTAAGTTTTCCCCTTTCTATTCGGACGATTTATGTCTTATCTGGAGATCTGATAAGGATCGTCCATGGAATACCGTTTATAGTAAGGAACGGTTCCGTGTTTTTTGGGACAGGAGGCAGACCCCGAAATGAGGTACTGTGATCGTTGTGGTCTTCCCATAGGGTTTAAGCCTGTATGGGTCGGTGGCAGACCCTTATACTGGAAAGCCGTTAATCCAGATGGTTCCCCGCACCTTCATTCCTATGAACAAAACGAGGTCCCGTGGCAATAAATGACGGATTTTGATTATAAAAAAATTGTAAGGGAAACAGAGCAGGACGATCCAGAGACAAAGGAAATAAAAGAAAATCATCTGAGACATATCGCGGAAATATCTAAACACCTTAGCGAAGAGTCGGAGTATGGGAACCTTACACGAGATGAATTCGAATCAGAATTAATCAAAAAGTACCATTTCAAAGCGACCAAAGATACTGAAGACCTTTACTATTATGATGATAGTCAAGGCATTTTTGTTAAAGGCGGTGAGTGGATGATAAAAAGGGAATCGCTAAAGTTCAACCCTGGAATTAACACCTCCGCAGTAGAACAAATTAAGGCCCATATTATTTGGGGCAACTATATCGATAGGTCAGAGTTTGATTCTAAGATTGAATGGCTTTGTTGCAAGAATGTAATGGTGAACTTACTGACTGGAGAAACAAAGTCACATAGTCCTGATTTTATGGCAACTGTACGAATTCCACATACGTATCCTCTTTACTCTCACGTGTCTGCTCCGCCAAAAATAATGCACTTCTTTAATCAAGTTATGGAACCAGAGGATATAGAGACGGTCTTGGACTTTATGGCTTATTGCCTGTGGAGAGAGTTTCCATATCACAGATGGCTATTGCTTAACGGTTCTGGGAGAAACGGAAAAGGGGTAACTACTAACCTGATCTCCATGTTACTAGGTATGAAAAATGTTTCAAGTGAAACGCTCCATAGACTATTGGAGAACAGATTCGCCTCTGGAAATCTTTTTGGCAAGATGGCTAATATTGACGCAGACCTGTCAAGTCAAGCACTGAAACAAACAGGACTGCTAAAGAAGATTACGGGAGCAGACGAAATTCCAGGCGAGTTCAAGTTTAAGCCAGCGTTTTTCTTTAGGAATCATGCCAAGTTAATTTTTTCAGCCAATACTATGCCAATCACACCGGATGAAACAGATGCATTCTTTGCGAGATTACTGATTATCAACTTCCCAAATCAGTTTCTAGGAGACAAAGCAAATCCGAACCTAATAGAAGAGTTAGCTACAGAAAAAGAGATGTCAGCCCTTTTAAGTCTGGTAATTCACCGCTTGCCTAGAGTTCTAAAAGATGGAATATCATATAACGCCAGTCATACGATCGAAGATAACTATCTCAAGTATATACGGAGTTCAAATCCGATACGCTACTTTCAAGAAACAGCATTACGGGAAGATAATGATGTTAAAGTTTATGTGATTAAGACAGAGGTTCACGAAGCGTATAGCCAATTCTGTGAAAAGAACAAACTCCCGATTGAATCAAGTTACGCCTTTAGCAGGGAGTTAAAAAAGCAGGGCTTCCACGATATACAGGTTAGAATAGGCGGCAAAGACCAGCCCAAAATCTGGGCCTGGCGAAATGTCAGGTTGATCGACTGGAAAAAGGTCAAAGATGATGACCAGGTGGTTCTAGACCTATGATGTGCCTTAAGTGCCTTAAGTGCCTTAACATTGTACACTTAATTTTTAATATTATAGCCTATTTTACGCACAAAAACGACCTTCAAAATAAAAGGGATACAGCACTCAAAGTTAAGAAAGTTAAGGCACCTTTACAGTCATCATATAATGAAGTAGGGTGGTTTAATCGGCCATTGGACATAGTATGGAGTATGATGATAATTAATTCTAACTTCTTTTTATTTTTCTTTTCAGTAAATCATAGTCTACCATCTATTAAATGAAAATTTTTAATTATATGTGTAATTATTCCGATTCGGTTAAATATTAATAATTTGATTAAGTGGAATATGGGCTCTAAATTCTATATCAAGGTTATATTCTTATTTGTCTCTGCTATTGTAGGGACATTTATTGTCCCTCTGTTTTTAAATCCAGCATTTGCGGCTTGTGCTTGGTACGATGTTATGTGTAATTTTCAAAAAAATGACACATCAGGAAGTGGAGTCAATAAGACGGCCACTATTACCTCAAACACAGAAAACCCAACTAGTACCTTACCATCAGTCAGTTCTCCAGATGTCAACCAACAAACTAATAATTGCGATGCATCTTATCCAGATTTCTGTATCCCGTCCCCGCCACCTGATCTAAATTGTGCCGATGTTCCACAAAAAAGATTCACTGTTACAGGATCAGATCCACACGGTTTTGATAGAGATGGAGATGGAATTGGTTGTGAATCTTGATTGTCACACAAAAAAATTCCAAGTAGATATATTTGAAAAAAATATTTTATTGTTTACTTATCTGCTCCCTGAGGATGCATGATATTTTTCAACCTTTTGCACAAAATAAAATTTAAGAGGTTTTAGTCAAAGTGAATAATTTTTCCGTATCGCCTAAATACGACACCTGAATCATAGACTTGTAATGTCATGGAAATCTCGGTCACTGTTTGTACTAACTGTTATTGGAGGGATTGTTGCGTTAGCATTTACGCTTCTGGGAGATAATCAAGTATATGCTGCAACTACATTCGAGGTGACAATACCCGAAGGTGCGGCGGACAGTGGAAATCACTTCGAACCACAGACGGCCACAGTTGCAAAAGGTAGCACGGTAATATGGAATAATAAAGATACCACACTTCATACGGTTACATCTGGAACTCCGGATGGTGGAAACTCAGGTATACAATTCGATTCAAGTTATCTCGGAGCGGATAAAACTTTCGAACATCAATTCAATAAACAAGGGACTTTCAAATATTATTGCACTCTACATCCTGCAATGGTAGGTAAAGTTGTGGTTTCAAAAGGAGGTGCGAAAACGGAACCGTCTATAAACACCGCAGAAAAACTACCTCCTATTCAGGTTGATACAGCCCCTAATACAAACATCAATGTCTCTCAGTGGAGCAATTTTACTGATTCTGATCAAAGGTTTTCAGTACAGTATCCATCGCACTGGTCTGTAACTCAATCGGGCAACAGGTTTACAGAACAATTACCACTTGTTGTTGATGATGTAAATGGTTCTTCCTCAAAAATTCAATCCCAATTATCGATAAACGTCTTCAAGAAAAGCCCATCATTTGACAACAGTAATCAACTGGCAAAATTAGCATTTAATCAATTAGTCAAAGACATCACGGGAAATAAACTAGTTGAACCAATATCCTGTGACAAATATCTTATTGGTGGAGAAAAGGCATGCTCATTCGTGTATTCTGGTAGCGATAAGGAAGGCAAAAGGTACGGAGTTCTAGCCATTGTACTCGTAGGACCTGACAATACGAATCATATCATAAGTTACAGAGCAGATCCATTGAATTTTGATACGGAACAACAAACTATGGATCGCATTATAAGTTCTTACAGCCCCAAACAATAAAACCAAAGAAATGAGCGATGAACTTGACCTATGTTCGATCTGCGAAAAAGGCTATCTCAGACCAACTGGTAAGGTTGTTGTACGTGGAGAATCTGCTGGTGAATATAAAGAGATCGGAACCAGGAGGGTCTTCAAGTGTGAAGACTGTGGACAAAGACAAGTTAGGATTGCAAATCATGAGTACGTCAAAGTAGGCGACGATGTAAAAACAGAACCCAAAAAATGATGGGAGTCTGAAGGGCCTTACTGGCGACTGACCAGCAAGCAATTTTTGGGGTAGGAGATGCGCTGGCCCCTCAGATATGGTTGACTTGTAAAGGTAGGTATCATCTCTGGTTGTTGTTTAATATCCCAAAAGGCACCGTGGAGAGAGGGAGGATCATGACATAATACCTAAGACTTAGGATCTCTATCCTAAATTACATGAGTTTCGGTGGTACTAAACAAGGAATTATCAAATACGCGATAATGATGGACGATCAGGCTTCTAGAAACTTTTAGTCCAATTTCCTGTATGCCAAAGCAACTCGTATGTTCGCCACATGCTGAGAGTGTATCGTGGTACAAGTATGTAACTGTCTTCATTATGGCGTGCGTGAAAAGAGCCTGATTCCGAATCGCTTGTATCAATTTTGTTATATACGACGCTATCTTCTCGATTATACATGAGAACAGAAATCAAGATGGCACTTATGGTTGCAATACCTGCAACATTCCTAACATTGATGTCAGTGAGTTTTATTGGATTTCCAGTGCAAGCCCAGACTATCGCATTCGACAAATCAAACTTTCACGATCCACTCAAAATTGACAATAAGTATTTCCCATTAAATCCTGGGACCATAATGATTTACAATGGCACGGATGAGGACGGTAAGTCCTTTCGTGACGTTTTCATTGTCACCAATGAGACAAAAGACATAGCCGGTATTAGCACACGCGTAGTTAATGACTCTGTCTTTACAGAAGGAAAATTATCAGAGCCCACAGATGATTGGTACGCGCAAGACGATGATGGAAATGTCTGGTACATGGGAGAATATACTACCGACCTTTCCAATAAGAAAAACCCCCATGAAGGTTCCTGGGAAGCCGGTGTGAAGGGAGCCAGGGCTGGAATAATTATGCTAGCAGATCCGAAGGTAGGACATACGTATGAACAAGAGTTCGCCAAAGGCGAGGCTGAAGACAAGGGAACCGTCCTCAGTTTGAACGAGAATGTCTCTGTTCCTTATGGCTCTTTCTCGAATGTGGTCAAAACCAAGGACTTTTCAACTCTTGAACCTGACATAATTGAAAACAAGTACTATGCCCAGAATATAGGGGAGATCAAGGAACTAATAGTCAAAGGCGGATCAGAAGAAATGACCTTATTGCAAATCAACGGCACAGGAAATAATAATACAGGCTAGTATCAAGGACGGTAAGAGATTTTTATCTTATCTCCAAAACCATATATGAAATTTCACCAATGTGAGAAAGATAATAAATTATGAGACTGTCGGTCCACACATGAACGAAACTTTATTTTCCTTAAAGGTGAAAGTAGGAGCGTGCCTAAGTTCACTTGCGCGGAACGAATACTTCTAAAGTCAATAGTAGCGACGTTATCTATTAAAAGAATACCAGAGTCAGAAATTATTAAAGAGATATTTGACCAAACTAACAAGACCGTAACAACAAGATACCTTTCTTATCTCAAGCAGCAAATCAAAAAGGATTCTTATCACTGGTATACGGCCATGCGTGAAGGCCAGTTCGAATACATTCACGAATTTAAAGAAAGGATAGACGAAATACTCTGGTTACAGAGAAAACATCATAAGATCATTGACTCTACCGATAATCCATCTATACAACAAACTTCTCTTGCTGAATTACACCGACTAAACATTACCCTTAGTAATTACTTCGACGTAGCACCTTCTATCATTAACAATGCCATTGCCATATCAGTTACATCAGAAACTAAGAGCCCAAGAAGCGAGATCATCGTCTGATCTATTAGTACTTGAAGGTAAACCCTTCTGGATCTGGGACCAACAACAACATACCGAGGAACATATTAGGACTAATGGCAAGTGCTGTTTTAATCATATTGTAGGCCTTCCAATCAAGGATAAGAAAGAATACCCGTTATTTGATTACGAGAAGATTCTTTATGATTCCTTAATGAATCCATCCAACGACTTTAAGGATAAGCATCTCTGGGTTAAGAAGGCAACAGGTTTGGGGGTAACTGAATTTATGTTGAGACTAATGGCCTGGCTATGCACCACGGACATGACGTTTGAGAAGAGCCAAATGTGCATAGTCACGGGGCCAAATATCGATATGGCTACAAAATTAATAAGACGTTTGAAGAATATCTTTGAAACAAAGTTAGGTCTCTATTTCCAGAATAAGGAAACCGTACTAGAATTGAACGGATGTACTATCGAAGCGTATCCTAGCAATCATATTGATTCCTATAGAGCATTGGACAATCCTAAGTTTATTCTGTTAGATGAAGCAGATTTCTTCCGCAAAGGAGAACAGGAAGATGTCAGACATGTATCAGAACGTTATATCGGTAAGTCAGACCCGTATATTGTAATGGTATCAACTCCTAACAACCCAGGTGGACTATTCTACTGGATTGAACAAGAACCAGAAGAATCCTGCTTATACAAGCGTCTGAAGATGGATTATCGCTATGGCCTGGGTAAGATATACACGCAAGAAGAAATAGACAAGGCTGAACGATCCCCAGGATTCGATAGAGAATACGGACTCCAGTACCTTGGAAAGATAGGAAATGTATTCAATCCTTCTCAGATTGATAGAGTGATAGAACTGGGTGAGAAATACAAGAATGTTTCAATCAATGATTATACTCTTCATTCGGTAGGCGTTGATGCTGGCTTTGGTAGTTCTAGAACTGCCGTTGTATTAACCGAATTCCTGAAAGAGGAAAAGAAGATCCGCATATTATACGCACAAGAATTTGAACACGCTAATCCTCAAGATGTTGTTAATTTGTGCTTCAACCTTTATCGAAAGCACTGGAATACATGGTTCTGGATTGATGGAGCAAACCGTGCTTTTGTTAATTTAATGAAGGTAACCTTCTCAGAGTCCTTAACATGGGAGACTACTAAAGAAGGTCCTAATCCCGAAGTGTGGAAGGTATTGCCAGTCAACTTTTCAACGGAACACAAGAACATGTTATCGCACTTGCATATGCTAGTAAACAAAGAATATCTAGCCATACCCAAAGAACATGACAAATTAATTATTTCGTTAAGAACTGCATACGCTAGAGAGTACTCCCTCGATAAGGAACAGAGTAGTTATAATGATTCGTTAGATAGTTTAAGACTGGCTTGCAAGATGTACAAAATGAATTAATAAAAAGAAAAAAGAGATCAATCAGGTTCAGGAGGGCTGACTAATACAGCGTCTATTACATCCTTCACAAAATTATGTGTCAGTTTCTTAAAGTCTTTTTTCAACTGTTTATCTGGTTCTGGTGGACTTTGATCAAATATTGTAGTTACGTCCTGTTCATAACTTTGCAACAATGTTCTTATTTGATCTAGATTAGGATCTCCAATAAATATTCGCAGAACTTTTTCATCATATGATTGGAGCACTTCTCTGAGATGTGGTTGTGGGCCCTCGTTTGTGCCAATTAATCTTATTACATTCTTTTCAAACTGTTGGGTTAGTTTCTTGAACTGTTGACAACTACCGCAATCTCTAGGAGCGGCTACAGATTGCACTGTCACAGTCATCACCGATGTCGCAATTCCTACAGCCAGTAAAATTGCCACAATTGAGGTATAACGGGATTTCATTGCTAGATCAAGGAACTGGTACTAGATAAGGTTAGAGTCCTACCATCTATCTATGTCTCCACATACGAAACTAACTTGGCACCTTTTCTTAATGCCTCTTTGATGTCATCTTCTTTGTACTCAGATAAGTCTTGTTTGAATTTCTTCTTACGCTGTCTTATACCCGACCTGTCGAATTTCCTACTCTCTCCAACAGACCTAACTGTACTATTTCCAAACTTGAACGGGTTAGTTCCAGGTTCTGTAAGACTGGTTAATTCCGCTTCCGTCTTTGCTGCATAGACTCCAACAATGTCTCCACATGTCCAACATTGCTTCCAGTCCTTCGAATCTGGCGGTGGATTAGGATTTATGTTGCCATTATCGTCTAAGTATATTCTATGTTTTAAGGGAGATAGTATATTCAAGTCCAAACAATTTTGACAATAAGATATTCTATCTTTATCTTTTCTAGAACCAGTAAATACAGTACCAACACTAGAATATCCATTGCTATTCCTTCGCATTATGCCCATGTCTATCTATCTATCTATCTTGCCTAGAATTAAATAAATAATTAAGTATTTGATTAAATGTTTTTATTTAATCTCATGTGTAATAGCATCGACAAGCAATGGAAATACTATCAACCAATAAACCAGAAGTTGAAAAGAAACCTGAACCCAAGATTGAATATAATAATAGATCATATCAGTCTTACATTGATACTGGATTTGCAGACAATATACCTAATAACATAACTGCTCCCAGAGATAGGTTATTGAGATTTATCAATAAATGCGATATCAGAAAGGGTCCGATTGAAAGAACTGTTAGATCGATAGTGCGACTAAGGGCACCCGATTTTAATACAAAAAAGCATGAACTAAAGGAATTTATTTATTATGAAGAGGATTGGGATGGAGTTAATTGGCTGGGAGTTCCTATTTTTAATCCGATAAGCGGACATATCGAAGGCAAATATACTGAAGTAGTCACTAGACCTAAACTGGATGAGCGTACGGGTGAGCACATAGACAATGTCTTTGGAGGTACTAGAGAGGTATACTATATCCCATTTAATCAAAAAAATGTAGACGAAATAATAGCAAATAGTGCACGTTCTGATAAGACTGGTATACGCTACATTGTAAAATTTAGTAATGCAGAAGGTCCCTCAGACATCTTATCACCTTCGACAAGAAACCAGTTCAGTTACCAAATGTTTTTGTGGCCATGGGATAAACTGCATGAGTTCCAGTACTGGCCAGTAGATGATTTGTTTAACCGACCAAAGCCTATTGCTAGTACAAAGACTGCCAAGAATCTAGAATTCAAACCATCTTAATCTTTTGAATAAGAATGAATGTGAAGGAATGAACAAGATAAAGATAAAGATAAAGATAGACAGCCGTGTCGACTGGCTTCTAGAATCCTGTTATACCCATTGCTTCGTATGTGGCGATATCTTTAACGAATCTCCAAGACTCGACAGATATGGCAAACTTGATGGAAGAGCATTAGTGCTTGATCTAGTGGTTGATGAGACTGGCTTTAAGGAAGAGACAGATGAGAGAGTCTGTAACAAGTGCTGGAAGACTGACTTGTCCCAATTTATTTAGTAGCCAGGCAGAGACTAACTAACTAACTAGAACTTTCCATTCAAGAACTCAAAGATCTCTCTTACTTCATTTACTTGAACTGAAGAGGCAGCCTTGCTTTTTGCATACTCTTGTAGGTCTATTATTTCAGGTCCAGACTCAGACTCTGGCTCCCTTCTACTAGTTTCTTGACCTATTTCAGTCACCTTATTCAAAGACTTGCTTACCAGTACGCCATTTACTAATTCAGTAACTCTTACTTCTGGTAACGCTTCTACAGTTGATGCAGCCCTACTTCCACCATAGTCCCACAATACTGACATGCCATTAGTGCTTATGAAATCAAACAATTCTCTAACTTCATTTGTCATTTTATTTCTTAGTATTATTAAGAATAACTAAGTATTTTAATAATTTGTTATTGTGAATGATCATAAGAGAGAAAATACATTGGCTGAACAACAAAATCAAAATCAAATTAGGATAAGGGACAACCCCACAGTAAAAGAACTCAACATTCCTAAAGACAAGATGGAACTGCTTCAAAAGATTGAATCTTCCAATATCACCGATGAACGAAAACAGAGGGATCTCAAGAAGTTAACAGGTAGTCAATGCTGCATTTGTAGTATTCCAAGCCATGAAGTCATTTACCATATAGACGGTGCTACTCAGATGGAAAGATACTGCCAGGATTGTATCAAGAAAGTGTTTGAAAGAGAAGCAGTTTTATGAACATTTAATAGATCTTTGCTCTAAAGAAATACTATAAGTAGAGCGTGGAGGATAAGGGCAGCACGAATAGACCAATTAAAGTCCTAGTTAGCCGATGCGACATCTGTGGATATCCAATACCTGGACTACCTGATAATTTTGAACTTAGGATTGATGCATTAAATGAAATGAATCACATGGACGAACCAAGGTTATTGCTTTGTAATACTTGTAAGAAGGAATACGATATTCCTAGTTGGATTGGATAAATATTTAATAAATAATAGTCCGTATATAGAATGTTTATTCAATTGGCTGGCTGTCGTCGGTCTATCCCAACTCGCCATGACATATGTCCGGCAGCCAGTTTTTAATCTCTCTCTTGAACCCCAAGTCTATTTTCCTCCTGATAAAACCTAGCAAATAGATGTTAATAACTTGTCAAATGAAGAACTCGTGGGTGGAGGTTATCGTCGTCTTCGGTTGTCGTTTTCTTTTGCAATTCGAGGATACGCGAGTGCCATCAAAATATTGATGACGATGTTTTCATTGTTGGTCATTCCGATTTAAATCTCAATAAATCAGCCTGTTTAATAATGAGCTACCGAATGCATACTATCGTTATTAGTGATAATGTTCCATTACTAATAACAT
Source organism: Nitrososphaera sp. (assembly GCA_038201105.1). Taxonomy (GTDB): domain Archaea; phylum Thermoproteota; class Nitrososphaeria; order Nitrososphaerales; family Nitrososphaeraceae; genus TA-21. The sequence continues at coordinate 13,344 of JBBRRH010000043.1, read as the reverse complement.
GCAGGGTCGCGATTTTCTTTAACTAGTTCCAGTGTATATTCTGAGAGCACTAATATGCGTATAATAAACTTAAAGAACCTGGGATTTAATCATGTGTTCATTGGACTAACACGACATTTATGATTTCCCAGCACCAGCATCAATGTATTGTATGCGGAGTACTCTATGAGTGTAAAAAAGATGAATGCAGAATACGTTTCCAACATGATAGATGTTCATTATGCAGACAAAAATTCAATTTCTGATGGTATATGGTGAGAATCTCGACCCGCTAATCAGTTCCGCGATCTTCATCAACTAATTGGTATTTGTTGTTCTTTTAAATCTTTGATGAGATGTGGATTAAATTGATCGATAGATGCCTGATAATGCAAATACAGGCAAATACAATTATAGTGTCACATGTGATCTATTATATGCAATATTGTCTTAATCCATACATGAGGGTGAAGACTCTATGCGCATCTTGTAACAGAGAGATTACCAGTTTAAGCGAGAGTGTTCTATACGGCGATAAGTTCTTCGACAGTGCAGATTGTATGACAATATTTAAGAAACTCCGAGACGTATATGGATCTTGGTTCTCATAGCAGAACATAAAAAATATTTTACTTAGATGTAACTGGTGTCATATTGTTATCCTAATCAGCAGTAAAGGAGAAAATATTAAGATAAGTATTAGAAATAAGACTTTGACTTAGTATGAAAATTCAGACTTTCCTTAATTATTATCGGGTAGTTTGGGGCATAATAAACATGCCAATCCAACGCGAAATGAATTAACTGATTTGTCTCAAACTTCATTGGATCTGAACCCCCGATTTTTTCACATTCCAAGGCTAGTATAATATATAAGGAATAATGAATCGATGATCTCAATGACAGCGGTATATTCTTCATCTTCCGTTTTGATCTTTGTAATTGGCTTAGTTGTTTCTACACTAGTAATATACTTTGTTTCTCGCTTCGTAGGTACTAAAAGGGGTTTAAAGGTAGCATTTTTTACTGCCATAATCGGCTCATTAATTTATGCTACCGTCCATTTTCTGGTAGGGAATGTTTTGATTGCTGCGGTCTTGGGAGGGATAGCGTGGCTTTTAGCACTAAAAGGTCTGTACAAAATCGGATGGATTCACGCATTGATAATGGCAATTATCATATGGATTATTACATCTCTTGTTGGATTTTTTTTACCCACTGCCCCAGGACCAGTATGACTCTCATTGCCAGATAGATCGCTATTTTGACTGCCATTTGATAGAGCAAATTACACGATTGGCGTTCTCAGCGATGTGCTTTTAGTGCCCTGGAAGGATTACTGCACCTATCATGGTAAAAAGGCATTTTACATTCAATTGCCTTAACGCATATAGCACTCCACATATAGTACATTGATGTCGACATAAACTAAGATTGTGCTCGAATATTGTCATTGTATCCATGTACTGCGTGTCGAACTCGCGATATTATTTTCACTAAGCTCAATCTATGAAAACTAATTTGATATTATTATAAAGTTTCAGCAAAACCATGCCATGTTGGCGAAGGTACTTTCACAGGAACGAGCAAATCATCAGACGTTCCGTATTTTGGTAATTTAGATGGTAATACTATCTTTAATTCAACGGCGCCTGTGCAGATAACAAGCAAAAATATGAATAATAATCACAACAAAACTCACTCAGGCAATGTTAATGTAATTTACACTCCATACAGCAATAATAATAAAAATAATAAAACCACGGACCCTGTGGATTTTACCCTTCCATACGTTGACAATATTGCTAACTCTGGAGTTATCTCGGGTACCTTTGATCAGAAAACATTGGTTGCAGGAAATAAAATTTACGTGCTATGGGTTAGCGGCGACGAGGATAACACCGATGTCTACCTGAAAATAAGCTCAGATAAAGGATTGAGTTTCGATAAAACAATTGATTTGAGCAACAATCCCGCATCTCTATCATATAAGCCGCAAATAACGACCGTGGGAGAAAACGTCTATGTTGTATGGGAAGACGATGAAGGAAATTCTGGGAATACAGATATATTCTTTGTGAAAAGCTCAGACGGAGGCAAATCCTTCAGCAGTAAAATCAACTTGAGCAACGATCGATCTGGATCTGGCAGTCCTCAGCTCCTTGTAGCCGGACAAAAAATATATGTCACATGGAGCGGAACTACTCCCGATAACACTGACATAATATTTTCACAGAGCGTAAATTATGGTGATTCTTTTACAGAACCCAAAAATCTAAGCCAAGACGAGGAAATTTCATTTGATCCCCATTTATCTGCAAATGGAACCCTTCTAAGCGTTGCCTGGAAGGGAGCAGTTGGTCAAGGAGACGACCAACGAGCAGGGACAATTCCTATAATTATCAAGAACGAATCTATTCAGACACATGGAAGAAATGAACTGTACAATGCATCTGATACGGCATTTTTTGATATTTCAAACTTCACTCGCCTCTTCACAAAACTCTACTTCAGAGTTAAGTAATAATATTAGTATAATAATAAGATTAGTGACACCACGCAAGCAAGAAATCAAACGATAGAGTTTGCTTTGCAGAATTCTACCTTCCACTCATCTGTTATTATTTCTAAACGGCCTGTATCAGAGTCAGTTTCAGATGATTATGCCTCGAATAGTCATGAAAGTGTAACCGTAGGTACCTTAGTCAATTCGACAAAAATATCGGTCGTCAAGAACGACACTTCCGGGCAGCAACCCTTTGCCGTACGTAAATATCATGAACCTGTAGCACCTGTGGTCAGAAATGAAAACCTAAAAACAAAAGCCGAACAGGTACGAGACAGGATATTGTCCTCCGGTTACGATAATAGAACCTCCTCCTCCTCGTTTTCAAACCCTACCGTTGAGCAAACGCCAAATGAATAAAACCAAGAGCAGAAGTCCAGTGAACTACTAATAACAGGCCCTTCACGGAAAAGATATTCCAATTCGTTCCTCACAAGATCGGCCAGAAACTAAAGCATCATCTACACCGGCCGAAGAAACACCAGATAATCGGCAGCAAAGACAAAAAAATCCAAACGAGGAACAAAATCTAGTTCCATCTAAAATCACAAAGCTAGATACATCACTGGGCACTAATTCCGAACAATCATCTAAAATCCATAGTAAAAGTACTACAAAAGAGAAAGGCCATGTTAAACCTATTCCAGAATCAAAGATATTGAAACAATCTCGCCAGAAATTGGATCCAAAAATAGAAGAAGACAAGGCAAAAATGAATTTGAAGACTATACACGAGCAGAAGATTAAGGATAGAAAACGCGTGCAGCATTTGATTGATGACGCCAAGATATCTTTCGAGAATGTCAAAAAAGAGACAAAAGATGCCAAAACTGCAAATAAGAAGGCAGATATTGCAAAAAGTATTCTCTCAGAAGCGCAAGCAGGAGAATACGATGCTGAAAGTGTTCAAATGGACTCCGAAGTTAAGAACCTTATCAACGAAGCCAATGCCGCAAATGAAAAGGCAAAAGATGCGATGGAAAAATACGAAGAATTACATCAGGCGGCAGACAATGCCGTTAGACTTCAATAGCAAGTATCATTGATCCATGCTGCTTTTCGTTGAGTGTTTTCCTGACTGTATTCCCGTTGTCAGTCATTGATAAATGAAATGAAATTAATAATACATGCCTTACTCGAGATTGCTGGATCTGAAGGACAGAAATAGACCATCTCGATCTTTATTTCCATAAATGACTCTATTTTTTGGGAATACTATGTTTTTGTCTTATTTGCTAACTTGCGCAGATAGCATTCGGGACACATGGATTCCAATAAACGCTCAGCTGATTTTTCACAACTGCATTTAGCCCATCCAATAACCTTCAGGCATTGTGTACATTTCAATTCATCATACTCATTTTCGGGTACTTGTGGTATGTCGGTAGTCATCTATTTAATCACTATCTAAAGTCAATAAATAAGATTTTATTGAGTTTTCACTTGTGTTCTTGCTGATACCTGTGTTTGTACTCTCTATGCATTGTAAGGATACTATTGATCCTACTTGCTCCCAAACACTTTACGGCGCAACAGAAGAAATATTGTTAAGGAATGCGAAATATCATGCTCTTAATGCACATTCGTACACGGAAGACTCCTGGCATGAATTAATCTCAAAGAACCTGGAAAATTTCAGACAACTTATTGCTAAAATTCAGATGGCGCCTTACGATAGTTATTACAACCAATCATAACAAATGACGATAGATCAAGAACGGTACCACAATCTGTTATATTTCTATGCATCAGTACATGAGCATGGAACTATTTGAAATAACTGAATGCTCTTAATTACTGCTCACACCTCCGTTTAGATGCTTGGAAATGAATGAGAGACTTGGCATACTTGAATTCAACATACGCGCTACAAGAATTAATCTATTTACGGCGGGATGGAGACCGTATAAGCAAGTCACCTGACGATATTAAAATCCTGAGTAACGGCATGCCTTACTATTGCATGGACGTTACTTGTGATACTGGAAATCAACATTCAATTGAGGCATATGGAGAGCAGCATTTCAACTCCAAAATCGTGCTGTAAGTATTGACCCTGCATAAGATGTCGACAAAGTTGTAATAGAGTAATTTGGGACTGGTTAAGGTAATAAACTTCTCAGAATGCTCAATTATATTGTCGTCTTTATGATTAATAGTTACTCTGCAGGATGCATCCCGCGTTTATAGAATAAAATTAACTTTGACTATCTTAAATGACACTCCCTCTTCATAAAGGCCCCTGGAAATTACCCTTACAATACCATCTTCTACAGCTTTAAGTCTCTGCTTATCTACTACAATATCCATAGGAACATCAACTTCCATCTCTGTTTCCAATTTAACTTTCTTTGTTTCAACCATTTCTATTATTGTAATTTTGTATCAAGGATTTAACTACTGTGATCCTAGGGCCGCAGGGAATAGTAGATATAGAAAAATCGGGGTCTTTCTGAAGACCTAAGCACAGCAACAATTATGACAAAGATTTAAGTAATCTCCCAACACAGTTGGGTTAATGACGTTATCGATCAACTGTAAAGATGCCGGGGGATCCTATCTGTACACACACTATGTACGGCGAAACAGAAGAAGAATTATTTAACAATGCGAAGGAACACGGAATTCAAGTCCATGGTTATACAGAAGAGACATGGAATAACGAGATAACGAGAGAACAAAGAACATTTCAAGAATCTAATTAAACGGTCCTAGTTAGTTAGTAAACAGATAAGTAAAACATCCACTTTTCTTTTTTTATGGACCAAAAGAATCTTGCCAATTAGACCTTGCGGCCCAATAAGGGGAAATCATTGTCAGATCTACAATAGGCACAAGAATCGCAGATTTTTTCCGTATGTAAGAATCCATCTCCGATATCATAGCAGGCCATTTGGGTTGCCTCATTTCCGCACTTGAAACACATCGCTGTTGCTGAGAGAGGTCGTACACCTACAAGTTTTCCTTTCATTTTTTTAATGAATTACTCATGGATGGATAAAAGATTAAGTTTACTTTTATTCGTTCTTTGGTCAAGTCTTGGACAAAACTGACTAACTAATGCGATGAGTGGACCAGACTTCTTGTAAAAACCCATTTGGGCAATGAGCCAAACAAATGGCAACTGATAATCTAACTGTAATCAAATCAGATCTTGAACAATCATTACCACTACTATACTTGTGATGGAGACTCTTACAAAGGAAACCATTTGCTTTCTATGGTTTTGTTTGGAATTCTTTAACAAGCACAATAACATTCAGAAATGTCCTGCCGATCTAATTCAAGCCAAAGGGAGTTATCATTACCATTGATGCAAGCTTGATGGCCCAGAGGAAGACTAAAGTTGATGGTCTTGAGATCAGTCTTATATTAGCAATGGATCTACTTTTTCTTCGTTAGATTATCGTTGCATCGTGATGAAATGAGATAAATGATATGCAAATTTGATACTAGTACATTATCTTCGAAAACCTACTAGTATTAACTTTGCAACAACCTTATTGAAGCATATTCGGACCTCGATAACGTCTATCTTTGTAATCACTGCACTAGTGATTACAATAACAACTAGTATTCCGCCTGTTGTTGTTCATGCTACAACATTTATTGTTCACCTGGAGTGAATTGTATAGGCACAGACAACAATAATAAAATTGTTGGAAGTAGTGATGACGATGATATCGATGGAAAAGAGGGCAATGATACCATTACTGGTTCTGATAGTTTTGACATTATCACAGGTGGAAACGGTACCGATGAAATATTTCGTGGAAAGGGAAATGATAAAATTTATGGAGGTGACGGAAACGATAAATTGGATGGAGGTGACGGGAATGATGAACTTTCACTTGGTTCAGGAGCTGATCTGATTGCTGGAGAATCTGGTTACGATGTTATTGCAGGATTAGAAGGTTCCGACAGACTCTTTGGAGGACCAGATCAAGATCACATAGTCAGTGATCGTTTTGATGGTAATGATTTTGATCCAGATTTTATCAATTGTGGTTCTGGAGGAAATCAGGGTGGAGGTGACAAGATATAAATGTCTTCAAGTGGCGGTGATTATCAAATTAATAGTGAAGTTGTAAATGACTACGACAAATGAGAAGCTGAATCTTCACGATGACTTGTTTTAATAATAATTGTTCATATTGCTCTTCCAGATTGCGGATATGCGCCAAGTAAAGACAACATTGATCTAGCGCAAGGGAGAAGGACTTTACTCGATTCTTTTGAAAGGCTGGATCGTCTCCGTAATTTGCTATGAAAAAATAGTTATTAGATGGAACTCGTGAACTTTGTGTCCATTATATCGCTGGACGAAATTTTTGGGGTAGAGGGTACACTATTCCTTGCTTAGTAACAATCTGATCCACATCCACTTCTTGGCCTTCACCACGGTCCGTCGTTAACATCTCGCGTCTCATTTTTCATTTCCATCGAATGCTACCAATAGGACAATCCGAGTCAAATTCTATCAACGAAATAAAAGTCAATACTTGATATAACTATTGCTTACTCACCTCATTCATTTATTCAAACCTGTTAACTTCCAAATGCTATGCCCTTGGCTTCACTTTTGTCGCCCATCTCTATGGCTATGGCTGTGAGTTTCTTGGATAATTTCAATAATAATATCTGTAGAACAATACTTGGGACTCAGCTTATAGTTTGGATTACAATTCAGAAGGAAGAGGAGTGCCCTTTGATTTAGGATGATGAGGTGATGAGACTAATTGACAAAAATAACGTGGTAAACAAGGTTACACTTGTACTATCTTTCGAATTAGATCTTTGAATTCATTCGCACGTGAGAAGAGAGTTTGATTAATCCAAGCGAACTCTTCAGCGGACGGCTTGATCTGTTTATTCAAAAGATATTGTGTATATCGTTCCAGTATTTCACTTAGGACTGCTCCTAAAAAGAAGTCCAGCTCGTTCTCTACAGTTTTATGTAGGTCATAGGTCGGATTTCGAAAGACCTCTGCCATCCAAGGCAATTGCTCGAGAATATCTTTGACCGCACGTCCTAATTGTTCTTTTATGATCTCTTCCCGGGACAATACCATTAGTTCAGTGAGTAATTTTTGGTAATATCTTCTTACCTAGTCAAAGGGCAAAATTTAAACACTCTTCGAATCGCTATAAGGAACAATAAGTTCAATAGAATGGAAATGATTGGTATTGGTAATGGTTACAAGAAGATTGGGAGAAATAACCATAGCTGAGAGAAGATCCGCGGTTTATATAAAAGATTGAAGAAGAAATGACAGGTAGGAAGAAAAAATCCAAGACTGAGGATATCATTCCCGAAGAGATTAATGACCATTTTAAGTTATTCGGTAAAGACCCCTGGGAAGTTGATTATAACAAATTCGGTCGATGTGAAATGTGTGGTTCGAGAATAGACGAATTTGGCTATTGTGCCTGTTCGGCAGGTAGCGTAGGTTAGATTACGGTAATAGGCGGGTATATGACTGAATTTTATTATTCATGGGCAAGGCTAAATTTTGTACTCGAGTCTAAGCTCGTATTCCAACGTAGTCAAGAATAGATAGAATAACCATTTATGAAAAAACCTAAACTAAGCAAAGACGAGAGTGCAAATGGACTAGGAGTTTCTGCACTAATTATGATATCCCGACCCAAAGACGAAGTAGAGAAGCGTACATTTGATATGCAAATTATCGTGATATTAGGTAACAGTCCTTTTGGGCGTAACTGCTAGCTTGAATGTTATACACCAATTACTACACATTGGTATTTTTTTGACTTAGGTCGTGTTGTAAACAACACAAGTACACAAGCTTAGAATTGATACGCAAGAGGACATTTGATCTTATGTTACTTATTGTTTCCACTCGAGAATTTATTTGAAGATAGGACATATTCATAATCCATTAAACGATGTTTACTTGTTAAGAAATAATTTTATGCGTAAATTTAGATAGACTAAATATCTAATAAAAAAGAAAATGATGGAACAAGACCAAGGGTAAAGATAATTATATCTTTCCCTTAGTAATTATACTTCGTCGGCTCTTTTAGACACTTTACTACCTCGTATCCTTTTAATCCCTGGAGGTTAGCTCTATGCTCAACACAATCAATGCATTCATCACTTTTGTCTACAGAACTACAAGCCTTTTTTGCTTTGCTTTCACTTGCTTTATCATGATCATACGTAAATCCTTTGAGTTTTTCACCCCTATCGTAACCTACGTCAGCTAATGCACTTGTGACACTCACTGCACCTACTAAAATTGCGAATGCAAAAGCCGACAATACTATTGTCATAATTTTTTTTGGTTTCTGTTCTAAAGTCATTAAGGTTGTTTGAAAAAAGGCCGTTAATAAACCGATTTACTAAAAAAAATCACCTAAAAATACACTAGTAACAATATACTTGACAGAATTCAGAAAAGTGATCAAAATTTTACTATAAAGTGTATAGAATATCCACAAATTATCTTTGCAACCTGGACGATATTATTAGATAATCGAGATGGATTGCATTTTTATTTAGATAAATTGCATGACACATAGGATTGTTAAGTAATTTCAAGTCTAATCTCTTAATCCAGAATCAAATTGCTCCAGATCACCCTAACAAGCTGAAATGCGTCTCTGACCACATTAATTGGGATAATGACAAAATAACCAAAACGATTTGAAATTTATTGATCATGTTACCTATTGCCATGAGTTACCCTTTTTGTAGTACATACACTATCTACTGGAAAGGAATTATTGTCATCAAGTAATTGCTAATAAATTATCCTGTTTTAATCTTAATGGAACATTATTTTGACATTATTATGCGATTGCAAGGTTACCTAAAGTTAGAGTGGTAAAGATCATTAGCGATATTGCTACTATGAAATATGGATGGTCTCTACAGACAAACATTCTATTCGTTCCTATTAAAATGCGGAAAAATATCATCACAACAAATATTTACAATAATAACCAAAATGATAATTCAATATCATAACGGAACTGACTCATCCGCCTTTAAGTTTCAAATCATATGCGAGAAAAAGACTAGGATGTATTTGACCGTGAACAATGCTTAAGGCTTCTTGCACCCAATTTTTTTTGGTTAGTGCTGACTCAAGATTGTTGATTCCCTGAGAATATTTTTTCACTGAGCCGGTTTTCATCTCAATTGGAATTTGCATCAAGCCGGTGGATTTCTCCAGTGTTGTATATTTCAAATGTCTCGGGAATAACTCTATTAACGATATCGCAAGCATAGTCGACGTTTCGAAATTGATCTGATTAATAACATGATTATTACCCGACTTCAACCCATGACTTACTGTAGATTCATTTGTTGTAGAGATATTATCTCCCATGTACATTGAATTGCCCGTATTCATCGTCATGTTAAGCAGACTAGCGGCTATCTTCGGATCGAGCTCTTTGGCTAGAGCATTTTCTTTAAGACATTCATCTGCAAGACTGGCTGCAACAATCGCTTTTGTTGTTAGGTTGAGACCACCGAATAGTGCACCGTATGTATTGACAAAATTAGCGTTACTAGTTATACCACTATTGAAAGCGACGATAAGTTTCAATAAATTAACTGAATTCTCTGCATATTGTAATGAAATCGATTCATTACTATTAAGGTATTCGATGCAAGATTATCTTCCATTTGGAATTGCTTTACTAGCGTAAATAATATCGATCCCTGATTTTTATAGAAGTAATGAGAGAATGCGTTACTACAGATTGAATTGATGATCACGATACTTCCCAAGACAGAAGTCAGGACTCCAGACGTCTTCATAATTGTTGACTGGCTAGACGTTGATATGTAAAGGCTTATTTGAATGACCATGAATACATGTTAATATATGAAGGGGGACTAACAAACTTGAAGAGCTATAATCGTTTCGACAGAGTACAAGTACAAAGTGAGCCTGCAGAGCCCGATCTACACTAACCTACCTAATTGATTGGTTTTGGACGACCTTCTCCTGAACGAACAATGTTAAGGAATCGTTAATATTCCTACCCGCGATCGAATACTTACGTCAGGCATGACAAAATATACATGGAGGGATACGAATTCCTACCCCTTTCCCTCCATGGCTTTGTTTTGGTAGTTCATTATAATTAAAAATAAAGGGATTGATTCTGCCTCACGCTTAACTAGGTTCGTAGTTTATTCTCTCAAACCGATCATTACTCAGGGAAACGTTGCAGAAATATGCCGTTCATTACTATCACCGATCATGGAAATGGCTTTACTTGCCATGATGCTCAAGGCTGGAACAACAATTAAAATAGCCTTTTTGGGAAAGCTCCTGCCACTTTCACTATCCTTGACACTGGAATTTATAGTTTAATCAAAAAGTTTATTGCCTTTATTAAATATTACTTTTGTGTGGATCTAAAGCTGTCAGCAGTTGACAAGGAATTATTGAAGATACTTCTCGTTCCTGATGGCAAACGACCTTCAGCATCTTTATCTAAAAAACTAGGAATCCCACTTACCACAATTCAGCGAAGACGCAAGAGATTAGAAAAGGAATTTTTGCAGTCTTCCTATTCGCTGAATTTAGATAAATTTGGGTGGAGGCGAATAGATTTTCTTATTTCAACCCGGAATGGTAAGACGGATGAAGTAGCAAATAAGCTTATTGAGCTGGATCAAGTAACGTATGTAGGAAAGAGTATTGGAGAGCATACAATTGATTTAAGAGCAGAAACAATAGTAAAAGACAACGGTCAACTTCTTGACCTCCTTGAGAAAATAAAGGCTATGGAGGGAGTAAATGATGCCATCTGGAGTGAAATTGTAAAAGTGGTTGGGAGGAAAAGATCTATTCCTAGTAACATAATAGACCAACTCGGCATATAGTTATACAGATAGAACCTATAATGTTTTTATTTTTTCTATCGAGTTCTTTGTAATTATACGTTACATTCCATCTCCGATTCAATTATTACTCGGGGGAATCTGTGGGTTCATTTAAAAGCCATATATTTTTTAATAACATTTATTTCTAGGGAATAAAACCTCGAATTCTTAAAGTCCTTACTCGACGAATATCTGATGACGGGAAAATGATCATTCTCCCCACAGTTAAGTTTTGAATAATATAGTTAGTGACTTGACTAAACGGCATTTTTGTGTAGTCAGACATGGAATTGTTTGATATTATCTCTGCCATTGGATAGAACAATAATAATTATCTTGATCGATTAACCCATGGAACAGAAATGAGCATAATTGTCCTGACCTTCAAACTCAGAGTCGAATTATAGGCAGTCGGATAAAAAATTAGGTCATCGGAAATATAAAATGTAGTCTGTAATATAATAAAATCATTTTCGTTGTCGTTTTCTAATTTCATATAATCCGCAGGGCTTCCTGAACTTACAAGTTATTAGTGCTGTTTCCTAAATTTAAAGAATATTATTGTAGTTTTTGACCAGTGAGGAAGTTTTGAGTCTTTTTGTATGGTTTCATCAATGAGTTCATATAGGAAGTTGCATGAAACAAGTATATTTAAAACATAGTTTCCATAAAATAGTATATGGACGACAATAATTCAAAAGCTGATGATGCCGAGACTAGGAATGTCACATTACCTCGTTACAAGGTAACCAAGCGACCTGCGGCTATTACGGACAACCCAATGGTCAAGGTTTTGGATTCGATAGTGAGTGGGTTGGAGGGGTCTTTGGGCAAACGCACCTATCTTTGTGGTAATCCCGATTGTGGAACATTAATAATATTTCATAATAACGAACCCAGACCTATCGTTTGTCACAGATGTGGAGCCGAGATCGACTGGGAAGGTGAATTTATAACAACGATCAGGCTATGTCCTAAATGCAACAAGGAATACGATGTTACTGCAAATTACTGTCCATTTCACTCTCCTCCTGTATCATTGGTAGAAAAAGAGCTAGAAAAGCAGGGGAGCTCTTTTCTTTAAGAGGTCAGACTATCAGTTGGTCCGAATTCCCTTATTCCGCATAGGCATGGAAAGATGGAAAATGTTGTTTGATTAAAGATATTTGAACCGAAATAAATCGTGCTAAGTACACGGAAATGATTATTTCCGTTTTTTATCTCTAGTGATATGAAAACTGGGGCCCGAGTTAAAGTTATTTGATGGGACCAGGACAGATATGGGTAGGAAGACCGGAAGATGGCTGACCCTGGCCCATCCCATCGTCATGGGTTGTCGTTAATGCACAAGCTCTACACTTCCATGCTTTGTGACCATCACGTCCAATGAATTCAAATTCAGGGCCAATGATGCCAGCATCTATAGCCTGTTGTACATTTGTATTATAGCCGCGTAACTTCGGGAAATGAATAGGGGCTGGCTATTTAAAGCCCGTCTGTTCAGTTAGCCGTTAGAAAGAATTCCTCTTGCGAATAGGACCATATCAGCCGGATGGTCTAACGCTGTGGGCATAATGAAGATGACTGCGAATAGATATCTCAGCAGGACAATAATTACGATTATGACAATAATTACCAACGCGATATAGATTAGACTGTTTAAGACCATATTTACTATCTGGATTATGAGTTTATATCAATTGTCTATGTATCGTCTTTACATATCTTTAATGTCAAATGACTAGAAGGTCTATGAGTATGTCCCCTTAGGCGGAGCGGTAGTTTGTGGCACTAACGGCGTCGAAGGTGCTATCATACCTGCGTCTATGGCTTGTTGTCTTAATTCGGCTTTTTGTTGTGGACTAATGTATTCAGCATTAAAGAGGTAGTCAAATGGCTTCAGGAATAACTTCAATGTCTCGTG
>JBBRRH010000042.1:0-33263 GCA_038201105.1 Nitrososphaera sp. | reverse complement strand
TATGCCATCATTATTGGGTCTATGCTTTATCTTTTCAAACTCAACACGCCGATGAAGAAACCATCAAGTCTATGAGGGTCTGTGAATTGCTATCGAGATAGATTTGTAGTCGGTAGATAAATTTTGCGTGGAATATTTGCAGGTATTTTTATGTCTTATTTCGAATCCAAAAAGTTTACGAAAGATTTAGAGAGTATATTGTGTCTGCAAAAAGCAATCTGTTACTTATGGCAAGTCAGAATAGTAATGGTAACGCCAAGATTTGATTCATTTCTAATCATGGCGGTTGCACTCATTTCAGGGTACCTTCTGGTCAACCTAGTTCAAATAGTTTCGGCAGATATCTCTAATACCAGTAAGCTAGTAAATTATGTTAAAATTTCGAAGAATAACCAATTCGTAAACGTCATAGTTGCAAGAGATTCGTCATTTCCAGATAATAAGAATTTCTTTATGCCCTCAAACCTGACTATCGAAGGAAATACTACAGTTATTTGGACTAATAATGATACAGTCCTTCATACGGTTACTTCCGGGAATCCGGTTGACAGCTGTTTCAGTGCTTTGGATTAAAATAAGAGCTATCAAGATTCGCATGGAAATCTGAGTGTCGAACTCTTCAAATCAACCATTGGTACATAAATTGATTGCGAATTGCTACCGATATTTTCTACGAATTCAAACTCTCCCGTCAACTTATGTATCTCAATAAATTTCTTGTTTGGTTTTTCACCGAGAATACGATAATGTGCCCCGACGCCTCCAACTAGGCCCGTGTGAATAAAAAGTATGTTTCTGTCTTAATAATTTATGTAATAAAGCAATGGTAATATGAAAATTTTGGTACGTCACTCGGTTACTTGATGTACTTGATTTTATTACCGTCAGAGTCGGCATCCCGTGCACCCTGAAATACTTTATAATAACATCCTTTCACATTGTCTAAAGACATAGTGTCGTTACCGTTGGCAATCCTGGTGATGCAGTTGAAATATCTTGTCAATGCATAAGCAGAAGATGCGAATAAACTCTGAACAACAGATGTAACTATCAAGATTCCAAATGCTATAATAACGACGTTTTTTAGCTTGGTCATATTGCTACTTATTTCTCCGAATGTTTGACAGATGTCCCGTTCACAAAAGTTTTGTAGTAGCATTTCAAAACTTCGTTAAGAGTAGGCTCGTTTTTAAAATAAGGGTCTTTTTGTTTTTTAACGCTGTGGTCTACGGCATTATCTATGCAGTCATAAAAGTGTGGAAGACCACGGTCGAGTGTCTTATTATCACTATGTATTCGAAGCAACGGTACAGCGTCACCAAAGGCTATGTTAAATCCAACAAAATGAAAAAGAATAGAAAAGCCAATTACGGCGATAATACAAGCGCTCGGAAAACATCGCAAAGATAACTTCAAGACAGAATTTCATAATCTAACCAAATATATCTTCTTATTCAATACATGTTCAGTAACATTCGTTAACTTCCGTGAGGATGGAGTGATTTGTCTTTTGCCCTTATTACCATTGATTCTATATCGTCGCCATCAACGGCAGCTGATATGATGTTAAGACATAATGTAAGGGATTTGCTTGTTATTGATGATAAATCTGTGGACATAAACAAACCTATTGGTATGATTACTCCACTTGACTTTACAAAATATCAGGAGTACACCCGAGACGATGAGCACAAAGACTCTATAGAAGAGACTTTAAAATATTATATCTAGCCGTTATATTCGTCACCTACAAACAAATCGTCATTGTATTCAGGACCACATTTATCGGAATTAAGAAATTTAACTGCAGGACATTTCTGAGTTCGTGCATATGATATTTACTAATTATTAGGAATTTTCTCTCACATTCTGTACTGATGTTTTCAAATAAGTTTTGCGCAGTAATACTGAAATCAGGACCAATCCATGTTCACTTGACTGTTTAACGAATATTACTGCTTCATTTGGTTGGCAACCATTATAGTCAAAAACGCCGGACAGCAACCATTCTATAAATGCTAACGAACTTCAAATTATTTAACTTATCGTCGTAGTCTGTTTGGTCTTCTTTAATGCTTTGGAATCAGAGCCAAGTCCTGCAGTATGAGTATATTAGATTTTGGCTGTCATGTAAGAGGTCCAAACTTATTTCTTAGATATCCTTCAAAATATACTATTACCACTAGTTTAACAATCCGAATCCCCACGCGAAGATGTTGGCATGGGTGTTTTTCGATACCCCGTTTAGTTATTTTTTAGTGGTAACTGGGAATTTAATAGTAGATTTAAAAGCTTTATTCGGTGTTGCAAATCAAAACTATTTTACCCGTGACTGACCCCCTTCCAAGTAGTTCGTGAGCTTGGACTGCCTGATTCAATGGCATTCGGGCGGCGATTATGGGCTTAATCTTCTCCTGCTTGAGCAGATTTAATAGTATCTTCAAGTCTTCACGAAACCAGTCCGGCTTACGTCTTTTCAACGTTTGAATACTGTAAGGAATAATTTTTCTCCTGTCCGGTATCAAGTTTAACGCAAGTACATTTATCCAATTTATGATATTCGATACTATTTGATGTCGACGTCCTTCTTTCAACGTTGCACCGAACCCATAGCCTATTAATCTACCACCTATCCGAAGTGTCTTATAAGAGCGCATTAGCGATTTTGTACCAATACCATCGAACACTACGTCCACTCCATTGCCAGTAAGCCTGAAAATCTCCTGAACAAAGTCGACTGATTTGTAGTCTATGGGTTTGGCGCCAAGCTCTGATACTACTTTTTCTTTGCTGGGAGAGGACGTGCCATACATCTCCAGTCCTACCAAGTTTCCTAATTGGAGCAGCGCTGTACCTACTCCACCCGCGGCACCGTGAACTAAAATAGATTCGCCAGATTTTATGTGGGCACAGCGATGCAGCATTTGATATGCAGTAGTGTAATTTAGTACCATGCCAACTGCTTCGGCGGAGTCCAGTCCGGAAGGAACTGATACGAGCTGGTCAGAAGATAGACATAGATATTGAGCATATCCTCCAACTATTGGCAAGGCCGCCACAATATCGCCTATTTGCCAAGTGGATGTTGTAGACACTTTCTCACCTATTTTATCAACTGTGCCCACGATATCCCAACCAAGAGAGAAAGGTGTTCGTCTAAACAATGATTCTGGATGAACACCTTCACGTATGAGAATATCTGCAAGCGATACTCCTGTGGTCAAAATTTTTACGCGCACTTCGCCAGCACGTGGTTCTGGAATTTGTTCCTCAATGAGGTGAAGATTTTCTGGGCCTCCAAATTTGGATATGACGATTCGCTTGTGCTTCACTGTTGAGATGTCACTTATTTAACACCTCTCTCTGACGGGCCGGACAAATATATACTAGGCCACGAATATTAAAGCAAGTACAAGGCCAATAACACTTGTCGCATAGAACCAAAACGTGCTCAGGGAAGCTCTCACCTGACATCCCTAGTTGCTTTTCATTCAAGCTTTCGTAAGGGGTAACAAGTGACTCTGATGAGGAGGCTGTGTCTGCTTCCGCCATTTTGCTGATGAAGATATCTACTCCTCAATGAGGTGAAGATTTTCTGGGCCTCCAAATTTGGATATGACGATTCGCTTGTGCTTCACTGTTGAAACAAGGGAAGCTATACGTCAATTTACATAGCCCCGATTTTGAAGACGGCGAAATAAGAGGACAGGTCAAATAAACGTCGTAAGACACAAACCTAAGATTTCTTTAAAACAGTATTTTAGCTACCTCAAATTAAATTAAAAATCATAATCAAAAAAAATTTGCGGTTAGGACTATAGTGGATTAGTCCTGCTTCACCCGTTGGATTTCACTTATTGAAGCTAGAGCGATATAGAAATTCAGTAAAGAAGCATATCCTTTGTATAGTAAACCTTCTAGACCTAGAGACATTCTACAACAGCTATAAATATCTGCTACAACTTTCAACTAGTAATATTGTCATTTGAGAATCTTACCCCGACACTGTTCACAATAGGTTCCGGTGGACTTATAGGATTTCTTGCTGGGTTTGCTATCAAGCGTGTATTCAAGATACTAGCCGTTATAGTGGGCATATTCTTTGCAGCTCTTATGTATTTCCAGTCGCAGAACCTGATAAGTGTAAACTGGGATAAGATTCAGTCGATGTCACAGGGACTGTTATCTTCACTCGCTCATTCGTTGACAGATACTGGACAAATCTCGACCATCACGGGAAACCTAGGCATACCTATGACAGGAGGACTTGCTGCAGGTTTTGCATTAGGCGTTATGAAGGGATAGCTTCTTACACTTTGACATCTAGAATGGCATTGATATCGACATTAGAGTAACGGCGCTAATTTGTAATTAGGTCTACTATAGTCAATCAGAACATGGGTAGTTTCCTCCAACTGCATCAGAACAGGGTGCGAAAATGGTATCTTATTTCCTCAGCTCACCAAATCTTATTTGAAGTTTTATTGAGTACTTTGTTTATTGCCAATCGAATAAACAAAGTCTAAATTTACGAAAGAAAAACCGATATTATCTTTAACCTCCCGTTGCTCGTATACCAAGGACAGACTCGCGACAGCTTTTTTAAAGCTATCTGCTCGACAAATTGTGGAATATTCGGAGATGAACTTAGATTATGGTGAAAGCGGTAATCTTAAAATCAAAGTATAATAATTCAGTTATCCAAGTAATTCAGAAGATGTCACGAGCTTCAAACGTCGAGGGTAAAAACAAAACGTTTACCTGTTCAACTTGCGGTAAGACATTTGACAGTCAACAAACCTTGGATTCTCATATGAGTAGGGACCATAGCGTACAATCAGAGTCGCCGGCAGGGGTAGGGTAGGCCATTATCATATTAGCTTCTAAATTGATGCGATTGAGATTCAAATCATTTACCTAGTTAGTTCTCTTTGAGAAGAACATGTCCTGTGCAGTATAGTTGGCAACAAACTAGCTCAAGAAAACTTCGTAATGAACATGAAGTTCTGAAAGTTTTAAAGTTAGCCTGGCATTAAAGATAAGATGGCAAATTGCAGAGATTGTAAATTAGACCTTCCTGATGACGCTAATTTCTGTCCAAATTGTGGCACGCAAGTAGGAGTCGAGAAGGATATCTATCATGTGTCGGGAGATGGACTGGTGGGAAAGGTAAAGGAGATATTAAATGATGCCAAAGTCAAAAGAGTTGTTATAAAGGACGACAAGGGCAAAGTTCTACTTTCGCTTCCAGTAACTTGGGGTGCAGCTAGTGCTGCAGCTCTAATGGTATTGGCACCTTAGCTTGCTGCTTTAGGAGTCATTGCAGGAATAGTCACTAGGTGTACTATTGAAGTTGAAAAAACGTCTGACAAGTTGGTCTAGGTAGAGCACTGCATGGTACTTGCCCAAACTCGCTCCCCATCGGTTTGGTCGATGTACTACGTTCTCCCCAGGATGATAATTTAAATCTCGTTCAATTGATAGAGGGTCCAAGATGGCTTTGGAAATAAAATATATCCACAAGGATGCTAAAATAAATATTCAGGGAGGAATAGTGCTAGATGGTTTTCCTAGCACAGGTCTTGTCAATGCAATAGCATCAGAATGTTTGATACGTTCCATCGGCACCGAGCTAATCGCAGTTGTGGATTCACCCGAATTTCCTCCAGTTTCTATTATTGAGAACTATGTTCCACAATCTCCCGCACGAATATATGTGAATGAAAAGCTTAAGGTTGCTTTTTTCATTTCCGAAGTGAATATGGGCAGCGTATCTATGGAAAGGATGATAGCAGAGATGATTTTCAAGTGGGCCTTACAAAATGAGTGCAGGATGATAGTAAGTTCCTCAGGGATAATGATGGATAGTGAGGAGAGTAATGGTAAACAAGGTTTGTCTGAGCAAGATAGAGACAATGAGCAGGGTATGCAGTCTCAGGTAATGGCAATTACGAGCACGAATTCAGCCGCCAAAATTGCGGAAGCGAATGGCTTTATTCGTTTTAAGAACGGTACAATCACCGGCATCCCAGCTATTCTCCTGAACGAAGGTGCACTGACTAATTTTGACGTAGTCGTCTTTCTGACTGAGGTGCTAAAAGATGTACCAGACTTTCATGCTGCCGCTTTGATATCAGAAGCTGTAACTAAATTGATTCCAGGTCTTTCTTGCGATTTAGCGTCATTAATGGTAGAAGCGCAGTCGGCTCAAAGTCATATAAATAACATCATTAAGAATCACAACCAACAAAGACTTCCTTACTACTGATTATCCACTGTTAAACATTTTTCAGGTAGAATTCATCTTTCCAAATTCCTTGCTTGATGGTTTTTGACACCACATGAAAATACGTATAGCCGTACAGAAAGGATTGAAATACCATGCATGGTATGTGAAAAAAGGCTGGTTGCACCTACCGTAGAGGGAATCGTCAATCAAATAAATGCTAAATAAGGGACATAGATTAAGTTCTTTCAACTGTAATCGTAGGCTAACGTTCTTTTTATATCCACTCTTGTATCAAAGTGTTTTTTTAAGCTAACAGTGGCTTTAATTAGTAACTTATTAAATGGTCGATAAGATTTTGAGAGTGATAGCTAAACTTTTGACTTAGCTGGCGGTAAATTGTGCCTATTAAACTCGTTGTGAATATTTTAGAATTACTAATGTACGGTTAGGAGAAATCAGATAATAGTATTACTATATTTAATATCACACCTTGGGTATAGCTATCCATTGTTAAGAAGTGAAAAAAATGGTGTGTCCGGGACACACACTAATATGTTGACTACTCTTATTGGACAACGAAATATTGAAACAAAGACCATTATTTTTTGGATATTTAGAATCGCTGTCGCTGCTGAGTTCATAGGACACGGTGCATTTGGAATTATTACTAAAGAGAGTTGGATTCCATACTTCAATCTGTTTGGAATAGATGCAGCAACTGGCTTCGCAACAATGCCCATGGTAGGAACCATAGATATTTCGCTTGGGGTTCTGGCGTTAGTTATGCCAATACGTGCAATGCTTGTATGGATGACGTTTTGGGGAATATTCACAGCAACTATACGACCACTCTCAGGGGAAAACTGGTTTGAACTTCCTGAAAGAACATATAACTTTGGTATTGCTTTCTGCTTCTTGTATTTAGCTGGATTCCCTACAAGATTAAGGGAATGGTTTACTCCAATAGTTCCATCAAAGCTTCCAACCTTGACCAAGCCTAAAGCTCACACTTTAGGGATAATCCTTCGTCTAATTATCGTCGGTTTTCTAATTGGTCATGGAGGTTATGGCGCAATTGTTCATAAAGAAGCGCAAATGAAACATTTTGCATCCATTGGTTTGGGTGCAAATGTTGTCAATCCATTGCTCCTCGTAACGATAGTGGGATGGATGGAAATTGTCTTGGCTGTTGCAGTTCTCATAAAACCTATGTATGGTCTCCTTGGCTTCGTTCTGGCATGGAAGCTTTTTACAGAATTTCTATTTCCTATGTCAGGAGCCCCAATATTTGAATTCATAGAACGTGGTGGTGCGTATGCTGCGCCTCTGGCGTTAATTTTCATTCAAGCATTCTACCCACCAGCTGGAGCCCCAATTTGGAATCTATTCAGACGTAAAGAGTCCATCTAGATAAATCGAGTCCTCAAGAGTAAAAATCTAGAGCCACTAAATTTTTCTTTTTTTTTGATAAATGATGCATAATCCTCAGTAATTTTCAGATATCTATAACTCCGCAATCTTTACCCTATTAATAAATTACTCAGGTAAGCAAGGCTTTTTCCTAATTAATCTTAATCTTTACTCAAAGTTTATAACAATCACTGGTCACATCACATAACAGAATAGATATGGCAAATCTTCAGAAAAAGAGTTTAGATAATCCTGATGAGGTTCGAACATTTGAAAATGGAAAGGTGGAAATTGCAACCCTTGGTGATGTTGTTATTGGTCGTGCAACGCTTGAACCTGGATGGAGTTGGGAGAAGTGCGTAAAGCCATTAGTCAACACAAATAGTTGTGAAGCACCGCATACGTCGTATATTATTTCTGGAAGAATGAAGGTAGTAATGGATGATGGGACTGAACTTGAAGGCGGACCTGGAGATACAGCTGTAATCCCTCCTGGACATAATGCGTGGGTAGTTGGTGATGAGCCATGTGTCAGCATTGACTTTACTGGGTTAAAGGATTATGCTAAGAAGCAAGGATAATTAAATCAAAAAGAGTTTTTGAAAGTCATAAGTTAATGAAAAACTGGTAGGTCCTTTTCAACGGACTCAATAAGGAAACCTAGACCTACCAGCAGCTATTATGTAAGTGTTACCTAGCTAAGTAATTCTAAAAAGTTTTTTGATTAGTAGGAAATAAGAATAGATAAAAAATGTTATTCTAGGAAGTAAATCTTGACTTAAGTTCCTTTACGATAAGACCACCACATAGGTAATTCCCAAGATTCTCTCCAAGAATAATTACAATGTAGACATTCTATTATTTGGATTATATTGGCATCAAGATTTGAAGCATATGACCTTAATGATTTGTATTTGGAGCCGCATTTAGGACAATTATAATTTGAGCTTGATATACGTCGGGGGTTTAGCTTCAATTTGAAAGGTCATTTGAGATTAATTTTTCCAGAAATGTTATTAGCCTTAAGCAAAAGTTTTCAACAGGATACAAAGGGTACAGCTGTCACTTGGTACAGAAAATTCTATCTTATCTCTAAATCAAAGCTGACATGGGGATGTACGAAGAAACCTCACATCAGCATTTTGAATGAGTGTAAACTAGTCTAACCGAGAATAAAAATGCTAACCAAGAACCAATTTCAACAAAGCCAGAACAACTGACAGAATGGCTGCTATGATTATTATTTCTAAATATTTATTCATTCATTTCAGTGGTACCTTTATTAGCACTGAATTATATATTCTAAAATACAAAATGGCTTCGGTGAGTCAATACCACTGTGATAAATGCGGTAAGGAATTTCCTAGCTTGGCTGAATTAGACTATCACAAGATTAGCAAACATACTGGACAGCTTAATGAATAGGTAATAACACTAGACGTTTACGACGAGGTAAGTCAATATTATGATTTCAAACTGAACGGTGGTCCATAATCGTCACATGTTAGATGATTATCACACAGTTGATAAGGAGACAGGTTTATTCCGGGAGAATGAACTTCCCTATTATCATTGACCTGTCAAACGTCGAAATTTCCAAATTCATGAATTTAATTTAAACTTCTAGGATTTTTTCAAAGTAGAGAATTAAAGGCTGGTAGGGGTTGTGAGATGCCTCGGGGGATAATGGTAGATAGTGAGGAGGGTGACGGTAAACAAGGTTTGTCTGAGCAAGAGTTTGTCCCTGTCTGTTCTTGGAGGAAATAATTTAAACTTATATTTTGTAGCTTATTATGTCAGAATGAAACTAAATTTCAATCTATTCAAGAAGAATAAGAAAAATGAGGTCTTCAAATGCAAGCATTGCAAGATGACATTTAAGGAAAAAGAAAAGTTGGACGTACATTCCAAAAAGGCGCATACCGGACGGGAAAAACCCGACCGGCCACATTAAACAAATTTCGGATATATCCGGTGTTGTCAAATCTTCCTCTGGTAGCCTTGGAATTTTTCTATCTTAGATAGGACAACTCTATTTGGCTCCTATTCCTTCCTTGATTTCGCTGCTAATGTTTCCTATGACATCCGCAGCACCGCCCACTATTTTTTTAGCGACTTCACCTGTCTTGTTTAACAACGAGCCACCGGCATCAGTTAGATTCTTTCCAACTGCGGACATCGTTGAATTAGCTGATTGGGTTACATTGTTCACAGCGCCCGACATGTTCCCTGTCTGGTTCCTTGTTTGGCGGATTCTAGAATTCTTGGGATTAGGATGTAAGCCGGTTAGTATTTAGACCATAAACTTAACAACCGGATGCCTCATCTATACTTCATGTATCCTAAACGAGAATCCATTCCACCTGAAAAAATAAAGTCGTTATTGACGCTTCCCAATATCCAATACATGGTTCAGGGTCTAGATGTGTTTTTACGAAACAATTTGGATGGGGATAATAGGATTAAGGCAATTGAATTGCGTGATGGATTACTATCGTATATTACCAGTTTTTTCAGTGATTATAGGTAGTCGTCTAATTTGTTGAAGTCTGTTATTGTCTATAAGGTGGCCTATATCTAACGGCAATGCCCACCTTAAAAGACTGTTTACGTAGGTCGGTCAAATTAGTTCCGATATCGATGCTAAAGTACGTTCCTTCAATGGGAAGAAGATTGGGACTTGGCTCTTGTTACTGTTTCACACGTACTGTCGTAGTTACCAAAAAGGGTATGATGCAGATTATCCTTTAACCTCCGCAACCACAGCTGCTTGAATGTTCATGCTCAGATTCTTTGAATGCTTCTTTCAGTTTCTTCCTTTCGTTTTTATCTAATGTGTTTGAATTTTCACTTTCACTTTCTGTTCGACTCATGTTAGAATGAATACTATATTCCATATCTAGATTTCATGGATTGGTCAACCTATCATTTGAAAGTTAAGTGAAATAAGCAATATTGTAGAATAACCTTTTGGGCATAGAGTGAAGGGATACCAAAAACTTACACTGATTACTGCAATACTTGGATTAGTCGTTCTTGTGCCTATCGTAGTTGGTTACGTGTATTTCAATAGCCTAATCGGGTTCCCAATATTAGGTCTCTTTCTCGGTGGAAAATTACTTCACGTGTTTGTTCTACTTCTTGGAAATGCTGCCAGTCTTTACGTTGCCTTTAGAATAAAGAATACGAAGATGGCAGGTATCTTGTTGATAGTATGCGGAGTTGTCATACTTGCAGCGGCCACTTACTTCGGAATTCCATCTTTTGTTTTATTTTGTATCGCTGGAGTACTAGCCTTAAAGGAGAAACAGACATTTTCGCCTTAATGCACGATAATAATGAGTAGGAGCCCAAATTCTATAGAGTTAAGCGTTCTTGCAGTTAATGGCTAGTCCACCTAGCACTGACCTTCTTTCGTTAGATGGTATTTAGGTTAATCGGAATAATTGTCTATTTTTTAGCCTTATTTTTACTTACTGTATCGGGGGTCTAAAACCAGTTAATATTATTCGCCAGATTAGGTCTTTTGTTAGTTTGTAGAAACTCTATTACTATTCCTTAACGGAATTTAGAACTCATAAATAGGAGTAATCGGCTCTACGGTCACATGGCTCTAGGAGATTTAGCATTCGAAGAAACTGGAAAGTTCGTAGGAATAAGGGCACTCCCAGACGGAAAAGTGGAAGCGACATATCAGGGAACAGGCAAATTGTTCGGTGCAGAATATTCATCTATCTATACAGGCGTCGCAACCCCGCATGGAGGAACCTTGATTGCAGAGTTCAATGGAATCTGCACAACCAAAGATGGGGACACTGTAGGTGTGTGGGCTCATGGAAGGGGACGACCTACCGGAAGTAGCCTAAAGGCGAGCTGGCGGGGTGGAGTTATCTGGCAGGCTTCTTCGCCGAAATTTGCAAGATTAAATAGCTTGCCGGGAGTTTGGGAATTGGACATCGACGAAGAAGGCAACTTTCATTTGAAGGTTTGGGAATGGAAGTAGCGGGTTAATCGGTTATTACTAAAATTACTGGTATGATGCTGGCCGTTTGTGAATCAAAATTGACACGATTTGTAGACCCATCACAAAATAATTAATCCAGGAACAAATTTGGTTAAAATATCGTTGGTCCGGGTTCGGTGGTATCCGTGACAGATTTGACCCTAAAAGAAGACCCAGATGTAGCAACATAAGATTGAGGTATTCAGGTCGGTCAAATTAGTGTTGATTCCTTCTATAAGGTCTTGTTACTGTTTCCTTAACGGCTTTGCAAATGATAGCTGATATCCGTCTGGGTCACGTATATGAAAATATCTTTCACCCCATGCAGCGTCTCTGGGCTCATCTTCAAACAATATCACTTTTGATAAATCTTGATTATTCTTCAGATAGGAATATAGTTTATCTACATCCTCCGTATGAAATATTATTCTTCCAAAGTACTTTCTACTGTCATCGATATTGTAATCAATGCTGATTGGACTAGCCAATTCTAAATTTAGATATGTCCTGGGAATATTTTTTGATTCAGCACTACCAATTTCGTATGTAGTAAAAGAATCAGTAGGGGAACCTCCATTCACTAGCTTAAAGCCAGGGATACTGGAGTAGAAATTACATGACCTGTCCATATTTTCTATAAATAAAGTTACCGCAGAAATTGCATATACGGTCATCATCATTTCCTATGTGTTAAAGAGTAAGTTATCATTATTATGGGAAGGCGAAAGTAAGGGGGTAATGCCAAGCAGAAAAGTAATTTTAACTTCACACATACTTATTAGTTGAGTCAGGAATTTCATGGAAAAGGGCGACTTACGGAAAACCAGGCCTTTAAGAATGGAAATTAATGAGCGTTATCGTGGCAGTCTCCTAGCCCTTGCAGTAGGATGGCATGCATGTGCTTCGCGATAGGTTGCTATTGTTGAACTAAAGTATCGGAATAATATTATTAATGTCATTGCTCTGAGATTTCGTTCTATTTTGTGTCCCGTCAAAAACAATCCCACAGCGATGAACCAGAGAATAATTCCTGTCAAAAGATTGAAATCACTGATTCCAAGAAAATGCCCTACAATCACGACTATTCCGAAGATGTAGAACGGCGCTCCGATACAATGAAGCATCCTATTAATCGGGTTCATATGAGTACTTTTGATTGCCTTAACAAGACTAAACGACATTGCTGGCTCATTAATCTAATAGTGATGATTATAAGTGATTGGCTAACTCTAGCAGACATTCTTTGCTTCATTCTGGACGAAGCTATTTTTTTAATATACTTCCAAATGATGGTACAAAATATTTTGGTAGCAAAAAATCATGCGAAAGCTCAAGACAAATTGCCACGGCAGGACCAACTGGACCAAGATACTCCCAAGATTGTTACAAGCTATCTAGGACTACGTGGTCTATGAATTTTAATACTCCTACTGTAGCAAATGGTTTGCGAATCAAATTTGACACAATAATAGGCCCATATCCGCCAAATATGGCGTCTTGATTAGTAACTATTTAAAATTTTGGGCGGTTAGTCCTTTAAGGTCTCTGGATAAGCAATGGAAAGAATTGGTAGGAATACTATTTCCATTCCCAGACTTTAGACCAATCATTTCCATCCTTGCTTTGCCAATAAACATAGAGCCCGATTTTATTATCCAAGAAACCAAGCTTTCCTGTAGGTTCAGCTCGGTAGAAGACTATTCCTTTATAGAGAAGATTACCATTGGCATCTTGCTGGCCTTGGTCTGCCGCAGTAAATGTTGCAGTAGCAATTCCATCTGCTGTTGATAATGTACCGCTTCCAACGCTATGCAAAGTCCCTGGCCTGTATGTACTCACGTAAGTACCTGTTTCGCTTATGTTTCCTACGCCTTTCATTGTACCGTTAACCCTGTATGTATCTTGGGTCTCAAGCGGATTTGTCTTCAGAACTTGGGATGATAAGTCTTGACTGTTACCTAACTCGTAGAAAGGCTCTCCAAATGCAGAGTTCATCGCTGCAGTCAAGTTGTTTACCTGAGCTTCTGTAATAATATATTTCGAAAGACCCTGATTTCCGTGAGCTTGTCCTTGTGCCTGCTGAGACACCGTGGTGTATGCTGCCAATGCGAATAATCCGGATGTTGCAAATATCACCATAACCAATAACCAGTTACGAGTTGGTACCATTCAAAATACCTTAAAAAAGAACTTGCTTATAAATTTCAACTATCCAGTTTCCAAATAAATAGGATTTACCCGATAATCTTTTTTAGGTTGTAGAATTATACTAGGGCTATGGTCCTAAACGGTCAAGTGAGAATAACTTTCATTGTTGCTATTACCCTAACCATCTTTATGATAGCGATAATATCGGTTTCAAATCCATCTATGTTCGCTGCAGCTAAAGGAGGTCACTCTATAGAGGAGTCTCAACCAGATATATTTGTAATGAGACCTGGAATGGGTGGTATTATACCTTCTGGTTCAGTTCCCTCACCTTCAATGTATGCGGTGTCACAACCAGGCAACGCGGCATTGACCCAGAACGATAATCTGTTGAATTTTGTAGGTAATCGAAACACAAAATGGGATGCGATAAACACAGAATTAAGCCAATTTGTTGACGTGGGAACAAGACTCCGTCCTGCGTCATATGATGCAAACCCGCCCTATCATTCTATTTCAGAAATTCGTGACCCTTCCTCTACAATTACTAGGACAAATGTGAAGCCAGGTTATATGGTATCTAATAATAATATAGCTCCAGTTTCTCAAGTTCAAATAGAAAATGGATTTTATGATTTCCAAATTATACTCGAAGATAAATTACTCCAGAGCAATAATTTGTTAAGCTACGTAAGGGGGGGCAACCATCCTGAGTTAATTCCGCATGACCTTAACATTCTACTCCCCACAAGAGGGGAAAATCCACAAGTAGGCTATAGTCTAGTTAACGCGGAGCTTGGAAGCGGGAGATATTCACCGGCATCATCATCTAAAAGCTTTGAACCTTTCCAAAACATAGTAATGCGACATGGCGGTATTGTTCAAGTAGGGTACACCATTGACTATGATGGATATGCAGACTTCCCGCAGTATCCCTTGAATATGTTGGGTGACTTGAAGAATTATAAGTTGACATCATCTGGAGATTCAGAGTTACAGAATGAGGAAGCTGAGTTTCAAGACAATTTGAAAGACGCCATTATTCACCATGGTATCTAAAATAATTGAACGCAAAAGGCCGAGTTAACTTCCGCAGGTTAAGAGTACAATGTGATACGCAAAACTGAGCAACTTGAACACATTGTCTTAGATTTGGTTTCTCTTTTCTTGTATCCGTGTATATCTTCCATATTTGGTCTATTATATAATGCGCTATCTCCTCACTTAGGGGGCGGCACTTACAGGTGTCATTTGTTCGGTATCATTTAGAATAACTCCATTGTCATGAAACTTGAACTGCGGGAAGACAAATAGAAATACTTGCTTGGGATTCCGCAGAAAATATACTGGAAACTGAAAATATACACAGTACAAAGAGCAAAATTGTACCAAGAATTAAATATGACTTTAGTAGAGCCGACAAATTGTTTAATTGAACAGTCCTCTACTTAATGAACTGTTGCTTAGTTAATCAAAACAAGAAGAAAAACTCTGCATTCATGGGCCATTGAGTTAGGTCTCCTCTGACCTTTGAGAATAATTTAGTTAAATTATGATAGGTTTCGTTGTAGTATATGTCCAATTTTCTTTTTTTTAAACCTAAACCAGCCAAGGATGAAATTTCGGGATACGTTAAATTATTTAACGACGTTCAAAAATATAAAAGGCAAAATCGTAAATGACACAAAATTACACTGAAAGAGGCAGTAATGAAGGAAAGGTTTTGGCCATGTTCAGCGGTAGCAAATACTTCAGTCTTCCTCCTGAACCGATAATACATTCTAAAGAAAAAGTGGTATCAATCAAAGAAAAAACAGTATCGATTTGGACCAATTATCATAAAATTACTGAAATTAGAAATTTTGGAACGATCATCATTTCCCCATTAGCGACCAAAATTATGACTAATGATGACTCAGTAATCGAAAAGGAAATCTTGGGAGTATTAGACGACGGAGGTCATGTGTGTATCTTGTGTGATTCAGGATGTCATGAAGACAAAGTGATAAATGATATTTTGCTAATGTTTTCTACCAAATTAGTGGCATTATCAAATTCCATAGTAGAAATCAAAGTTAGGCAGTCAGAGTTTACGGGTTTATTGAGGGACTATGGCATCGTATCCAATGTCTTTAAATCAGATGTGCAAGCTGATTCTGTCATATGTACAACTAGGTATGTTTTGCAGGATGAAAATCTTCAGCGAGAGCTTACTAAATTTGAGGGGGAAGCGATTGTTGGTCTTACGTTACGAAGGGGTAATGGATTACTGACATTGCTACCTTTTCATTTGCAATCTGGCATAAGGAGAAATGATTTGGAAAATGCAGTAGTTGCTGTATCGAAAGCTCTCTTAACTCACAGAAAAAATTTAATCGTTCAGCCACCCGGATGGATATCCGAAATCAAACTGCACGACGAAGAATTAATATTCAATAGAAATCAAGATCTAAAAAGCCAGATTAAAGCGAATGAGGCCTTGTTGCATGAACAACTGGATCTAAAGTCTGTGCTATGGTTGAAACATAAAGAATTGCAACAAAAATGCCGAGAAATATTATCGAAGATAGGCGTTTTCACGTCAGAGAACGACACAGGAGAAGAGGATTTTTGGATTGTTGATGAAAGTGGCTCTCCCAAAGTGATATGCGAATGCAAAGGAAAGGACCATAACCTGAGGCGCCAAGACTTAAGTGAATTTGATGAGCATAGAGAAGCAAATGGAAAAACGGAAGATTTTCCGTCCCTACTAATAGTTAATTCCTTCAATGTGGCGAAGAGCCCACAAGAAAAAGATGAACCCATTCCATCAAATGTTATTCAAAAGGCACTCAGACTCAACATGCTAATTATCAGGACTATAGACATGATTGCCGTCCTGAATTTGGTGCAGAAAAAAAAATTACACCGCCAGAGGTCATGTCTTATTTCACATCTAGAACTGGTTGGATGAAGGTAACAGACAAGATTCAAATAATTATCAAGTGACGCTGTCCCTACTAGGGCATTGAGTAGTAGATAATTGCATAGGCTTGCGATAAAACGTACGGTCAAGCTTTGAAGTTGAAGTTCTGTGAAAGATGGTTTGGAAGAGAACGTGACCTCCAACTTTAGGATACTGTGACTATATTAGGAGAGCTAAACTATATAAATTAAGAACTGGAGGGTCCAGAGGTTTGTCAATCATAAATAACCTGGAAACTCGGGTAGATTACTTTAGTCTATCTTCATAATTTGATCATTATTTGATTTTCTAAACATAATCAAACTAAGCAAAACATATAGCTTCGACTGTCAGAGGAGGCAAACCTTGAAGAGTACACGTTGTTGAAAAAAATTTACGTGCTCCGTGGCATTGCATAACATCACGTCGATCATATTGCGGCCTTAAAGCTGGCTTCGTTTCCCCACTTGGCACTTTTTCTAACTCGGGCTTTCTTTCCCTTACTCCACTCGATACTAATAATCTGAAGATACGGGCACGAAGACTGAATGTAGATAAAGTTTTGGGGTTTGCAGCTCGAATTTGGTCATCAATATCGAATTCGTCTCTCAGTAGTGGTTCGGAAGGCTTCAGACGATCTCCGTTTCTTTTCCTGTATTCGAGGTAAGAGTTTATTACCGAAGCACATTCGGGAGTACAAAATGTAATATACTCTTGTTTCGTATTTTCATAAACTGTTATTTGATAGATTCCATACTTTGGGATCGGTTCAAGACTTCGAAGCTTTAACTCGGAAATACTTCCGATTCTCAGACCCGAGCCACACATAAGGAGCATCGCGATTTTGAGTCGCTTGTCCTGAGAAGCGTCAAGTAGCCTACTCATCTCTTCCCTTGTGTATGGCCTGTCCTTTACTGTCTTTATATTCTCTCCTAGAAAACTACCAATCTTCTTCCAGTTAAGTCCAGTAATATCATTCATGTCGTAAAAATGGTGTAATGCTGTGCAATACAGCGAAATAGAAGCGTATGATAGATTTTGCACTTCTTTAAGGTGAATCAGCCACTCGATAATGTTGGATTGAATTAGTTTGGGCTCACCTGTAAGAAGCTGCTCACAGTCAGTTAGGCCTTTAAATTTCATGTATAGCCGAAGAGCCTTAGTATAGGAATTCTTCGTAGCCACAGACCTGGCAGAACAGACAAAATTGCGATATGCTTCTCCAGAGAAGAGTATGTCCTGTGCTGCTGCTTTCAAACACTGAGACATGAGCGTCTCGAATATTAATGCTAATCTAATTAGGCGATAAACTTAATTATCAATCGATCTGATGAACTTACTTGTGATGCTTTACTCCAAGTCAAAGTACATTACTATCGCTGCTATAGTATATTTGGTCATATTCTTTGCATTCGCTTCAGGTCTAGTAAACTCAATTATAGAAGGATCCAGGACGAAGGCATTCGTTGTTCCTAGTCGCTCAATTCAAACTATTGGAGAAACTATAGTGACCGTGATGATCCTATTCATGGGAATGTTTGGTGCATATCTTTTGTACTTGGTAGGAAAAGCAACATCTGTAAAGAATCAATGGGCATTTGTAACAAGCGGATTTGTAGTTATCTCTATAGCACTAGTACTTGGTTTTAACCTAGTAAAGATCAAAACTTAACCAACTCAAGTTATTCTAATGCCTTTGTCGCGAAAAATAATTTTTTGTGGAGTGATGGTTGGATGAGAGAGCACATTAATTGACAGATCCCGCTCATTCTCCATCTCGACGTAAAGATTTACACTGCTTCTTGATCTAAGAAACCTGTTTCCGGTGGGTGTTCCTATCCACCCCCCTTTTCTTTTATAACGAATCATACTAGTTAGAAGAAGAGGTATTTTTGAAAATGATGTGTTCTTCAACAGTAACATTAACAATATCAAAAGAAGTTGGTTGATACGTCCCATCTCTCGGGTAACACTTGTATCGGACTCTAATTCGTTGTAAAATAAGCTGTAGAATGAGGTTATGGAATCAAAAATGACTATTGAGGCATCATCGATGTATTTGATCGAGTCTAAAATGGATAGCTCAATCATCTCATCAGGAATATAAATCCGCAGAATATCTGATGCATAAATGGAAGGTTCCATTTTTTTTATCGTGAGCGGTGGAATTAACCCTGCTTTGACATACGCAGTGAATACAGTATCAAGATCAATATACACAGCTTTTTTCCGTCGTTCCTCCTGTAGCTCTAAGATGATCGTTGAGACAAGACATAATTTCGCGTAAGGATCATTGTAAATAATTGTATTGAGTCCCCCCGAGTCTAGAAGAGAATCATAGATCATATTCACTTTTATAATATTAGAATGAAAGGTGGTTATAATGAGTTATGATCAAGATTTGGAACTTATCCGCAAAGATTTTCCTGTAGTTAAAAAAAAAATATACATGAATAACGGCTCCTTTGCTCCGATCCCAATATCCACTATTAAGGCAATGACGGATTTCCTTTTAAGATACTCTGAAGAGGGTCCTGATTCAACTTCAGTGCAGGAGTATATCACATCATTGATGAAAGAGGTCAGAGATAGAGTGAGTCATCTAATAAACTGTGATCCTGAGGAAGTCATATTCACTCAAAGTACCACTGAAGGGATAAACCAAATATCGACAGGGATCCCCTGGAAAAAGTCTGATCTTATCATCGTACGGGGAGGACCTCATGAACATTATGCGAACTATTTCCCATGGCTAAAAGTGTCGGAGAAATTTGGAGTGGAAATCAAGGAAATCAAGATAGATGTTGACGGATTTTTTGATACGGATGAAATAGAGAGAATTGCTAGAAATAAGAATGCAAAACTAATTACTCTAAGTCACGCACTTTATAATAACGGAGCTATTATGCCTGTCGAAGAAATAGGTAAAATTGCTAGAGACAATAACGTACTGTACTGCATAGATGCGGCTCAAACCGTTGGGTCAATCAGAGTGGATGTAAAGAGAATAGGATGTGATTTTATGGCATTTCCGAGTTTCAAATGGATTTGTGGGCCAACAGGTATCGGAATTCTCTACTGTAGTAAGAAATCTTCGGAAGGACTGACACCCCAATATGTAGGTGGAGAATCAGCTATTCTTACCGATGATAGAAATTTAGCCTCCGTCGAATTTCCTCAAAGATTTCAAACAGGGTTTAGAAACTATGTAGGACTCGCTGGTCTAGAATCCTCATTGCGATACATCCTACGTATAGGTATTGATAGCATCCGAAAAATGAACATGAAGATAGCGGACGAATTGAGAGGATCTCTAGAAAAAATGGAGGATGTGTCCATCTATGGACCTCAAGACGAGAGATTGAGAACATCGATACTACCATTTGGAGCGAAGTCATCTGACGCAAAGACGATAGTATCGAAGTTGGAGGATTACGGCATTATCGTGGCAGAAAGGGACATTGAGGGTGCAGGAAAGAAAAAAGTGGTCAGAGCTTCTCCACACTTCTACAATGATCAGTTAGAAGTAGAAAGTTTCGTTAGGAGTCTAAATATGATACTAAAATGACATTGCTTGATATTTCTTGTCCCTTCCGCCTTGACCTTCAATTACGATCATAGTAAGCGTAGATCTAACTTTGTCGATTCTTCTCACATGCCAGGTAATAGTTTCTCGAAGCTTATCCATGCTGTCCGATGTTATCTTCACAATGATGTCATAGACTCCGTATACACCACTCACTTCAGTAACCTCGGGTAATTTTCTTATTTCTTGTAATATCTCTTCCTCAGATCCAAGATCGCAATTTATTAAAACATAGGCAGTTGGCATATTACTAATAACAATATTCTAGGAAGTATTAAAGTTGTTGGGAAATATGATATCCTTTCTTTGAGCAGACTGAGAAACGCCTAAACAGAGTCAACGACCAACGGACCGTGATTTAGATTCTAAAATACTCCTTGCCCGATTATTGCAATAGCCCTGACAGGCGATCCTGTAGCGCCGGAAAACTTTAGAGGTGCGATTAGTAACTTGAACCTCAGATCGTTCACTTGCCCCAAATTGCATAAATTTTCTACGATCAATATTTCATGTGACAATAGTATCTTATGACAAGTAAAATTATGGTCCATTCCTTTATCGATACTAGGGGAATCTATTGCAACAGCATTAATCCTTCTCTTGATGAGGTATTCTGCAGCTTCTGGTGATAATCCAGGATTGCCAGAGAAATAATACTCCTTGCATACTTCGCTCTCCCATCCAGTAGAGAATATTACTGAATCACCTGGCGTTATGTCCGTGTTTGATTCCACAATATCATCAACAGTAATTAATTCATCCAGTTCCTTCTTGTTAGTTCTAATAATAACAGCATTACTTACGAATCTACTAACATCAATCTTGTCTATGGTAGTCGCATTTGTCATGAAATGAGAAGGCGCATCCATATGTGTACTCGTATGTGTACTTATGAATACGACCTCTGAATCATAACCATGGACATCCATTTTAGACCAGCTAATCATTGCTGGTGAAGGAGAGCCAGGAAAAACTCTCGTATCAACACCAATTTCACGAGTTAAATCGATAACACGTGTTGTCAACATCTTGTAAGATTCACACCAAATAATATAGTATTACGTTGGTCCCTGTCATGAATATATGTTAGAACAAGCAATAAGTGCTGAATCCAAATTATGGATTTTAAGTCCTGTAGTAAGTATAAAAATAACTCAAAAAATTCCACACCCTGGGATAGGTTTCTTACATTCTGCGCATCCAAACATAGGTATCTTATGATCCTCCAATATCTTTTCTAAATCGCCAAGGATAACTCTACCTTTCATTTCTGCAGCTTCCAAGAGCGACCTTTCATTTTCTGTTACCGTGTATATGATTGGGACAAAAGTAACTATTTGATTAACAATATCTTGGACAAGTTTGTTATTCAAACGCTATTGATGCTTGGAATAATAAAGGTCTAGCTCTAGATAATCTAGGTAAATATGGAGAAGCTATAGAGTGGTACGATAAAATACTGCAAATAGATCCAAATAATGTTGATGCTTGGAATACTAAAGGTCTAGCTCTAGATAATCTAGGTAAATATGAACAAGCTATAGAGTGGTACGATAAAGCTCTAAAGGTAGAGCCAAATCATGTTATAGCTCTGAATAGCAAAGGTAATGCTCTTAACAATTTAGGAAAATATCAAGAAGCCATAGATTGTTGCGGTAAAGCAATACAGACCGACCCTTCTTATGCAAGTGCTTGGTACAATCGATCATGTTATATGGTAAAGAAAGGAGATATAAATGAAGCTCTAAAGGATCTAGAAGAAACGATTAGACTTGACACTAAATATATGGAATCTGCAAAAACCGACAATGACTTTGATCCCATTAGAGATGATGAAAGGTTCAAGAAGCTGATCGAAGGTGATATATCCGAAAATAATCAATTATCTTAAATACACTGCCTCAAATGACAATATCTATGCAAGAAGCTGACAAGGATGGAAGAGACACAGGCACATCCATCCAAGCAGGCGGAGACGTAATCGGTGTAAATGTAGCAGGCGACAAAAACATCATAGGTAAAAACATGAATGTTTCTCAGATAAATACTGAGATTAATGAAATAACCATTAACCAACAGATTCTATCAAAACTTGACGAAGAGTATGTTAATGCATTTAAACAAATCACTGAATCACTCAATAACCAAATCAAACAATCAAAAGATGTAAAGCCAGAACAGGTTGTTGAAATTCAGAAAAGCCTCGAAGATCTTGCAAAAGAGACAGAAGGACTGAGACCTAATGGATAACCACCAGAAGAGAAGAAGAAAACATGGAAAGAAAAGTTTAAGGTGTTTGCTAAATATGCAATTAAGGCTCTTCCAAAGACCGCTGCCACTTTAGCACTATTCACTCCTTTGACAGCAGGATTTAGCAAACAGATTGAAAGCTGTCCTAATATCCATCGCTGACGCTGCCACTAATATCCATCGCTGACGCTGCCAACAATGATAGTGACACGGGTGTACTTGATACACTAATGTACGATCATTTTAACAACATTCCAAGAACCGAAGTCAACGATTATCTGTATGAATTAAAGGCATATGAGTTGATAGTGATTTCCCCGGAAGCTTCTTGCACTGAATTTGGATTAATGAATATAACAAGAAAAGGATTGCAGCTACTGCAAGATCAGCATCTCAAATCGGATATTGGTGACTAGAGTTCTTAGCCGATTCGTATCTTAACACTGATCAACTTATCTTATGAAACGCATTGCCTCTGTCTGATGATTGGACAAGATTTTAATTAATAGGTTATTTGTTATGATGTATTAATCTCCGATGGCACCTATAATCGCATTCGCCAATGATCGAATCTCATTGGTTGTGTTTGGAGGAATTGTTTTTTTAATCTTATTCGATGCATCACTAGCAAGAACCTTTCAGTTTACTTCTCATTCGGAGTATGAGAGTATGGTTACATACACGGTCATGGTATTTTTTTATAGCATCGGTCAAATTTTGATTTCTGTATATATCAAAAGGAAAACCACAAAGATTGCACAAAAACTGCGCCGTGTATTTAAGATACTATTGAGGATAATCGTATTCACACAGTACTTGTCAATAGTAATTGTTGTGATAGTTTTAATCCAATTATTAATCAACTCAAGATACAACACGCTTCTCTTAGAACTCTCGGTATGGCTTAATTATGCTCAGGCAATTTTTCTAACATTACTCTTATTCTATTATTTCATAATCTGGTTTAAAAATACAAAGGGTTATGCAATACTGCCATTTGCGGTATCGGTAATTCTACTTACTGTGAATGTATCATTTGTTTTCCTGTATGCTCAGGATATGTTGTCTAATTTACCAACTGAAGTAAAATCCAACAGACCATATATTTTACCTACACCTAATAGCACATTAGTAAATGGGATTAGAGTTTCATCAGTTCTGTCGTATATTGGAATGTGGATAGCAACATCATTTCAACTTCGTAACCATGTGGAAAAATTGGGTAAAATAAGGTATTGGGTATTAATTAGTCTCCCTCTTGTCTATTTTCTATTACAATTTCAACCCGTATTGTTACAATCAATTTCTGCCTATTTTCATCAAGATATAATATTTAATATACTTTATACGCTGTTTTTTAGCGCAGCTAAACCGATAGGAGGAATCTTGTTTGGGGCAGCGTTCTGGACTCTTGGTACCAAAACAAAGAATAATGCATTGAAGGGTTTTATGACGTTGACTGCCTATGGTTTGGTAATATTTTTTGCTTCAAATCAGGCTATCATACTGACGTATGGTATCTATCCACCATTTGGACTAATTACAATATCATTCTTGGGAGCAGGATCATATTTGTTGTTCATTGGCATATATTGTACTTCAATCTCGGTAGCTCAGGATATCTCATTAAATAAGATGCTAAAACAACAGGTGGCAAAATTTGGACTCGTTGAAAATATCGGAAGCGGTGAAAGAGCAAGAATTGAAGCTAAAATTGCCAACAGAGCAGTTAATCTTGGGAAGAAAATGGAAGGTTTATCTGGTTTATCTACTTCTTGGGAAGAACAGGATATACATGATTATATTAAAGTCTATTATCAGGAAATTCGAAAAAAACCTACAAGAGATTCTTCTTAATTGCCCGTCATATCACTATTAAATTGTACTTTACATTTACGTGATATGGTGAGCAAGATGGATCGTTCTCAGTACATCCTCCGCTTATAACATCAAAGGCAATTGTATGCTTTCCGAGTGGTAACGGTTCTAATATTATCATATATGCACCAATTATTGATTTATAGTTTTTTCCGGGTGTGTATTCACCGCCAGTTGACAAGTAATTACCATTCGTATATGACACATTGAAAAATATAGGTGCAACCTTGAATTTATTAATATCAGGTTGCAATTTTCCGTCAAAAGGAATACCATCTATAGAAAAAGAGATATGTGTATCTGCCAGACCATCTTCTACACACTTAACTGGCTGAGCCTGAAAATCTTCACGATCAACTTTTTCGTCACACATTGAGTATAAGAGATTGATTAATACTGGCGTATCTTTGGGTACTGTACACTGACGCACAACTGGATTGCCACTCAGAGCATCGACAAGATAGAATATTTTCGAATCATTCTGATAAGTAGAACAACTTTGCCCAGTTTTATCGAGTACTGGATGATTCTCTTCCTCTGGAATCGATGCAACCCATCTATAGAAGTTGGCTACCCAGTCGGGATAACTAAGACCGTGTAGTTTACTTTCTGTCGGGAGAGCAGTGATGCTAGATCCATATACAATACTTGACAAACCAACTGGTATCCAAATCAATAGTATTGCTAAAAAAATTCGAAATTGATAATTTAACAATCGTAATATTTTTGGTCAAGTCGGATAAATCATTTATGTTTGCTCAACATAAGAAGGAAAGCCTAGCGTTTTCTACTTTTCTTCTGACTACCCTTCTTTTTTGACTGCTTGCTACTAGATGTCTTCTTTTTAAGAGTTGTCTTCTTAGCTGTATTATAGCGAGATAAATATTCATACTAATGTCCAGAGTCGGGTAAAATGCTATAACGATCATCAAGTAATATGAGCATTATGGCGTAAGAAAACCTAGTGGTAAAAGTATCTCTTAATATGACTCTTATGACAATAAGATAGTTATTCTATCGCTGTTGTACCTACACAATGTCCGTACCTAATGCAGACGAATTAGTTCGTGATAGAATAAAATTCAAGTTCCACTGCGCTGAACAACATTTGAACAAATTAGTCAATTTTCAGCAGACAGAGAACATCAACACAACAACAGAATCAAGGGTACGATGGGAAGCAGAAACTGAATGTTTGTTGAATCAATTAATGGGCACTAGGGATGCTCTTTTGGTACGTATAAATGAAAAACTGCATTTAGGAATTTCTTCCAAAAATGTTAATTCTGGAACGGTGAATCAGGCTTTAAATCTTCTGAACCGAGGTGATTTGTTGGATGATTTGAATAAGCTGGCTTGTTCAGAAGGAAGCTGGTTCTGGAATTTGAACGAACTTAGAAATATTGGAACTCATAGAACGGTATTAAATATAAGAGTCGATATGGCATATGAACCTCACAGAATTACATTCATCATTAAACCAGATCGCGTGACAGATACAGAAGTGGTTCCGTATCTAGCTGACAGTATAAAAAGAATGAAAGATTTGATCGAAACCATCATTGCTAAAGACCCCTTACTCAGAGATCCACGCTTATCTTAAATCTAAATATACATGCTATGGTAAACAGAACTGTTTGCAGCTATGTTCGGTCGAAAAGTGAACCCAGAAGAAACAGAGAAGCCTTTAGATCATGGTATGGTTGAATATATTGGTGGACATAGGGCTTATTCTCAATCGACCTATTCAGAAATATATTTCTAGAAAGATAGAATAGAATTACAAGCGTATAAACTGAAGATTCCCTTCAATCAAATCAAAAACGTTGATAGTACGAGAGAATGGAAACAACACGAAGATGCGCATTCACTTGGAATAATGGGATTACTATGGAAAAGGAACGCCGTTTACACTGTGATAGAATATAATGATGGAGTAGACGATCAAACGGTGGTTATAGACTTTGGTAATAACGCTAACTATGCTCAAGGTCTGATATACAAGAAGATGTTGGAATTGAGAAAATAACCCACACTATACAACTTACCTGTTATGCCTCACAGTGGGCTTTGCTTTAATTTTTTATACTGTAGATAGGCATCGACTAGTTGCCAGCTCCAATATACAACTATTATTGGCGCCGCGATATAAAACGGCAACAGAAGACTTGCAGCTAGACTAATGGCTATACCTACAATCAAAACAATTACCCCACGATTGATCAAGCCTAGATAAATTTCGCCTAGCCCATAAATTATGATAGACAATAATATTGTCAGTGCTAAACTTTTACCCAAACTTATAGACCAATTATATGGTTTACACTATTAAACATTGAGTGAGCTTCATAAATTAAAAACTACAAATAATAGCGTCTAACTTAATCTTACTTCATTAAGCTAAAATATCTCAATGTACCACTTATACTATGGGTCTAAAATGTCCAAGCTGCGACGTAGCCTTTCACCCTCAATTCACTCAGCAATTTTTAGGATTTAAGAAGGATTTGAATCCGGTGTATGTTTGTTATCAGCTCTGTCCATCCTGTGACGAACCTATTATGGGATATAAAGTTGGGGCATACACTTCTGTTTTGGATGCTACTGGATTAACGTTAATGATGAAGCAAAAATAAAAGATTGTTGTAAAACTTGTAGTCTATTTCATAAGTAATTTCATGTCGATTTGTACACATCAATTTCTTTTAACACTTCAATTACGACTGGA
Source organism: Nitrososphaera sp. (assembly GCA_038201105.1). Lineage (GTDB taxonomy): Archaea > Thermoproteota > Nitrososphaeria > Nitrososphaerales > Nitrososphaeraceae > TA-21. The sequence continues at coordinate 6,087 of JBBRRH010000042.1, read as the reverse complement.
ATTACCAAATCGAGCTGCATCGCAATAAATTCTTCACCAATGCCAGAAAGATACAAGTTTCTATTCACTTCTTTCTTATCATTGCTTACAGTTTGAATACTTGTCATTCGACATTCATAATATAGCAAAAAACTATAATATTATACCGTGATATTTTGGAGTGCTAATAGCCTATTTAGGACAATTCGCATATTCTAACAGCATGTTTCAAAATGACGCATCGTTCAATTCGGCATTGTCATAATTTACAGATACTATACACTGGAATGGTTATTAGATTTTCCCAAATCACTGGTCATTTACTACAACTTCACCGAGATCATCTAAATATACAAATACTAAATAGAAGTTGATAGACCTTAAATGAAGGATTTCTTATTTTTTCTAGGTTCCGGCGCATCTGTTCCTTTTGGACTTCCAACTATGAAACAAATGGTGGATGAATTTGAGAAAACATGATAATAGACAGCATTACAATAGAGAATTTTAGGAGTTTTAATGCTCAAACGCCGATAACAGAACTAGACAAAACAAATGTTTTCATAGGACCAAATGGCTCAGGAAAGACAAATATTATTCAAGCACTGTATTTATTTAAAGGATTCTGGAAAAAAGAATACGAGTCTAATTTTGTTAGAGAGTGTGTATTTGATCATCAATATTCTAAGAATATATCATTAAAATTACAACTTAGTGCATCTGAACAAGAGAGTCAAGGACTTTGTGAATATTTTCTATCTCTGAATCCTAATTTGAAATATTCGAAGCAGGACAACAGGTTCCTAAAGAAGATAAGGTATTCTATCAAAATTCACAATGAACAAATTATAGAAGAGTTACTTGCGGTTTCTATTTCAGATGGTTTTGTAGATATTCTTATGCGTAAAGTAGAAGATGATACTCCTACTCAATATAGCCTTAAATTAGAAAAGGTATTATCAGAAATTGATTCGTTCGATAGACTGAATACTATGCAGTTAGTAAACGCTACTACTGTATGGAAACCCAGCAATATAGTGTTGGATTCATTGACTGATAAATTTGAATGTAAAATAGGCGAGATGGTACGAACTTTTTTTGAGAAATTCCATTGGTATTTTGCTAGTAGATCCATAGATCATAAATCAAAGGACATGCTTCAATTTCTTTTTGGCGATGGACGCAACATTAAAGGTCATCTTATGCACTTGTACTATAACGAGCCAGATAACTTACGGAAGAACGTAGATAACCTAAAATTAAAAAAAATTGCCAGTGAATATTTACAAATTTCAGACTTTAAGGTTAGTGAATATGATGTCCATGTGCAAATGTCAGGTCTAACTTCATGGTTTGATTTGACCACGTTAAGTGCTGGTGAAGTTCAACTACTCATACTACTCGACGCAATGATAATTCATAGAGCCGAAAATATTTATTTTATTGAAGAACCAGAAGTTCATGTTCACTCAGATACACAAAAGAATTTGATGCGGTTATTCCTAGAAAATTCCAAAGAATCACAATTCTTCATAACAACGCATTCACCAAATTTTGTTAAACTGGATGGATCTGTTAAAATTTATTCAGTGGCAAAAAATGAAGGACACACTCAGGTCGAATCTGTGGATACGGAAGAGGAAGTTCGATCTCTTAAAGATCAAATGGGAATTGATATCCTTGACGCATTGCAACTTAATTACGTGCTTTTTGTAGAAGGTGAAAGCGAAAAAGATGCCTTAAGGAAAATAGGAGAACTTACAAAGTATTCAGTGCTCAAGTTCATTCCGATTATCCCGTATGAAGGAAATAGTAAATTTCTTTTATTAACAGAGTTCGTCAAACATGCTCATAAGCTTGGACTTTTTTCACTTGTTATAGCTGATGGACATGATGAGATGCGAAAAGGATTGCCCGAATTAGAACGAACTAAAAAACTGCTTTATAAAATAAGGGATGAAGACGAACAGTTAGAAGAGCAATTTAATAGTAAGACATTGGTGGAAGCAATGAACACAATCTGTAATAGATATTCTTCTAGTTTTACTATGTCGGAACATGAACTGGACTTGGAGAGGGATAAGAGAGAAAAGAACGGTAAGAAGACTAACGTGGCAAAGATACTCAGCGATCGCATAACATTTGAATTGTGTAAAACGGAGTTAGCGAAGGAGTTAGCTTGTATTATAAAGTCAGAAATTGAAGCTAGTTTGCCAGATAAACCGAGAAAGCCACAGAAGTTTGAGGAAGAAGTGGATCAAGTTATGGAGTGGCTTGGAATATGAATTACATTAAAGTTGATCTATGCATTTAAATCTAAATCCAATTAATAATATCATCTCATGTGTCAACATGTAGAGGAATTAAAGGATTTAAGATATTTGGATGGTAGTTTAATCTATCTGCAACGATCAGACGTTAATACTAATTTCCCTGCTAGATTCCGCACCGCTAATTTTTGTTTGTATTGTGATCGGGCAATTACCGTTCATCCACCAAGCTTTCAGGAAGACGAGCAATGTACAGGATACAAAAATGCACATCAGAGTAAACACTTTGAATCGCACTTAGGTGGCTCTACTTATAGGTTCAATCTAGTCACCGATAGAGAATTTGGAACTTTTAGTCCCGGTAATCTAAATCACCCAGAACGATCAATGCTTGCTTTTTGTCCTTATTGTGGGGAGAAACAAGCCACATAGTCTTTTAACCAATACATAACACTGTTTATTAATAATGCGTACTTTGAACCCTCTTATATGCCGGACTCGATCTCTCGTAGTCCCTAATAGAAGTTGAATTTAGATTACCCTTCTCTTAGATTACTACTTACTTAGACTCTCGAAACTATTTGATTACAATTACTGCAATATGCTTTTGACACTGTACGAAGATTTTTAGTGTGATAAATTTGATGATAAGCACGTGCTTCATCGGCTGTCACTTTAAGAATTTCAGCTAGTCTGTAATCAATTCTGTAAAAAATAAGATCTCCTTCATCGTGTTCATTGTGCTTTAGAAACATCTTATGGAGTTTTTCAAGTGATTCGTCAACGGATTGGGAGTAAGAAGCCGCAGTTTTCATTTATATTGATTATTATTTATCAATTAGTATATGATAAGATGATTGTTAAGACAACAATCGCGAGTTCCCTATAGGCAGCCTATTATTTATTCTTGTTTCTGCGGCTTTTCAATATTCCATGAATTAAGATTGCCCCTACAAAAGAGAGGGATCCCATTAATAAATAGAAAACTACACTTTGCGAGAGGATAATTAGTTCATCAAGGCTCATGCGTGATAGCTGGATCTGACTGACTAGAACTAAATTAAATATATTGTGATCCACTAGATTCCTTTCGTTACATGGTAACTCTTGGTCAGTTAATTGTTATGCGTATGTAAATATCTTAGAAATGGTATTTGGATATCCGTACATGTACATATAAGCCTGAATTTTTAACTCATCTCGTTCATTTTTTTATTTATTTCAACCAGGTCCACATAGGAACACCCCGGATGAAACACTGTTTCTTGATAATGTAACGAGCCCTTTGTGCCGCTTCAACTTCACTTAATCGGTAGGGTGGATTCAGGAACTGTAACAATAGTTGCTCATAAAGTCTTCTTGCACGTTCTTCAGAAAATTCTTTGTATTTTTTCACTCGACCTGATGCAGTCACTTTTTCCCCCGAGTCAATTTTGGGTGAAGTATGTCCTTTCAAATTTGCATACTCTGCTTTGCAATCCTTGCACGTTTCATCAAAGAAATCTTTGTGAACGTTACAGACCGACAATATCATGAAAGTAGCATAAAATAATTTAAAAGATTTGCTTCACTTTCATTGTCCGTACCTTCCATTCCAAGACATAGTTGCAATTCAGACTAGCATTAACTGGCTTCATCCAAATACCGATCAGCATATTTCTAGGAGTTATGAATTTGAGAACTTGAACGAGGACGATAAGAATTATGAGATGATCATACTTTATCAATTCTGTTGATTTTTGTTAAAATTGTAGCCTAAAACCTATAGCTAATATCTCAAATGGTAGTAGGACCATGTGCTCAATACAGTCTTGCTATTCATAAGTATTAGTCTATTGACTTTGTGTGATGATTAAAGTCAGGGTACTTTGAATTTCGTCCATCCTTCTAACACGCAGAAGGAGCCGATCTAGATCATCCTTGTTTTGAACAGTTATCCTGACAATTATATCGTAGATACCAGAGACTATCAAAACTTGTTCGACACCATCAATATCATGCAATTCTGAAGTAATGTCCTTCGCAGAGCCAAAATTACATGATATCATCACAAAAGCAGATGGCATGCTCCTAGATATATCGAATAGCGGCTCAAGTATTTTAAGAAATATACCTGAATCGGTCAAGGTCCCTGACATTGAAGGATTCCAATGATGATCGATATCCATCCATTTGTTGGAAGTAACCAAAAGACTCACTATGTTCCATACAAGCGTACTTCTTTCTTGAAGACAGTATGTACATATTTTGTAAGAAACATAAAATTTATCGATTTTGAATAAATAGGGAATTGTAAATGTCAGCGCTTAGGTCCTATCGATTTGGTTTATTGGTTTCTAATCTCAGGTGGCTTTGGCAACTCGATTAGCACCAGTTTTATCGTATCAACACGGTATTTTGCAAATGGATTTATTGAATCAGGTGTATGCAATACCTTAAGATGCTCAGTTCTGTGTCCTAGTTTTATTGCAAAAGTTATCGCATCTTTTTCAATTAGAGTTGAGTCCCTAGGCTCGCAACCTTCCATAGTCATAACATGATGCATATGATGGATTGTCCCATCCTTGGGATCATATAGAGCAACTCCACGAATCGATTTTACCTTGGGAACACTGCCTACCTGAGAGAAGTACATCTCTGCTTGACTAGCTCCAATATCCCACAGAACAGCTCATTAGTGCGTAACATTGTCTTACCTTTATAGCAAAAGTAAAATGGGTGATATTTGAGTTGAACCACGCCTTAACTGAGTCAGGCCATTCTAGGCCGGGGAGGTTGACTCGGCCGTCACTATTGTCAGGAAGATGGTATCGTATGTTCAAAATGCCTATCTCTACGGCACCGTTCTCGCCAAACAATACGTGATCACATAGATATGTTTTTACGAATGCTGTAGAAGGAGGCATATCTACAGACCAGGTCTCGGAATAAAAATCGCTACCAGTAGAATAGGCCCATCCGGTATATACTTCCTCTCCCTTTAATTCCATTGCTGACCGATTAGACGACAAACTTGCTATTAAGGTTAGTTTGGAATCCTTAGTGAAGCGTTTCATTCTATAACATTATTTAAGATAGAGTATTTTGAGTAACAAAAACATACATACATATAATTCAAGAGGGGTTAGCTAATTGTTGATGGCTGGTGGAAGAGGGCAAGAAGAGCTGGCTTAAGAACATAAAAGGAAGTTGGAGAGACGTTATATGTCCATGCGGAAGTACTTTCCATTTTGATGGTTCTATAGACGCTCTATTCTCATGGGAGACGATACATATTAGACATATGTCATTTGACTCTGAGAACCACGATATGCTATCCTTCTACCCAAAAGATATGGTCATTTTTTACCATTCTAAGAGCGGGTACGTAGTAGAAAGACGCAGACATACTGAAGATGAAATCCATGATCTACAAACCGCCTGCATTTATGGAACAGCCAAACTCGCGGGCGTATAATATTACTACACTCATATCATGTTACACTGTCAGAGGATTGAAGATGATGTAAATTCAACGGCAAGAAATATCTAAGAAATTATGTGACAATTAGGAAATGAGGTACATTAGTATAACTCGGATAAGAATGAAAAAGTACTATACCAAAGGAAAGACACTAACATAAACATACGTAATAAATGCTAAATCCAGAACAGGGATTACGGATAAATGCATGTACCACAATAGCTAGTATAGAACATGACAGCTGGCAAATACTTCAATAGGGCTGTTATGGCCCTTGATGCGCCACATGTAGGATTTGTAGTAAGAGAGACGCCTGATAAAATCGTAGTATTCGGAGAGAAGAATGAAAGATACGACATTCCTATTTCAGAGATT
>JBBRRH010000041.1:0-34266 GCA_038201105.1 Nitrososphaera sp. | reverse complement strand
GGGTTTGGACATTATTAGAAAAATGAAAGTCCCTAAAGGCTGGAAGATCGTCGTCAACACCTCAAAAAACCATTACAACATGGAAAAAATAAAGGAAAAGTTCGATAATGAGGGTGTAATTGAACTTGGTAGGGGATTTCTAACCGATAAAGAGCTTTCACTGCTTTTCTATTCTGCCGATGCTTTAATCCTCCCATATACGGTCAGTTCTGGTTCGGGGGTCATGTATGATGGTCTTGCTCATGGACTTCCGTTCGTATCAAGCAATATAGAATTCTTCAAGGAATTTTCTAACTTGGGGTTAGGGATAGCAGTTGAACGTGATCCCGTCGAATTCTCAAAAGCTTTTGTGAAACTTGAACGAGATCATGAGCAATATGAAAATGCTGTAGAAATCTTCCGCAGGAAATTGGTGTGGAATGAAGTTGCCAAGAAGCATATATCGCTCTACGAGTCGATAAGCACCAGAGTTGCTGATGAGTTACCGGTGTTAGAGAAATATGTTTAGGTAATTTCTAGGGGAATATTATCATAACATATATAAGATAATAAAAAATCGTTGCTATTGATACAAGCGCTTAATGCTTCGATTAGAAAGAGCCAAAAATAATCCAGTATTGGTTCCAGACGCATCTAACTGGTGGGAATCGAGAGCAGTCTTCAATTGTGCGGCTCTTTATGATGGGAAGACTATTCATATGCTTTATCGAGCAATAGGCGAATACGAGGATTATGTATCCCGGATTGGTTACGCTTCAAGTGATGATGGCATTTCATTCGTCAGAAGGAAGGAAGTTGCACTATGCCCAGAGGAAGACTATGAAAGATTTGGCATTGAAGATCCCAGATTAGGCAGCATCCGGGATCAAATATACGTGACGTATGTAGTCCTTTCGAATTATGTTAAAACACATCCTACCGCTTCAACTGCCCTTGCGACTACAAATAATTTCTTTGATTACAAGAGGCAGGGCATAATAACTGTCCCTGGATCTGATGACAAGGATGTTGTCCTATTTCCAATGGCTAATATAGAAAATGGATTTCAGAAATATATGATGTTACATAGGCCAAGCAGATGGGTAGGACCACAATATAATACCGACAGACCAAGCATCTGGTTGGGAGAAGGTGATTCGGTTACCAAATTTGAGAAACACTCGCTACTTGTTAAACCTGAGCAAAGTTGGGAGGCCTTAAAGATAGGCGTCGGTGTCCCGCCACTTAAAACAAAAAAGGGTTGGCTTGTAATATACCACGGTGTAAGTGAGGACAAGGTCTATAGTGCAGGTGCCTTTCTTTTGGACCTTAAAGACCCTCATATAATTTTAGGAAAGACAAAAGATCCCATTTTGGCTCCTGAGGCAGAGTATGAGAAAAAAGGAGATGTAAACAATGTGGTATTTCCAACAGGAGCGTGCATTCTTGATAGTCGTCTGTTTGTGTATTATGGAGGCGCCGACAAAGTTTGTTGCCTTGCGACAGTGGATCTAGACCATCTTTTGGAACACATACTTTCGTATTGATCTTTAATTTAAATTAAAATTAAATAAAATTAAATAAAATAAAACAAGATAAAATTACTAACCAAAATTCACTTTGAGTGGTTATTATTTGCGAGTGGAATGGTGAAGGCGAATGTTGCCCCACGACCGTCTGGATTATTTTTCGCCCATATCTTTCCTCCATGTGCCTCAACAATCCCTTTACAAATAAAGAGTCCCAACCCTGTGCCTATTTCAGACTTTGAGACAAATTTTGTAAAAAGCCGATCTAACAATTCCGTATCCATACCTACTCCTTCGTCCCTTACAGTTACAACTATAGATGTCTGATCACTTTTTGCCTCTTTCTTCATACTAATATACACATCGCCCTCGCTGGTAAACTTTATTGCATTGTCTAAAAAGTTAGAAATCACTTGAATCATTCTCATCTTGTCCGCATAGACTTCCATGTTTTCTGTTGGTTCACAAATTATCCTCACATCACCTTTCCGTTCTTCTCCCCCAACTTTCTCTTCTTCCTTCATCTTTCTTAAATGCTCATTGTACTGCTCAACCAGATCACCTGTAACGTGACCCATGTCAAAAGATTCTTTTTTCAACACCAACGAATTTTTCTCAATTCGGGTAACATCAAGCATTACCGCTGCTAACTTTTCAAGTCTTCTTGCATTCTTCATTATAGACTCTAGTAACTTGCGTTGTCCTTTATTCTTCATTCTAGCATATAGTAACTCTGAGAAACCAATTATGGGCTGAATTGGAGTCCGGAGCTCATGAGCTGCGATATTGACAAAATCTCTCTCCAAGGTTTCAATTTGTTTTAGCTTTTCAAATAATTCTGCCTGCCTCCAAAAGCTCTCAAAAATTGACGAATAAGAGGATACAAGTGACGGGCTCTCCGAATAGGTAGATAGACCTACTGCACCATAGGATGAGTTCTGTGCATCATCTTTTAATTCAATGACAAGACATTTCTTTTTGTCCACTACCAGTATTGAGATCCTAGTTTCGAGACTTGCATCTAAGATTCTTATGTCTATTTTTGGAACAGCCGACTTCACCTCATGTATAAGTTCAATTATGTCGCGAGACGAGGGAATTAACAATCTAATCCTAACGTTGTGGAGCTCAGATTCTTCCTTCAGTAGATCCAAGGCTCCCATTGTAATTTGCCGTCGCAGTGCATTCGCAGAAGAGAAGAGCGAATCGATCTCTTTTTCTGCCGATTTTATTGCTTCCCAGCTACGATCAACCGCATGTACTGGATTTTGAATGATCTCAATCTCTGCTTCATCAATGCCTTCTTCTAAATCTTTAATCCGGTATTCAGCATCAAGTCCATCTCGCCACAACTGTTCGAACATTGAAGTAAAAAGTCTGATATAAACAAGTTCGTTACTCGTCAGAAGATTCTGAATCATCTTGCCCCCGCGCATCTGTTCCATGGTAGCGTTAAGCTCATGCTCACCAACAGCAAAATTAATGGGAGTTAGATGTTTGACATGTCTTATCTTCATTCCCAATTTCAGAAATTTTTTGACCAATTCCACGCTCTCTTTGTCTATAGTCATAACCCATTTGATCCCTCTTCCCTTGCCACTCTTTTGCATATCAAGAACTTTTTTGTACAGATCCAAAAAGTTATTGTAGATTAATTCCATTCCGCCATAGTTGGCTAGAATTGATAAACCTGCAGAACTCTCTGCAAGGTGTATAATCTGCTTGACTATGCCATCGCGATTATCTATTATCTTTGTTTCAAATGGGATAATTCCTTCCTCTATCTCTCTTATTTTCTGTTCAGCAGGTACTGTTTTACTCCACAAGGTATCGAATATATACTGTCCTTGTTCGACTATTTCTTTCACGTTACTGTAAATAACTTGGGGAAGAGGCTTTGCTTCTTGCAATACTGTGGTGGCCATATATTCAGATTCGCTTACTGCAATCCCACCCTTTATGCCATCAAAATGACGGAGCTCGTCAACTAGCCTCATAAGCTCTTTACAATAACGAATATTATCTTTCGTAACTTCTGTGAAAGCTCTTATCTTGGCTCCCCTGTTTCTGATTTCGATATACCCGTTCTTGTAAGTATCAACTTCGGTAACTACTGACGCCCCTCTTCTGTCAAAACATATATCCATTCTTTCTCTTACATTCTCCATGAATTTTGCTCCTCTGGCTAGAGCGTTTTCAGCACCATAGAGTACTTCAGTTTTTGGCTTGAGTTTTCTTTCTTCTATTTCTCTTATTTTTTGTTCTGCTGGAACAGCTTTATCCCACAGGATATCAAATGTATTTTGTCCTTGTTGTACTACTTGGATCACATTACTATAAACAAGCTCTGATGATATAGTTTCCATTTCGTCAAGAACCAACGGAGCTAGGTATTCTTTTTCACTCATCATGAAGTTGTTTCTGATCGGATCGAGGTGACGAAGATCATGAACAAGAACCATTAGCTCCTTACAGTAGGATAGATTATTCTCAGTAATTTCGGTGATGTACCTCAGCTTTACGCCCCTCTTCTTGGCATCTAGAAAAGCAGCCGTAATTTGTGGCAGAGAAATCGCTAGCGGAGGCCTGGTGTAATTCATACATGTATCAATTCTGTCTGCAGCTCTTTGGAATAGTCCCGCTTCTGCCTCGAGTACATTCTGCATTCCGTAAATGACTCGAGTAGAGGCTTCCTCTGCCTTGACATTCATTCCATCACCTTTCAAAGGTAAACAGTCTCCCCCCATTGACTATAAAGATATTCGTCAATAAGAAAGTTAACCCGTGCACCTAACGAACCGGAATGTGGTGGAACAATAGATATAGTACTATTTACACTGGCCAAATGAAGGCTTAATGGGAACGGCTATGGAATTTGGGGATTGGAGGTGGGCACCCTTTTTTCAGCCTCGCACTCTCGTTTGACTTTTAAAATTGGTAAAAATATTTGTCTGCCCTCATTCTTGTCTTTTATGAATATGAAATTGTATGATTAGTCAGCTACTTCTGTTAGTTATCACTATCTCATTCTACTACCAACTAAATGTCTGGTTGAAGGTATATCATTCATGGTCTTAGGAGGAGAAATAGATTACGAGGGTCATGAATCTGAGCTTGGCAGCCATGGCAGGCCTCCACCAGGACAATTGAATGACTCAGGAGAATTTAGCAAAAGGATCTCCTCTTCAGAAAGGAATGAAGTCTTGTTTTCCAACAAGTCTGAAAATTATTGCATCTGTTTTGTAGATATCGTGGGGTCTACACAGATTACCGCAAAGATAATACCTTCAGAGAAAGTAGGCAAGTTCTATTCTATTTTCATCAATGCCATCGCCTCCATTGTGAAAGATCATAATGGAAGAATAGTAAAAACCGTTGGCGACGGAGTATTATTTTATTTCCCTGGTACATCAAACATAGAAGACATCGAAGCGTTCGTAGACGCCTTGGAGTGTTGCCTTTCGATGATATCATCAAGAAACACTATCAACACTAAACTCTATGAAGAAAAGTTACCAGGTATATCTTACAGAATAAGTGCCGAATACGGAAGAGTAGAAGTTGCCAAGTCCGATAGATCTACTTCGTATGACCTTTTCGGTACAACTGTGAACTTTTGCGCCAAGATAAACAAGAACGCGCCACCAAATGGTATAGTCATTGGAAGTGATCTTTACACCATCGTAAGTTCTTTTCCGACCCTCGAAGGTCGGTACAAGATTCAAGAAATTGGTGAATTACGATTGAGGACAGGGAAGCGTCGATACCCTATTTACGTACTTGCTGGAAGAAGTGAGAAAAGAACAGTGTCCCAGAACCTGATTTGGAATTTAGTAAAGACTAAGGCCAAAATTGGCAGCCATAATAAATCACGGGTTATTATGCTGGTAGACGATGATCTCGACATTTTGTTACTGTTTACAGAATATCTAAAATCTGCAGGCATGATCGTCGATTCATTTAGTGATCCCGAAAAGGCATTAGCACATTTCACAAAATCAAATCCCGCTCGTTATGACCTTATAATCACGGACATTAGGATGCGTCATCTAAATGGGCTTCAGCTATATTCTAGATTTAAGGATCTCGATCCCAATGTTCGAATAATATTTGTAAGCGCACTTGACATGGCCGATGAAATAACAACCGTGATGCCTGAAGTAGCGCCGCACCAATTCATTACCAAACCTATAAACCGTGATGCACTGATCAGTTCTGTTAAAGAACATATAAAATGATACAGTGCTAAAAAGACATAAATTCATTTAACAATTTATTTGATTTTTGATTGGCAAAACAAAATCGGAGCACTAGGAGTAGAAATTTGATTATAAACCCTCTACCTAGCCAAGCTTTCGTTTTTCTGCTTGTTCAGAGAATATCTTTAGGCCCTTCCAATCTGTCCGGTTATGAAAGAACATGTAGTAAAAATTGTGATAGTGACCCACCAGTGAGTAGGATATTGACGCACTCAGCAATACGTATATTCATCTTGGTGCATAATGGTAGTTCCGATTAGAATGAGATTATTCGAAGAAAGGAGTGACAGGATAATGTTGATGGTAATTGCAATTGTCATCTCCATCTCCATAACCGACACTATGATAAATCAGGTATCCGATTTTCTTGCTTCCCAGTTAATTTCTGATTTTGGTATCGCAACTTTTTGTATTTCTGCGATAATATTAGGTATTAGTCAGTTCATCATACTAAGATATGTTAATAAAAAAATTAGTTATCTACGTTCCAAGTCGTCATCGGTAAAATCTATGCATAAAATTGTTGTAATAATACAATATCTACTGCTAGCAATCATTTCTGTCTTAATTGTACAAATTGTTATCACTTCTCAATATTTTACTTACACACTCTTTGCGATAACTGCCATTAGCTATACTCTGAACGTAGTCCTAATGAGTTACTTCGCTAAGAAACTCATTTCATGGTATCTTGCGAATAGATATTCCAATGTAGTATTACTATACGGAATATCCTTTACCTTAATAGCTGCAACATCATTAACCGGAGCTATAATGGATCTTTACAACATTTCATTAAGGCCCGCAATAATTCATCCTTCAACAGAGGTAGTGTTCCCCACATTCGAGGAAGACAGTCCAATTTTCTCACTTCACGTTGTCTTTCGCTATCTTGAGTTATTTTCTTTCTTATTTGTTTGGGCTAGTACTGTTCTTCTTTTACATGGATACATGCCCAAATGGCGAGCTAGATACTGGATCTTGCTAGGTCTTCCATTAGTATATTACTTGAGTGCCTTGATAGAATACCTAGGTCTTTTCACACCATCTTCTGATCCAGAATGGTTCTCCTACTATTTGTATAGCTCATTGTACTCAACCGCAGGCGGCATCTTATTTGGATTTGCATTTTTGATTGTGGGACGTAACGTTCATAATGACATGATCAGAGGATTTATGGTCATCTCGGCATATGGATTTATTCTCTTGTTCATTTCTAGTCAAGTTACCTTAGTTGCTACTTCCTTTCCACCCTATGGTACTGCAACAATCTCTTACTTCGGATTATCGTCATACCTAATACTCATAGGACTTTATGCTACGGCTCTCTCAGTTTCTCAAGACTTGGCTTTACGAAAATCAATCAGGAAATCGCTCATGGACAAGTCCAAGTTCCTGGGTGGTATTGGTAGTGCAGAGATGCAGATTGAAACTGAGAAATGGGTAAGAAATATTGGGAAAAGGGACTATAGAACCAACATACCTCCATCCATGACAGAGAACGATGTAAGGGCATATATAAAAGACGTAGTAGAAGAGATCAAAGCAAGGCGTGGATAGAAAAGTCATAATTCCTGTAGTGCCTTAACAATAATTTGTAATCCATCTCAGGTAATGTGACAATTTAAAAGGAAAAACTGCGTTGATCACTTGTTGACCTAATGCAACGGTATTTGGAAGAAATATATGATTGAACGGATCTTTTTGTCACCATATCGGATTAGTTACATTACTCTGATAAAAATACTCAAATAGTTAAACTAATATCATTTGCACGCTATTAGTTAGCATCGGGGTTTACTAAACTAGAAGAACAACCTGCTCATTACATTATCCTATGAGCATGAGTTCAATACTCGTAAGAAATCTAGTTTCAGAATTGAGAGACACAGTTCAGTTGAAATTTAAGGAACACAGACATGAAATAGTCATCGGTACAATCATGACATTCATTTCAATGGCGATAGCAATTGCAGCAACAGGAGATATGACTGAAGTCTTTGCAGTGCATAGAGGTAGATAGAAAATACTGAGCAAAATCAACCAAGTGTAGAGAGTTCCAGTCAATTTTTTTTCCTTTTATTTTATTTTATTTTATCCCAACTAGTTTTTGGCATGAGGTAAAAGTCAAGCCCTCCAGCGACAATATGATCCTTAGCATATTCGAAGTACTCAAATGACGATATTTAGATAATGCAATGGAAAAGCCATATGTTCTTTTCCCATACTTCAGACGTGTTTACTCAGTAGAAATGTATTATGTACACTTTTTTTCTTTCTGCGTGCCTGGAATTGTGAATGTAAAGCTAGCTCCAGGACCCTCGAGATTATTCTCTGCCCATATCTTTCCTCCATGAGCCTCAATAATACTCTTTGAGATATACAATCCAAGTCCAGTCCCTCTGTCTGACTTGGTCACGAATTTTGTAAATAGGCTGGGCAATACTGCAGCATCTATTCCCGTCCCCGTATCTTTGATATTAACTAGGATATGACCATCCGTCTTCTCAGAAGTAACATTTATGGTTCCCTCATTAGTAAACTTAATGGCGTTGTTTATCAAGTTGTGAATTACCTGAGATATCCTGTCCTTGTCACCTTCTACTAAAAGATTTTGGGTGTTATTGTACAGTATCTTCACATTTCCGTTGATCTGCGTTCCAAAATCTCCCACAATCCGTGAGATTGTATCGCCAATATTGAATTCCTCTTTCCTCAACTGCAATGATTGAGAGTCAATTCTTGCCACATCTAACAAATCCTCAGAAAGGCGTAACAGTCTTTTCGCATTTCTGGAAATTGTTTCTACTATTTTGCCCCTCTCCTTATTGTCTATATCCAGCTCGAGGACTTGCGATAATCCTAGAATAGGTTGAATTGGAGTCCTTAACTCGTGGGCAGCTACGTTAATGAAATCTTTTTGCATTTTATCTTGAATCTTTAGTTTTTCGTACAGCTCTGATAGCCTCCATAAACTTTCAAAGATAGATATGTATGATAAGACTGTGGGTTTGCTATTCGAGTAAGTTGCTAAACCGATAGCGCTAGCAGAAGACTCCTGAGAATCGTCCTTAAGTTCTACAACTAGGGAATATTTCTTGTCGACAATAAGTATAGATATTCGTGTTTGGAGTGATTGTTCTATCGGTTTGATTTCCATTTCAGTACTCTCGTTTGCAGATATTGTTTGCTTTTGTCCTATCCTTTGATCTAAACGCATTGCTTGCGCGTTTATTGGCTCATCGAAGGGTGTCAGTATTCTCACCTTGACGCCTCGAGATACGGCTTCTTCCAAGAATCTGAACAGTCCAATACGTTCCTGCCTGTGGAACGCGTTATTTGTTGAGAATATTATCAAAATATCTTCCTTTGCGGATTCAACCATTTGAGTACCGATTCCTTGAACTTTTCGGGGGTTTTGGATGATTTCTATACCTTCGGAATCTAGTCCTTCTTCAATAGATTTTATTCTGATTGCACTATCGACTCCACTGGCCCAGAGCTCTTCAAAGAATGATCTAAAGTGTTCGATGTAAAGGGGTTCGTTTGATACTAAAAGATTTTTCTCTATTGTTGCAATCATCTCGTTTTCAGAAAACGCAAAGTCAATAGGTGGCAAGTTTTTAACGTGTTTAATCCTTATGCCCAACTCCATAAATTTCTTCACGATTCCGATGTTTTCTTGATCGATATAAGTAACACACTTAATTCCTTCATGTTTTGCTTTCCTGCTTTTGTTCATCACTTTTTCAAAAGAATCAAAATAGCTACTATAGGCCAATTCCAAAAGACCATATTTTGAACAAAGAGAGTATTCTGATGAATTGTTGATAATTTCCCTCTCTTTCTTTATTATTTCATCGAAATCCTCTAGCACACCTGTTTCTTTTAACATTTTATTCATGTAATCTTTCACTTGATCCTCAGTGATCGAAGGCGAAATGCCAGTATCTCTGATCATATGATCTGAGCGACTCATGGCGGCCTTCAAAACCCTGGTTTTTATTTTCTGCTCAATTTCAGCTGCACTAATACTTTTCAATAAATCGAAAGTCGAATTCCTGATAACTTGCCTTATTCTATGATCATGTACTGCAGATGCACCCGAACAGTATAACCCTATCCCGAACAGGTATGAGGCGAGAAGTACTAGAGAATGTCCAGCAACACCATATGTCTGTTGCAGGGCAGAAGTAGACAATGACACACCAACTAAGGTAATTCCCATCGCGGTGGTTGCAAGATAGTCTTTGATTTTACCAGACAGGATGGTTCTCGCTACGACAAAAAATGCCAGACCGAATAATACACTTCCACCTATTGTCCCAATACGGAACAATATTCTAAAGTAGAATCGATATGGATAGTCAGATGGCAAGTCAAGGATATCAGGGACCTTGCCTACCAAATAGAGGATTAACGGCAGTAGCAAGATTATCCATATCATAGCTGTGAGACCCTTTCTTGCTTGATAATGATGGCGCAAAAGCAACGTACAGCCCAACCATCGCAGTAAGAATGATATTGTGATTGGTATCAGATTTAAGAAGTGATACGGATCTATGCTAGAATGTGGAAGATAATAGATCTTTGTAACTTTCTCTTGCACATCTTTATATAATATCTTTCCATCTTCGCCTATTTGGTAGAGGAATGACGATTTAGGCGGAATTCCTTTTGGAGAAATCTCCTCAGCAACTTGCACTAGAACCACTTTAGCACCAGCATCCACAGCAATAGAAAGAGCAAGGGTAGCTGATGTCAATGCAAAGACCAGAATAATCTTACTCTCCTTTTTAGGGCTGTACCACATAAAAAATTTAACACTCATTATCGTCAAAATGCAAGTTGCAGATAACGAGCTTATTGTGTAAATTGAAGACGTCAGAACGCTACTATCGCTGGTATAGATTACTAAAATTAAAAGAAATGCAAGGAAAAACTGAACGGCCCACATCGATAGGTGCATCCATTTGATTAAAGGCGATTTTTGTCTGATCTCCTTAGTTATTTGACTAGTATATACAAAAAGTACCCAAGAACCAATACCATATCCGACTACGACAGTAAGAATGAATATTACAGGTTCAGAGAAGCTGTCCACCGGAATTACTTGACGGGTAGCCAACAGATCGATGGTTACAAGAGCAGTCACTATCGCCGCAGCAATAATCGCTTGTTTAGTTCTGCTTCTAAGCGAAATGCGGGTATCTTCTAACCTTTGCAAATTCTTATCCCTGTCCTAGACATTAAGTAGAGTATACCTTTCCCTGACATTTGATACCATCATGATATTCTATAACTAGCCAATACCTTCTCATCACCATTTCTTGTACAGCTATCATCAAGCTGTTAAATGGACTATAACAATAGCTCAATCAAATTATGATTTATCAAACATTCTGTCTAGTTCCTAAATCAAGATCGGCAAGCATTAGTTTTCATGAGTTCGTGCTAATTGTAGACGCATCTTATGATAACTCAAGACTGGGATACAGGGCACAAGATAAGCAACTAACTTCCAATTAATACTATGAATCAATATTTTGTAGTTTATGCCGTGAGATTCTCAGTAGCTCACCTTACTTTAAGAGCTGATTTTCTTGAGTGCATCTACTTTCGTACTGTAACGGACTTGTTGTGCTTTGGAATATTGACCAGGGCGTGTTCCTCCACTCGACTATACAGTAGTACTAGGACGGCGAAGTGAAATATGAGTCATGAGATTGATAATGAATCACGCAGCCAAATTATCAGGGATCTTGCGATTAGACAGAGACAGAGAGGACATATTGGTTCTTGTGAATCATCACAAGCCATGGATGAAATAAAGCAATCCAAAGAAGAGATATCATTCTCTGGCAAGTCAAAAGACTATTGTGTTTCCAAAGTGGATATTGTTAATTCTACAAGAATAGTATCTGAAATAGTAGATGCAGACCAAGTTCGCAAGTATTACACCATTTTTCTAAATACCGTATCAACTATCATAGAGAAGCATGGAGCAAAAACTTTCAAAACCCTGGGCGACAGCCTAATTTACTATTTTCCTATGACTGAAGATAGCACCAATAAAATTGCGTTTCATTGTGTGATGGAATGCTCCATGGATGTCTTGGAGGCCTGTTCACCCCTGAATGTAGAGCTGCAAAGAGAGCAATTACCATCGATCGGATATAGACTAAGTGCTGATTATGGCAGGCTTGAGGTAGCTAGGTGCAGCACATCAGAAAGTGACGATCTTTTTGGCTCTACCATAAATATATGTTCGAAAATAAATCGCAAGGCAACCCCAAATGGTATGGTAATAGGCGGAGATTTATACACAGTATTGAGATCCCTAGGCTTTACAGAAAATTTCCGCATGCATACAATAGGCGAATATGCTGGAGGTTTGAGCAGATATTCCTACCCAATATACTCTGTCACACCACGGCAAACAAGAAGTATCTCAGGTTTAAAGGGAATGCCATCGGATGACTCGTTCCCGAGAAATGCTGGCGATGTAACAGGGCAACCTTCAAATTATTTACGCCATGGTGGTAGTGTGAAATCCTACCGTAACATAATGTTAGTAGACGATGAGCCCGATGTCCTTTATACTTACAAATGCTTTCTATCTTCTCGCGGATATAATGTGGTAACATTCACAAATCCCAGGGAAGCTCTGATTCACTTCGTACAATCAGATCCATCGTACTATGGTCTTGTGATATTGGACATACGGATGCCCCATCTAAATGGCCTCCAGTTATTTCACAAATTTAGGGAAATAGACCACAAAATAAAGATAATATTTGTATCAGCCCTTGATGGTGCAGCCGAGCTTGTTAGCCTTCTTCCAGACCTCAAGGAAGAGAATATCATGAAAAAACCAGTCAATCAAACAACCTTTCTAGAGAAAGTTGAACAAATGTTATCATGACATGTATGCAGGAATAAGTCATTTACCGTATGTTGAGAATGGCAATATGGAATTACAGGCTGTCTAAGCGACGTCTTTGCGTAACGTACGATCACTTCCGATTCAGATATTTATTTTTCTAGAGAAAAAAATGAAATCGTCATAACATCATGGTCGACGTAGTTCATCCTTTACTACATTTATCAGATATTCCGAATCAACTGGCTTGCGAACAAAGGAATCTATTCTCAATTCGGGGTACATTTTTCGTAGTCCCTCATAGTTTATGTCGAATGCCGTGATAAATACGACCTTTACCTTATCGTCTATCTTTTTCAATTCCTCATATAGCTGAAATCCATCCATTTTGGGCATCCGGATATCCAAAATAACAAGATCGTATGAACCTACTTTAAAATTTCCAATTGCTTGAACAGGGTCGTTATACGTATCGACTTTGAAACCATTGCCTTCGAGTATCATCTTAAAACTCAAGGTAATATCAGGCTCATCATCAACAATCAAGATTCTAGTCATTATTTTTCCCTTATTTCCTGCCTTTCGTATTGTTTTGATAAAGGTAGGGTAAATGTAAATGTAGCCCCAGTTTCGTTGTTGACTCTATTGTCATTTGCCCAAATTCTACCGCCATGTGCCTCTACTATATTTTTACATAGAAATAAACCTAAACCCGTACCAGTTTCGCCTGAATGAGATTTTGTGATAAACTTTGAGAAAAGGTCATGTTGTATTTCACCATCAATGCCCCTGCCGGAATCCTTTACTTTGATAATTGCTTCATTTTCACCCTTCTCTAAAATGACAGAAATAATTCCTTTTTCAGTAAATTTGATTGAATTTGCAAGAAGATTGTAGATCACTTGACTCAGTCTGATTTTATCTGCTTCTACGAATATGTTCTTAGGGTGATCCAGAAGTCTCAACTTATTCTGATTTTCTATATTGTTGTCTAGGATCATGTCGTTGATGGTATTTGTGATTATGTCACTCAAATTGGTCCTCTCTTTGTTCAGCCTTAACATTTGACTTTCTATCTTGGCAGTATCCAAAATATTATTGGTAATTCTCAACAATCTTCTTGCATTCCTCATTGTAATGTCCAGTAATTTTCGTTCTTCAATGTCCTGCACTTTGGATCTAAGAATTCCTGTTAAGGTGAGTATGGGTTGGATGGGTGTTCGTAATTCATGGGCTGCAATATTAATAAACTCGTCTTTCATCTTGTCTGTTTCCCGAAGCTTTTCAAATTGGTCAAGAATTATCTTTTCTCTCTGCCTCAGTATTTTGTTGTACTGTATGCTGGAAACCGCTAATGAGATCACGATAACGAAATAAGCCGAAATTTTCAAGATATGAGGTACATTGTGTGCCGTATCAAAGTTGGAAGCTGAGTAGGTCATTATTATCTGGCCAAAGATGTCGATTATTAATGCACCTAGAATCCCTTTATAGAAAACATCATTTGTTTTGTAAAGCCTCTTTTTATAAAAGTAAAATAATGCAACCGAAAATAGAATCAATGAAGGTATTTCATAAGGCCTGTGTATAGGATTGTCAGTCACTATATCAGGAAATACGGTGAAGAAAGAAACACCTACTACACTGATTGCTAAAACAGAGAAAATAAGAGAGAACAAGAGTGTGCTGTCCAGTCTATCGGCAGATTTGTGACCGATATCCGATGTTTTTTCTCTCTGTCGATTGTTGTCCCTATTCAAATCTGCTGTTGCTCTAACATCGAAATCTGATGTCGTTTGGATATGTGCATATTTAATAACTGCAATGGCTAGCATTGCGCCCAAGAAGGTACGGCCTGCAAACCAAGTTTGAGGAATAAAGTATCTAAGAAAAGGAGAGTTACCTACAGCGTTAAAAGAAAGTGTCGCGTGCAAAAAATCTATAATAGCAATAGTCAAAAAACCTATTCCTATGAAAAGACTGAACTTTTCATTTAATGAATATGATCTTGTGATGCAGTAAAAGGCTACGACAGTTGATAACACCACTGCCATAATCTCGAAATAAAAGTGATGAACATCAGATATCATCCAAAGTTTAGGGTCCAGCGAAATAATGGCTATAATTGAGAGGATCACCGAGGGTATGATAATGTATTTCATATGATAGGAATTTATGATGGAGAATGACAAATTGACGTCAGTCAGATACTCGAAAGTTGAAGTTAATAAACCTCGCCACTCCCAAATCCGTGTGACTCGAATAATGGACAAATTGAAATATAGATTATCAATAATTCTTGGACTTGTTAGTTTCAATAGTGTTACCATCAGATGAAAGTAGTCTTAACAGTTCTCTATCAATACGACTATAAAATTTGCGGCTCCGTTGTGTCACTATCAGATTAAGCAAAATCAATGTTGGTAAGAAGCCCATTGCGATCCATGTCACCGATTCCAATAATTCCATATTCGTACTATGAACAGTATAAACATAATATCTTGTGTCAGCAAATGTTCTGATTAGTTTACTTCATATGGTAGGAATAAGGTGTGTTTATGATAAATAGACATCGATGTTTATAGCATTGACTCATGAATGAATTGGAGTGGCTATTCACGAACATGATAGGCCCTTGAATATCACAATATGCTTTTGACAGTAACCAATGGAAACTACGGATTCAAGCACAAAATTTTGACAACATAGTAGAGTGGATTGATTGAAGTGAATCTACCCCTCACTTACTTTAGGCATAGAATCACCATTTGCCATTTTTACTTCTGTAATCCATTCGCACTTTATGTTAGCCCTCGAATGGTGCTTTTCAACAGCATCCTTATCTGGCGCATCGAGTAAACAGAAGCAAACATTGGCATCTTTATTGTAAAACAAATTAACGTGGCTAACTCCAAACTCATCCCGCGGCGATCCACAGAGTTCTTTGAGATTTTCTTCTGAGAAAGGGACTTTATGTACGTCAAGGAATATGGCCATGTCCAAACCAAGACATATCCTAAATAAATTACTTGCTGTTAGCCTCAATTTCCTGACCACTTCGATTAAAAAAGGAATGATTAGGGTTTTAATTCTCTAATTCGAACTTGCGTTAAATTAAGAATGGGCTGCATTCTAAATCGTGAGGGAAAAAAGGCCGATCTTATACTTGTCTTTATATTTCCTGGATTTCAATACAATACTACGTGACCTTTGTGAGCTCGTCTAGTGAGAAGGTAGATGTGGTAAGAGGCGAGCAGCAAGTAGCCAGACTAACCACTGAAATAATCCCTAAAGTAAGTAGAAAAGTTGACTGCGTATTTCAGTCCCACCAGAACCTAGAAACATTCCTGGACAGCATTATTAATCTCAAGAAGCAATACATTAAGGTTCGACTCGTTACAGAAATAACAAGAGACAATCTCCCGTACTACAAAGAGATAAACAAACATATCGATATCCGCCACCTCGATGGGGTGAAAGGTAGTTTCATAGTATGTGACGGAAGAGAGTATTTGGGATACATATTTGGAAAACAATCGGAGCGTATAGAAATGCTTCATATTACTATGGAATCATTCGTTGAGGCCCAACAGTATGCCTTTGACGGTTTATGGACAGCAGGTGTTCCTTTCAAGGATAAACTGTTGGAAATTGAAGAACCGCATAAGCGGCAATTTACCGAGAGAATTGCAGAGGCCATTGAAACTCAGAGACTGATCAAGAAGATCATAAATTCTGCGACAGAAGAAATACTACTCTTATTTTCGACAACCAATTCGTTCATGCGTGCAGAACATGATGGTTTACTGAGCCTTCTACGAGACGCCTCTAATCGAGGTGTCAAAGTTAGGTTATTGGTGCATATAGAAGACGATGATTTGAAAGAAAAACTTCAGGATGAAATGAGAAAAAATTTTGCTTCCTTATCAATTCTATACATGCGCAAGCCTCTAGAAAGGACTATTACCACACTGGTGAGAGACAGACAAGTTTGCTTGCTAATAAAGGTGAATGATGACTCCAAAGAGAATTCCATAGACGCAACTGTAGATAGCACTTATTCTAATAGCAGCGCAACCATAAATTCTTGTGTATCCATATTCGAGTCCCTATGGATACAAACGGAATTGGACAGTCAGAAAAGAATCAAGCAAGTTTACTTTCAACTCTTCAAGGGATTCAAACTCAAGGACGAGACCTATGACCGTCAATGGTCATTCGAAGATGATAATCAACAAAAATGACTCGTGAGTACCTGGATATGTGCTAATAGTTCAAAATGAGAATGTGAAAGGATTAACTGAGCACTCTCTTTGTGTTCAATGAGTAGAGGTGGATAAGATTAAACGTGGCAATAGTACCAGGGCACATTTGGGACGCGCATATAAAATAAAAATGCCTTAGATAGCTGTCCCAGGTTATAACATGATACATGGACACATACTAATAGTCTAAAATGAGAAGTTCTAGTGTTTACTGAACAGACAGCCTTGTTTTGTGTTCACGATGGGTAGGAGTGCAGTAGGTCAAATTGATGACTTGTTTAATCTCAAATATTACTATATTTTCGGCGATAATAATTCTCACCTGCGGTAAAACTGCCTTAAATAACGGACCCAGCGTCATGAAGTGTCAACAAAATCTTGCTCAATAAGCTTAAATGCATGAAATTGGAATTATGAGTGTTTCAGCATGGTATCTAACGTAACTAATTTTCGATCATTGGTCTCGACTAGTGGCATATCATTGTAACAATGTGAAATGCGTTGTATAAAATGAGAAAAACCGGGGATAGACCATCTCGGGATCACCTAGACTCCCTTACGTCTACTGATAGCATTGGGACAGACAATGAGATCGAGGTATCTTTTACAAACAATTCCGAGAATTATTGTGTGACAGTCGTGGATATAGTTGGTTCTACATCAATCGTATCCGCTATCAGTAGTTCTGAGAAAACTAGGAAATTTTATTCTATATTTATTAACGCCATGGCCAATATTCTCAGGAAATATGATGCCAGGGTAATCAAAACCGTGGGTGATGGAATAATATCCTTTTTTCCAAAGACAAAATATACAACTAACACGAATGCCTTCAAGGATGTTCTTGAATGTTGTTTCTCCCAGATAGCAGAATCGCCAAATATCAATAAGATGCTTCAAGAAGAAAAATTACCTAGTATAGGTTATAGAATAAGCGCCGATTACGGAAGGGTAGAGATAGCCAAATCCGGAAATCTCGATATTGACGATCTATTTGGTTCGACAGTAAATTTCTGCTCCAAGATAAATTTGAGGGCATCATGGAATGGGATAGTAATAGGAAGCGACCTTTACAGAATTACAAGATCAATTCCTCAATTGGAGAAATCCTGCCGATTCGAAGAACTAGCAGGATATTATTCTGGCGTTGGAAAATATTCTTATCCCATCTACTCACTTTCAAAAAGGAGCCAGCCTGTCAATGTATGGAATTCATCGACGAAACAGGAAGATGATGAGGTAATGAAAAATGCGGTTGAGAGACGCAGGAAGACATCGAAGGTTCCCAATATTTTACTGATAGACGACGAACATGACGATCTCTTTGTATTGGAGAAATTTTTGACTCGAGAAGGATTCGGAGTGAAATCATTTTCAAATTCTCGTGAAGCACTGGAACACTTTTCACGAACAAATCCATCATTTTATGATTTAATAATAAGCGATATAAGAATGCCAGAAATCAATGGCCTCGAACTATATCTGAGCCTAAAAGCCATAAAGAATGACGTAAAAGTTCTTTTTGCATCTGCTATTGAACTAGCTGAGGAGGTTCTGTCCGTGATGCCAGGAGTAAAACGAGAGCATCTCATTAGGAAACCCGTAGAACAAGAAGTGTTCATCGACTTGGTGAAAAAGACCATTCGCGAATCCGCATAGGCTGCCCGGGGTTACACGTGGAGCGTATTATCATATAATCCTGCAAGTCGCTGAGTTTAGTTTTTTTTTGTTCTGACCCTCAATGCTAACAGGCAAGGACAGGTATTTGTTGCTTCAAATGCGACAACTTCAGAAATACATAGAAGGTATTATTCTTGAAGTAACCCCTTTATAGACATCAAAAGAAAACACATTTTGAAAGAAACGAATCCCTAGTCATTCGTCATTTATGATGTCACTGGTGTTGTACGGAATAAATTATGTATCGGCTTATCAGTAGCAGACTGTCCTGACATAGTCAACCCTCGGCCACATCTTTTTGGATAGTAAGGTCTCCGTAATGTGTAAATATGTAATTAATGTGATTACTACGTAAAAGATAGCGGTAAAAACTATGGAATAAAACCTTTTTCTGGCAGTTCTTCAATTAAACTTAAATTGGTAAAAAACCCAAGGCTCTATTAACACCAAGTGATATGGTTAGTCACTTGCTAAGAATTATCATTAAAGGTGTCAGATTGAAGGCTTTGAAGAATTTCTCTCATTTTTAAATGGCTGCCTACTGCGCCATATTCACTGTCTTATCCAATATAGCCAGCCTCAACATAAACCCAACAGTACTTTCTGTATAGAGCGGCATCCAGTAACACCAGCCTACAATAAACCCTTTTACTACTATTGCATGACATAGGGCTGTACAGCTATTCAATACAGATCAGCATCCAAGCCCGCGGGGTGCACTGTAGGATTCCATATCGACCAAGACCAGTACATTTCTTTGTTAATGTAGATGAGATGAGCTAAAGAGATGGGATAATCGAGAATAATACCTCCTTTGTATTAGTTGGGTATGCCGTTTTTGAACCTTCTAACACTTATCTACTTTAGTCTAGGGGAAAGGTAAGACAGAAGGAATGTATCTTGTAGCCGCTAGTCATTCTCCTGATCTGTGGTATCCTTACCTATGGATGTTAGGAGGGCAGATACTCGAATATGATGATGGCCATCCAACCAAGGGAAGATACTGGTTTCCAGCATATAATAGCTCACAGGGTGTTAGAGCCTTGGAATTTCTCAAAGAGCAAGTCAATGTTGGCATAAAGCCTCAAGTGAATGCACTCCACCAAGCTCAAGACATTGTTAATAGAAAGTTTGCAGTGTCGATAGATGGATCTTGGGTTCCAGGTGAATTTCCACCAGAAAAAAGAGATCAACTAGAGAACTTGGTTGGCTTTCTACCTGCTTTTCCTATCTCAACCAACGAGACCGATCAAACTGCTACAATGATGGGTGGATGGGAACTGAGTATTCCTGCCTCATCTAAGCATAAAGATTTGGCATGGGAGCTCATTACCATCATGCTAGAATCAAAAACTCTAGCGCCGTGGCTATTGAAATTTGGATATCTTCCCACGCAGTCGGTTACTGGAGAAGCAAATACAAATGGTTCGCAGTCATTGTCTTTCCCATACTATGACAAAATGATAAGCATGATACCCCTTGGTCATGTAAGACCAAGTATAGCAGAATATCCAATGATAGCTTCACATATCAGTCAGGCCATAAAGGAGGTGCTAACAGAGGGAAAGGATGCTAGACAGGCATTACAAAATGCTGCCTCGAAGTCTGCCAAGGATTTGGGATGGTAAGTACCAAGTCTTGCCAATATCCTGGAATTGCCTTCTATCAAAATCTTCAAAACTTAGGAGAGTGCAGGAAAGAAAATTAAATAATACTGTGGTATTACGGAGGATCAGACCAAGTGGACTTATTTTCGTCGAAAGTTAGGATAATAGGCGTACTTTCTGTTATCCTAATAGTCGTATTCTCATTTAGCATTTTCTACTTCATCCAAAATATAACGGAGAATAATGTGAGAAGCAGCCTCATCAAAGAGCAAGTACAACGACAGCTAACATCAACCATGGCAATCTCTCAACATATAGGTTCAGATCTAAGTCTGGTAATGGCAGTTCTTGATGGTCTGGGCAATACTGCATATCTTCAGAACGACGAGCTCTCAGCTGAAAAAACTAAGAATCTAATTGAGGAAAAATATGGCCTGGTGAAAAATATAGTTGATAGAATTTTTATACTCGACAAAAATGATATTGTGACTATCGGCCTATCTCCAGAGGGGAAAGATCGTTATCTTGGTGCTGATTTCTCTCAAAGAGCTTGGGTACAGGAAGCTAAACGCACCTTAAAACCTGTATTTTCTGAAGGTTTTGAGAGGCAGGGAATATACACAACTTTTATCGCAATTCCAATAATAAATAGAGAAAATAGTCAATACCTCGGATTAATAGGCGCGTCGATACCGACAGAGTCATTCTTTGCACATTACGGCAATGATACTGACATTAATTCACAATTTTTGGTCGTATTGGACAAGAAAGGTACTTTACTCGCTGTGGGTGCTAGCAAGGATTTGGTTGGCAAGAATTTCTTTGGTCCAATTGTACAGAAATTTATCAACTACAATCAGGTCTTAGACAACTTGACAAAAAATCTATTGAATGGCAAATCCGGATATGCTATCTATGATTACGGAAGAGGGGAAAGGATCAATACTAACTATCCAATATTTGTGCAAGATCAGCCCAATTACTTTATCCAGGTAATTACACCGACCAACGTAATTTTTTCAAACATTGGCGAGACTCTTTTTGCAGAGAGACTCAAAAGTTATTCGCTACTTGTGGGTACCCTGATTGCCGTTGCTGTTTTAATAATATTCCTGGTCAAATGGAGTAGCACAATGGAAAAGGAGGTCGTCAAAAGGACTAGAGAGTTGAAGGAATCTAACCTCAAACTTGACACGATGACCAAAGAACTTAAAAATTCCAACATTTCCCTGCAAGAGGCTTACCAACAACTAAAAGAGAATGAAAAGATTCAAAAAGACTTTATCAATATTGCTGCGCATGAATTACGTACGCCCATCCAGCCCATACTTGGCCTGTCAGGTATACTTCACTCCGAATTAAGAAATCCTTCCCAGAAGGAGATGATAAATATTGTCATGAGAAATGCGAAAAGGCTGCAAAGGCTCTCTCAAGATATTTTGGATGCTTCAAAAATTGAAAGTGGCTTGTTGAAACTACATAAGGAACGATTTGACATTAATGAGAAAATTAAAACTGTCATAAGTGATATTGAGAATGGACTCGATGTATATATGAAGAATAAGGATGTAAAAATTGTTTTTGAACCCAAAGAACGCCTGTATGTATATGCAGACAAAGAAAGGATTTATCAGGTAATTTTTAACTTGCTAAAGAACGCACTAAAGTTTACTGAAACTGGTACAATTACAATAACCACGGAAATGAAGCGTGATAACAATAAGGATCATGGTGAAGTGGTTGTTACCATACTAGATACTGGTAAAGGTATTGATCCTGATGTCATGACACGTCTTTTCTTAAAGTTTGTTTCGAAATCGGATGCCGGGACTGGTCTTGGGCTTTTTATTTCAAAAAATATCATAGAGTCTCATGGTGGAAAAATGTGGGCTCAAAATAATTCAAACGGGGTTGGGGCAATCTTTTCCTTCACTCTACCTGCCATTAATTTCGACTCCACCAGTTATACACCGTCTGGTGGAAATTTTACTCAAAACTAATCCGCGAGTCGTTCGAACCAATATTGGAAATGTCCTACGACTCAAAAAAGAAGGACTTTCACAAGAACGAGTATAAAACTGAAGATGAAGATCATTGATACTTGGCCCGAAGATGTCTTCCAACTTCGTGGACTAAAGTACTCTTACGCCAAACGATCTAGATTAAATCAAGAATTGAATTAAGCTGTTCCTCTTCTATTTTTTAAAATGGACTAACAGTATTCTATTTTCACCGCTTAGCTCAACTTTGAGATCTGTCACAAGCGTTAAATTGTGGTTGTACAAATTAAAGAATTGTGGTATACCACACGATATTTTCACCTCAAGTGCAATGTAGATTTTCGCTAATGAGGATTTAAATATATTAATAAGAATCTTTAATTAGATATTTTTTTGGACAATCAATAGTAGAAAGATTCTAATGGTTCTTAACCTGTCGTTTCGAGCTCGTTCGTAGGTCTTCAGCCTAACAAGGAGTGTTTCAATTCTAAATAGATCTACCGAGGCTGACGCAGTCCTACTTACGTAGCTGTTGATTTACCTCCCCGAGATCCAGATTGCTGAAAATGCATGTGGGACTGAAGGAGATGAAGAAAACGAAAAGTAGGGTTGGAATATTCACCTTTTGTAAAAATGGTTTTCAGGCAGATGAAACGATTCTCTACTCAATCAGCGATGCAGTAGCTGATCTAGACCTTTTTCTTTCCAGAGTCCGGAGATGTCTTTCTTCACTTTTTGCAATATGTCAAAAGTCTTGCCTGCATTAAGGCTCTTTTTCATAAGTATTTCTTCGTGTCCATTTTTATAATCACGCCAGTAGATTTCAATATTCTTTTTGTTTAGAATAACTTTGGGTTCATACGAAATTCCCCCATCATTGCTTAGATTCTTTATACCATCAAAATTAGATCCGTTGTTAATACTTTTCCTGTAAAATATCTCGTTACTGCCAGGTGTTGTTCCATCCCATACTACAAATACATTGCTTGAATTGACCTTAATCTCTGGATTACCCGATCCTGCCGGATCGTTACTCACATTAATTTCCTTGGCAAATGTTTTTCCATTATCAGTACTTTTCCTCATTAGAATATCTTGGTTTCCTGATTGGGAATCTCCTTGCCAGACAACATACACGGTATTTCCCGCTGATGAGACTTTTGGATTAAATACTGCCGAAGGAATTCCAGGGCTTAGCCTCAGGACATTCCCATATGTTTTGCCCCCATCAGTACTTCTCTTGAATAGAATATATCTACCATCTTCATCTCCTTCGCTCCAAACAATATAGCTAAATTGGCCGGATGTTAAACTCTGAGGATAGCATCCTTTATCAGCCTGGCTATCAACACTCGAATTAACTCCAGTATTAGCTATTGCTGAGCCAGTTCCATTTGAAACAATGTTACTACAATTTAACGATCCATTATACTGAAGACTATCATTACTTATTTGTGGAACTATTGCATCATTATTATTACCGGTTTGACCACCAATAGGATTTTTTACAGTACAATCTGTTACTAAACTATTATTCACATCTAATGTTCCTGTATCTGAGTTATTCGTTATTCCGTCATGACTGATACATTTAGAGTCTATTTCACTAGTCGATATCGAACCACCTGTATTGTTGTTGACATTAGTCGACAATGATGATGTTGTTATCGGCTCAGGTATCAATGTAACATTTTGAACTGTTGCAGAAGCGTTTGTCGGAGTGGATTCTGACGCATTAGAAGGTACAGAGCCACCCGTATCACCCTCGCTTGGGGGATTTGTAATAGACTCTTGCGTTCCATTTTTCAAAACTTCAGTAATTATTGATCCAGCTCTATCACGAATATTTTTTTCTGCTTGAGCAAGAATCTCACCATAGTTTGGTGCTGCCTCAGATATCTGATTATTACTATCATTTTGCGAGGAGTCATTAACAGTGGCTGTATTGTCCACAGTTGCATCGGAATGCTGTTTGGAAGATCCCAAATCTTTCACCAACTCTTTAGACTTGGCTTTATCGATATTTTTGCTCTCATCTTGCGATGCTAGATTTCCGATATCGGATATTGCTTGAGATTTAGACTTTGATGCCTCACCTGAATTTGAAGTGTTCAAGCCTTTTGAATCTTGGATTTGACTTGAGGAGTCGCTCTTATCAGTGTGAGATAACGACTTATCTGCGGATAGCTTTTCCAATGAGTTGGTATCAGATTTCGTATTCTCCCTGACTACGACGTCTTGCCCACTATTATCAGTATTAGCGTCCTTCTTTGCAGATTCATTCATATCCTTCTGTGCTTGCCTAGCCAGCTCTCCTGCCTTGTTTGCCTCCTTCTCCATTGTGAGTGCCTTATCTGAGAGCCGCTTTGCATTTTTCGCGGCTAGCTTTGCTTCTTGATGCTTCTTCTTGGCGTCCATCAATGCTATTCTTAGATTGTCATTTTCTCCTGCCGCTTTCTTCTTGTGGGTCCCATTGGAATCGTCTACCGGCAATTCAAGTATTTTTTTGACCACTTTGTCTGCCTCCTCAGCAGCAGAAGCCAAAAACTTTGAATTCTGTGTAGCGTTGTTTGCTGCATTCGCTGCCAGTCTGGCTTCTATTGTAGCCTGGTTTGCTTTCTCTATCAAGTCGTTTGTTTTTTGTTGTTGTAGAGAATTGTCACCACCATCCGATGATGGTAATTTATTTTTGGAATCACCATTATTCTGCTGGTTTCCCTTCAGTGCGAAAGCTGAATAATATGATGCAGAGCCACCACCACTATTAACAATGGAATTATTGAATATATTCAAAATACCAGAAATAGTACCGGCTATCAGAATCGTAAAGATTGTACTAGCTAAAAGTCTCTGAAGCATCTTAGATCGGTATCTCATAGTAGAAGGCTATTGGTATCTAATAAAAGTTCGTCCCATACGAGCTCATATAAAAAATCTGAAAAATCTTCTATAACCCTAAACTATCATTTGATGCCAAATTATATTATGATAATATGATGGACCTTCGCAATTTATCTTGCGGCGTATTGATCGGCATAATCTCGCATTAAGAACTAGTGGATCCCTGTTGTTACTATTATGAGTATCAAAATATAATAGGACTTTGTAAAGCATACGTTACTCTTACTGAGGAGGTTGTATTTCCCTTACGCTCAAGTTCTTGAAATCAACGTCAGTAGCAGTGTCCCACCTAAAAGTGGCTATAGGACCACCCCACGTAATTATTTGGTCAGGAGCACCATTACATTCTTTACCCGCATTGCCCCATCCACCCTTATCGATGTTTTCATCGACCTTCACAAAGTTCCCATCATTGCTCTTGTCTAGCCAGAACTCCATCTTAACTGCAGTCTTACCGCTACTATCTTGGAAATTGTACAATACAAATTTGAAACCGACCCATTTTCCTTTAATTGATGAGGTTCCAGTTTCGTAGTTAGTGAAAACATAACTTACATGCCATTGCTCCTTCGCAAATCTGACTTTCCCAGAAAAGAACAGATCGCCTTTGTATGCTGAACCTTCGCAACCCTCCGGAGCGCCTCCTCCCGTATGCCTTCCTCCTCTACCGTACGGTGCAAAGTTGTCATCAGAGCCAGCCTTATTGACTTTTGTATACATCGTCATTTCGAAGTTCTTCCAATCATTTGGAGCTAGCATGTATCCCTTTGAGGCAATTTTGCTATGGTCTAACGTAGGTATCTTACTAGAACTATATCCTGAAGAAGTATATACTCCCATTCTGACTTTACTTGACTTCATCTTCCAAGAACCATCTGAATTCTTTGATATCGAATTTTGAGGATTGAATCTATTGTCGCCGTTTGGATTATTCATATCCATATACCATTCTTCGCCGCCGGATTTTAATGGATAAATTTTCTTTATACCAAATTTGTCGGTACCTCCCGACGACGTTGAGCCTATGCTGAGGGAGATGGTTGCAGTATTGCTGTCTGCCTTGCCGTCATTAACTTTGAAGGTGAAACTGTCAGATCCGGTATAACCTGAGGCAGGCGTGTAAGTTAATGACGGTATTGTGCCCGTCAGCGTGCCATGCGAAGGTTGCTTGGTTATTGCATATGTCAATTTGTCAGCATCACTGTCGGACGCAGTGAGTGTAATTGATTTCGCCGTATTCATATTTGTGGCAATATTCTGGTTGTTGGCCACGGGATTGTGATTTGTTGTACCGCCCGACAAATCGGTACTAAACACATCAATTTCAATTATGCTTACCCAATTGTTCTGAGTGTTACCTGTAACTGTTATTTTCACGTATCTCCCCTGGCTATCTGGAACGTCATACCTTTCTGCAGCTGCAGTTGTACCGCTACTTGTAGACGAAAAAATCTTTGTAAATGTGTTACCATCATTTGAAACTGCGATCGTAAATGTATGCTTCCTTAGATTTCCGTTATACCAGCTCATGTCCACACTACACACTGTTTTTTTGCTTCCAAGATCTAACCTGATCCATGAACCAAGGCCTTGATTCGACCACCTTGTGGCAGCATCATTATCGACAGCTTTTGACGCGGGATTTGTTGCTTGAGCACCATTTGCTTTGACTGCAGATATTGGCATATTGGCGCATGTAGCACCATAGGCTTCGTTCCCAGTCATATATTTTATAGAAAACGTAAACGTAAGCAATAGTAAAGATATTAAAATCAAAGAATGAATATTTCTACCAGGCAAAACATAGTTTCTAGTAGAAAGTAACGCTATATTTCTAAAGTTCATTTCTAAATACGATATGTACTGATAGTTTTTACTATTTAATAAAAGTTGAGTTAGATCTTGATTACTTTAACATCTTGGATAAAATACCCTAATAGTATTACGGATCATAAATTTGATTCTTTATCAGGAACACTAATCATAAAAAAAGTAACATATTTGTTTTTTCTGACCACAGACGGTTATTCGTCGTGTTCGTCGCGTATATCCGCAATTATCAAATTGTGCAGATTTTTTGATTGTGGAAATTTGGAATCCGTATGTACCAGATAAAAAGCTGAAAATTGCTCAAGCTACAGTAGGACTTTTGTTTCTACCGATAAAAAATGCCTTTTTCAGAACGTGACCTTTCCTTTTGTCTTTTGCTAACACTTTTCATAAATTCCGCCATGGTGCCTACTGAAAAAATGTATTTTATTCCTTGTGATTTGAATTCTTCTGATAACATAGAGTTCATTCTCTCCACGTCATCCCTGACTTTTGTTTCAGAATGTTTGTTAGTTCGGGCAACAACATACTGAAATTGATCGCATTGATATCTGTGAATTTCATATACTTCGCCCACGAGATTTTCAGCCATACCGTATATCAAAATGGTCTATTTTTATATCTATATCAAAACTGCTAGAGAATTTGGTCATGAAAAATTAGCAAGGCACCCCATTTTCTTTTTTCTAACGCTTCAGCAGAGATGATGTTGTGAATAAACCAGTCAAAAACGGCCCGTATCAAAATAAAAATAGTGAGGAGGAGGGAGATGAGAGATGAGCACTTTTGATTTAAATAAAAGAATCGTATTGAAATATCAACTGCTGAAGCATTGGGATTTATACTATCGATACAAGGCAATTCAGATTTTATCATTCAAATATAAAACATAATGAATTCCAATTTCTCCATGTGAAATAATAATAAATAGACAATATGAAGACTAAACATGGTATTGGTGACATGGGAATAGAAATGAAAGATAATAGCATTAGCACACCTATTGATGGTAGTTACAACCTGAAGGTAATTCAAACACGTAAAGAATATGTAGAATCACTAGTAAATGATTTTGGCTCAGGTCAGATTTCTCATGAGAAGTTAGTTGGCGAACTTACCCAAGAATTCAAAAACATATATGCGTTTATTGAAAGCCTGATTACCAACGTTACTCAGCTTAAAAATAATTATGAATTTCTACTGAATATTATAATATCAATGCCAGAGGTTCAAAATAATCCCGACCTTGCCCAAAAAATCACCGAAAAGTTCCCAGAAGATTCACACCCATAAGCATTCTTCATTGTGCGTATTAGAAAATCAGGTTGTACTCTTCCTTACCTCACGCTTTTAAATATCACTAGTGATTTGAGCGTGAGTTTCACAGAGGTTAATACATTCTATTATTAGGAGGAGTTGCATGTATTATGGTGTATTATGAAATACCGTAGTAGGACAGATTTGATAGCAGTGGTTCTAAGTTCTGCTGCAAAAGAAGGCGGAGCACCACTAACACGGATTATGTATAATTCATTTCTTTCCTACCCTCAAATAAAGCAATTCTCTCAATTTTTACTTGAACATGGGTTGTTAGAACACAATGAATTGGAAAGGGTGTACAAGACAACAGGGAAAGGCTTCCAGTATTTAGAGTTATACAAACAAATGGAAGAATTGATCAAAATCAAGTAAGGAAGCCCGTCGGTCAGTAACTATCCTATATGCGAACATAACAGGCTATTCTATATTTTGCTTCAGGCTTCGTCTTACTGTTCAACTAATCGATCTTGACCAATAAGCTATGCGTTCTTAGCCATTCTCGATGCTCGCCGTACTGTGGATTGGCCTCCCCGACCAGTTGCCAAAACTTCTTCGAATGATTGAATTCGACAAGATGCATCAGCTCATGGACAATTATGTAATCGATGACATCAACAGGTAACATAGAAAGGAGAAGACTGAAGCTTAGATTACCAGTCTTAGAACAGCTACCCCACCTCGATTTTAGATTTCTTACCGAGATCTTCTTGTATGAGAGAGAAAGTTTGCTACTTATGACAGGAAGCCTTTCGTCTAGGATCTTCTTTGTTTGTTCCCTGTACCAAGTTCGGAGATAACGCTTGTAGCTTCTTTTATCCTTTACGTGAAATGTGATTTGGTTTAGGTTATCAGAAACTATTGCATATTCTTGTTGTTTGTCCTTGGTGATTTTAATTCTATACCTTTTACCAAAAAACAATATCGTGTCCTTTTGAATCTCTGATTCTCCAATCTTCTTTTTAAGACGCGAATAATAATCATAAACCTTGGAGATCCATTGTCGTTTACTGTTGACAAATTGCTTTATGCTTTCAACTGATTGATGAATAGGGGCAACCACCCTGATCCCATAGACGTCTGCATGTAGGCTGATATGCTTAGCCCTCCTACTTCTTCTCAGTTCTATCTGGACAGCTGTATCTGTTTGTTGTAGCAAGATCTCAATGGACATGGAAACACAAGACGATGCTGACAACGAGAGGGACAGATTTTTGCGTTTGCGTTTCTCTATTTATTTATTTATTGTACTTATGGCTTTGCGAGATTCCTCTTAATTTTCATTGAGGCAATAGCTTCCATGAGAATTCTCGCAGCGATATTAGCCGTGTTATTGTTCAGGTCAAAAGCAGGTGTAAGCTCTACAATGTCTAATCCGGCTAGGTTCAGATCCTGACAAATTTTTTTTACCAAAAAAATCACTTCTAAGGAGCTAAGCCCTCCAGCTGCCGGCACAGAGACACCTGGAGCTATGCCTGGGTCGATACAGTCTAAATCTAAGGAAAGATAAACATTGGACTTGCTACCACATCTAGAGGTTATTTTCTCAGCAATTGAACTTACACCCTTTTCTAGAATGTCTAGTGGCGTTACTATCTCCAATTTGTTTTCACTAGCATTTTTTATCTCTTCAGGCTCGGCTGCCCGTGTCCCAATTAGTAGGCTCTTATCAAAGTTAATGCACTCAGCAGAGTCTGAAAGAACTGAGCCATAATAGTCTCTTGTACTGGTAACAAAATCTGGATGGGCATCAAAGTAGAGAAGATTTACCGGACCTAGCGAGTCATTTATAGCCTTTAATGAAAGTGTTGTGATCGAATGATCCCCGCCTAAAATAATGGGAATTTTACCTGCCGAAGAAATATCATAAACGAGCCGATAAAGATCATCCCTGTTAATGTTACCAAAGTCAAAAATCTTTTTATTGTCGAGGTCTCCTGCCATAGGACATATCCGTATTGTCTTTCCATCTCTTTCAAAATATTCGTATTCATTTGATGCCATTCGTATGCCATCGGGTCCTTTGCTTGCACCTTTCCGCTTGGCATTGGACTTGGATTCATCTGGCAGACCAATTATAACGATATCTGCGTTAAACATGGAGCTGGCATTTGAGTATAGAAATTTCATTGGCTAACTGATAGATTTGAGAAATGGCCCCGGATTTGAACTTTCTTCCGATATTGAGAGAGTAAGGAGTCAAAGTGTCGAGGCCGGGAAGGGAGAAGGAGTGAGTTGATTGTAGTTTTGCCTGTAGAAAACCTACTATTTTGGAGATATTTACAACCAGATTATTTCTTCCAGACTAGCAAAAATGCGTTTATAGTCAACCTGGAACGTGCAAAATTTGGTCTTTAATTGGCTCATGGTTTCTTTTGTTTCCAAATACTGAATACGGTATGGCTTAGAATCTAGATGGGGGTAGATAATGATACTAAATTAAGTTACAACAAAAGTATATTCCGTCAGTCAGTCATTCTTGTTTCTTCTTTTATAGAGATGCAAGGAATAATGCGATTATCACTATCATAGATTAAGATCAGTATCAAATTAGAATTTACTTAATTACTAAATGGGCATGTTGAAGCATAATTATAGATAGAGAGATAGATTGATTTTCACACCTGAATAAATAGAATAGAAAAGAGAAAAGAGAAGGGCAAATATTTGCCCCATAGCGTCTTGTCGTAACTTAATTCCTGCTTGATTTTCTTTGTTATAGAGTGCTAGGTTGTGCTTGAGGGCAGCTATCTGGTCCTTCGCAGGCACTTGCACCGTTACCTCCCGCTCCACCGTCAGAATTTCCGCCGTCACTTGCGTCGCCTCCAAAGCCAGGACCACCAGGTCCGCCAGTACCGGCATTGCCGCCAAATGCATCTCCTCCTGGTCCAGTAGTTCCTGCGCCAGCATCACCACCATTGGCTGAGCCTCCATTTGCAATTCCTCCGTTACCGCCAGTACCGCCATTTGCCGAGCCCGCGCTACCACCGTCACCGCCAGTACCGCCCTGAGCTAGGCCACCGCTGCCGCCTGTGCCGTCGCCTCCTATGCCGCCGTCGGCGTTTCCAGCGTTACCGCCAGTACCGCCCTTGCCGCCTGTACCAAACGGAGAGCCGCTGAATCCACCGTCACCGCCAGTACCGCCGTTGGCCGAGCCGCCGTTGCCGCCGTTGCCGCCATCACCAATGGCACCAGCACCGGCTATTCCTCCGTTGCCTCCGTCACCACTGCCACCGTTACCGCCAATGCCATTACTACCACCGTTTCCACCTTTGGCAGTACCTAAGACGCTGCCAGTACCTCCAGCACCGCCAGGCCCACCTGGACCGCCGTTTGGTGCTCCACCCGTACCACCGGTACCGCCAGTACCACCTGATCCAATTCCTATCAGGCCACCTATTCCGCCGGTGCCGCCATCAGCTGAGCCACCGTTGCCTCCGCTGTCAGCAGGTCCGCCATTTGCGTTACCGCCAGTACCGCCACCTGCGTTACCGCCAGTACCGCCATCCGCGCTACCGCCTTTGCCACCCTTGCCGGCTACTCCGGGCTTAAATCCTTCACCGTCAAAGCCACTAGCGCCGCCGTTGGCAGTGCCGCCAGTACCGCCGTTACCAGCAATGCCTCCATCGCCTCCAGTGCCGCCAGTACCGCCGTTACCTCCTTCTGCTGAACCTCCAGTGCCGCCAGTACCGCCGTTACCACCAATACCTCCTGTGTCACCGGTGCTTGTCAGATCGATTACAGATGGCGTACTTCCACCCTGACCGCCTGTCCCTCCAGAAGCACTGCCTCCGTTTCCTGCACTACCACCGTTACCGCCGTTGGCCGTACCACCGTTACCGCCGTTGGCCGTACCACCGTTACCGCCATCTGCTGAGCCTGCTTTCCCACCGGCCGTTAGAGCAAAGCTATCACCACCGTTAGCTGTACCACCGCTGCCGCCGTTACCACCAGTACCGCCATCGCCGCCAGGACCACCTATTCCGCCGTTACCGCCATCTGCACTACCGCCCGTACCGCCGGTACCACCTGTGCCACCGAGACCGCCAGCTCCAGCGAGAGAAATTCCCGTACCGTTAGCTGCGCCTGCATTACCTCCTGCACCTCCGGTACCGCCATCTGCGTTCCCACCTGCGCCGCCAGTACCGCCGTTACCGCCTAACGCTACGCCTCCAGCACCAGGGAGAGCAGCTCCACCTAGTCCTCCTTTAGCAGAACCCGCAGCTCCGCCTTTTCCTCCAACATCACTGTCGTTGCCAGGGAGAGCAGTACCATCGGGGCCGTTGGCTCCGACTGTTCCTCCAGCGCCTGACAATCCTGCTAGACCGTCGAACCCTCCGTCAGCCGAGCCGCCAGTACCGCCGTTTCCTGCGTTTCCGCCATTACCACCATTACCTCCTATGGATATACCAAATCCTGAAGTTGTAGATGCGTTTCCACCTATGCCGCCAGTACCTCCGTTCGCGGAACCACCTGCACCAGCAATACCGCCGTTACCACCGTTACCAATAGCCGAACCGCCAGTACCGCCTAAACCGGCAAGACCGCCATTGCCACCGTTACCACCTAAAGAAGTGCCATTATCTGAAGCCTCAAGTGCAGTGCCTCCAGCACCACCGGCACCACCGTTAGCCGAGCCGCCGTTGCCGCCAGTACCGCCAACACCTCCAGCAAATGCATCGGCTGAACCACCGGTACCGCCGGTACCGCCGTTTGTCCCAATGCCGCCTTTTCCTCCATTTGAGGTAGCACCAGCACCCACGGCAACTCCGCCGCTGCCGCCTATACCACCAACACCGCCATTAGCATTACCTCCATTTCCTCCCTTGCCGCCGATACCACCGCCGTTATCATTAGCAGAGCCACCGTTGCCGCCAGTACCGCCGTTGCCAGCGTTGCCACCGTCGCCCCCGTTAGCCGTGCCACCGAAAAATGCTATTCCACCACTACCACCTTGGCCGCCTTTACCGCCAAGCGCTGTTCCTCCAGTACCTCC
The DNA here is from genome assembly GCA_038201105.1 of Nitrososphaera sp. Taxonomy (GTDB): domain Archaea; phylum Thermoproteota; class Nitrososphaeria; order Nitrososphaerales; family Nitrososphaeraceae; genus TA-21. The sequence continues at coordinate 1,020 of JBBRRH010000041.1, read as the reverse complement.
GGTACCAGGATTAGTGCCTGTTGCAGCTCCATTTTGTCCCTGTACACCATTAACACCGTCTGTACCAGGATTGCCACCGTTAGCAGTTCCAAATATTGCGATTCCACCTTTACCACCATTGGGACCAGTGCCGCCCTTTGCACATCCAAATATAGCTATCCCGCCGTTGGAGCCTTTTGTTTCCGAACACCCTTTAATAGAAATACCACCCTGCGAACTGGTGGGGATTTTAGTCTTTACTTTACCTTTTTTATTTTTGTTCGTGCTCTTCTTTTTTGCATCCGCATCCTTTGCATCGAGAAGCGGTAATGAAATTAGCGCTGCAAAAATCAGAACTCCCATAATAGATATTGCCAATAGCTTCCCAGTAGGAAAGTTATTCTCTCTTCTAACTATACTATTTACCATGACTTAAGAATATACCATTTGACTTGAAGAAAAGCATTTCGGCATTTTATTTGTATTTGTTAGTACAGATAATAATTCTACAACTATTTTAGGAATCATGTAACTCGATACACTCGCCGTGGGCCGCCACAAACAATGATTCAAGTGATATTGTGATGACATTGTGTTGACGACTATGCGTTTCTTTTTGAGTTGCCTTCTCGAGGATTACTATTGAATCAAAACCTCCAACGCATGAAGAACAAACAATCTGCCAAAAAAAACAAGTCAAATCAAAAGTACTGTAAGTGAAATTATACATTAGATTCAAGATTAGGCTCTAACAATTGGAATAAAAAAAAAGAAAGGGAGTTCGTTTCGTTTTTTCTTTACTGCTGCTATTTTGCTTATTGACTACGGTCCGTTGTTATTTGAACAACTATCTGTAGTTTCACATGCAGATGCTCCATCAGCACCGGTGCCGCCAAATACGTCACCGCCGATACCGCCATCGCCACCGATTGAGTCACCGCCTATGCCACCTGGAGCTCCTGTGCCGCCGTTACCATTGCCGCCGTCGCTAGTTGCACATGCTGGGGATGTTGTTCCACCTTGTAGACACGAAGTTGCGCC
>JBBRRH010000040.1:0-34632 GCA_038201105.1 Nitrososphaera sp. | reverse complement strand
GAGACGAAGAGTCCAGAGACGAAGAGTCCAGAGACGAAGAGTCCAGAGACGAAGAGTCCAGAGACGAAGGTGGATACGAGTCCGAACAATGACTTGGCAGAGCCTAAGATTAAGGAAGATAATTTTAACAAATATGATTTTAATGAGATTCACTTAGCAGATCCTGAGATTGAAGTACATAAGGACCAGGAGACTAAGGTACTTGTCCCTACCTTACCTGATACCTCCACACCAATCGATCCATTTGAACCATCAGGTTAGAAGGACCATCAAAAAATGCTCCGCCTCGCGTATATTATTATTGATTCCTAGTAACCATATCATTTAGAAGTTACATTGCCGTTACTTTAACAATTAATATATTCTAGAATAAGAAGTCCGTAGCGTTCATGAGAGTACGTGTGTAGTATGTGAAACGCGTGACGGGTGATGAATTTATGTTTCGGTGGTGTGGACTAATTGATTTTAATAGGAAATTCCTAGATTTGTTCTACTTGCTGTGGTCGCTTTAGATATTAAGAAAGGATAGCAAAACAAGGAAAGGAGAGAAGTTCTCCTCACTGTTTATGCAAGCTCTAGATATTGCCTACATATATTCCTGTTTCTTGGCCATCCAAATATAAGAAGCCGCTACAAATCCATTGTTGCTTGATTAGGAAGTTTATCATTGCCGGTTGCATTTTAATTGGATTATTCTTCATATTATCGATACTTGTGTCACCAAAAATCGATCCATTTCACTTGGGACAACTAGTGCAAGAATATGATTCGAAAGCATTTGATGAGGTAATTAAATCACGCCAAGTGTGGCTTGATAAGCCCATGGTTCTGCTGACACAGTATGGCAGAGAAGTAATATGGCCAGTAGTAATCTTGTTAATAGCAATTTTTGGAGGATGGGAAGGAAGAAAAACGGCATTAGTCATCGTGATTGCAGTACTAGTTCTAATACCATTATCCATCATTAGCAAAGATCTAGTGGCTAGGACAAGACCTAATATTTCCCTAAATATGCAACTCTCCTTACCGGCAGAACGTGATTGCTCATATCCTTCCGGACATTCAATAATAGTGGCCGCTGGAGCTGCTATTATGCTCGCGCTTTTTAGGACAAATAAGCGAATTATTGTATCTGTTGCGTTGACAATAGAAGCAGCGTTGGTATGTATTTCACGAGTATACGTAGGTCAGCATTTTCCCCTCGATGTCACTGGAGGAATCTTGCTTGGCGTGGGAGTGTCATTTATTTTAGTGGGTGTGTCAGATCGGATTGAAACTATCATCCCTGCAGCATGGCGCTCTAAGAACCACAAGTAACATTTTCAGATTAACTTTCGAGTGCCCTCCTCTCTATATAAGCATGGGATGGACATGTATTTACGGAAAATGCAGCATTGTTGTTTCTATAATCTCCCTACAATAATTATATGCGAATTTGTCAGATCAATTGCGCTGAAGGAAAGGACAATGCGTTTTCTCTCTCTTGGGCATTCAGGGATTAGTAATTATTCCCAATCCTACTCCCTGTGAACAATTTTTCCCTCAGCTACTACTAATGTTGGATAGCTGGTTAATGAAAAAGGATCTCCGTTCCAAACAACAAATGATGCTTTAAAGCCTAGTTTAATTTGTCCTATACCTTGGATACCAATTATCTCGGCGGCTTCAGAAGTAATTTTTGATATTGCATTAGACTTGGATAAACCAAAATGAAGTAAATGTTAAGAGTATAAAACATGTTTCGTTGAAGAATAACAGGATGATCACTCATCATAGAAAATTTTGCTCCAGACCGCAGCAACTTTTCAACATTTCTCCAGCTCTCATTTTTTAATTCAACCTTATAGGGTAAGGCATCCATAGGACCATAGATAATTGGTATGGACACGGCTTTTAATGCTGCAAAGATTTCTTCACGATGAACATCAAGACAATGATTGGCAACGGCTTTTAATCCAAATTCTTGTACTAATTGAATTAATACCATGGCATCGTCTTCTTTATGAAGATGTACCATCAATCTATGCTTGTTTGATAATATGTCCATAAAAACTTCTGTTGTTGGATCTACTTCATCTATTGATTTTTTTCCTGCTTCAATTAACCTTTGCATTTTTTTAGCCTTCATAAAATTCTCTCTGAGCATTGCGATTGCCCCCATGCGTGTTGATGGCCTATGCCCTTTCCATTCCATAGTACTGCGTGGATTATATCCTAAGGCAACCTTAATTCCACTATCCTGGATAAAGGCATCTCTTATATCTTTGGCAAAATTTCTTATAAGAACAGCTGTTCCAGATATTATATTACCACTTCCAGGTAAAACTGTTGAATAGAGAACACCGCTTTCTACTGATTCACGGAATGATGGGTCATCCATATAGATGCTATGCAATGCATTTGCAAGAGGATAAATTGAACTCATCTGCTCATTAGATTCTTCTTCTTGACTCGGTTCACCAGCCCTTGCCATCCCAATGTGACTGTGAGAATCAATGAATGCAGGTGTCACACAAATATGTTGGCCATCTGCAATTACTTCTGCCTCATCTTTAGGTTTATTGCTACCAACAAATGTGATTTCATCGTTCTCAAATCCTATGAAAAGGTTTTTTCTTTCGGCAATACCATCGTATAATGTATTTGATTTAATTAATTTCATTTAATTGAAAGAGGATCAAGTAGTATTTTATTTTTTACCATTGCGGATTAATATTCCACGTCTGTATGTGGTGCTCCTAGTGAGTAATACCTTCGAATTGTGAACATGATGGTGCAGGAGCCATAAGGCCCTATGAGTCCTTTTAATATTAACGACTTCTACCAAATACTTGCTCTTTTTAGGCAAGGGTTTAACAATAATATGTGTCTTCAATATAGCAATACTATGGCCAATGAAGGAGAACAAGAATACCAAAGAGTCGCAAGCAAGACTGATCTACAAGAAGGGAGTCTGCTTAAGGCAGAGGTTAGAGGTAAAGAAGTGGTATTATCTATGGTTGACGGAAAGGTCTTTGCTATAGAAAACGAATGTACCCATCAGGGAGGCCCACTGAATGAAGGCGAACTTAAGGGCTATGGCTTGAAATGTCCATGGCACTATGCTGTATTTGATGTCAGAGATGGAAAGGTTTCCGACAGCACCGTGTGGGCAAGCAATCTAATTTCTTATCCCGTAAAGATTGATGAAGCAACTGGCGATATATTTGTAAATCCTAATGGAAGCAAGCTGTGATGCTATAAAATAAGATAAGCAAGATAAGCAAGGATGCACCCGATAAAACAAAAACTCTGCATCATCTATTACAATTAGATAATCAGCACACAGACTCGGATTTCACATCTAGTCTGAAAAAGCAGAGTTCAAAAAAAAACAAAAATTTATCATACCTATTTGCGGTTAATTAGTCTGGCATTACTAAAGAAGAAGACCATTTCTTTAAAATCAAGATCCCTACATAATATGGAATATTATAAAATGCAGATAATGCTGCAACTTCCGGACCAAAGAATTGTTGAGCGAAAACCACAACAAGTATGTTGTTTATATATGTCATCGCAATGAATCCAGCAATTCTCTCATCAGTGGCTGATTTCTTAGAAGCCAGAATAACGAATAGATATCCAAGTAGTCCGTATGCGCCGTAGAGTAAGAATGATATCAAAGTTATTTCTAAAACAAAAATTTGGTTAGTAATGAAATAAGTTGAATAATTTGCAAACATGGCAAAATTAATCAAGGCCATCAGGACTATTGAGGCAGATAGACAATACTTTTCCGCAACACTTGCTAATTTAGGAGAATATCTCTTGATAGTCAAACCTAATGCAAGTGGGATGAACAGAGCGGAAGTAAGTAACAGCATCATATCTAATATAGGGATGGAAAAGGTAGTCCTAAATAGAACATATACCAGCATTGGTAGAACAAAAGGTACAGCGATGGAGGTTGATATTATCAGCCCAACTATTATGGGCAGTCTTCCTCCAACAAAATTAACAACAAAAGGAGATCCTAGACCGGTTGATATTCCGGTCAACAAAACGATAGGAAGAGCCATAGCTGGAGCAACGACGTAGGAAATGGAATACATTACCAAGGGAAGTATAATTAATTTTAGTATTGTTAATAGCAGTAACATCTTTGGTTTGGTAAAGGTAGTAATCAGATCCCTTGCATCCAATTTGAGAAGATTCAGAAACAAAAGTCCACCAAGAAGAACCAAAAGATATGGTGATAAAATTTGCCCGACAGCCGAGAATATAATGCCACTCAACATTGAGAGTGGAATAACTAACATTAGTATTCCTAAGGCATTATTGCTATTAGTCAACTAGATATCAATAGTAATAATACCAGTGGTCATAAACATTGTCGGGGAAGAATTACGATGGGCCGGAACGAATGCATTTCCATTTCCACTTAACTACATTTAACGGCAATGGAAATTCGGATACTATAATGTATTACATTTTTAAGAATTGATCCATCAAATACAATTCAATGCAGCGACTTGATTTGACGCAGATAAATCAGCTCTCATCATTAAACTGGGTTAACAAAGTTAAGGAACGAATAAAACTCATTCAGCCTAACAAAATTTACATTCTGTCCGTGACATTACCAGAGTGGAGTGAGATTATTCCCGATTCCACCCCCTCTCCTCCATTCTGGGTTTAACTCAAATAAGGTAGTTCTTCATGTCCGACGCCATTTTTCAGACATTGTACCCATATTTTTTCATTATCTCTTTCACTTGATTATCACTAACTTGATCAAAGTCTTCATAAAATCGTCCAATGGCTATGAACGGCTCTGGCGTATAAAGTACAATCACTTCATCTGCCACTTGCTTTAGCTGACTTAAAATTTCGCCAGGTGCCACAGGTACAGCTATTACTAACTGTTTACAATGTTGCTCATTCTTTATCCATCGCGCCGAAGCGAGCATCGTTGCTCCAGTTGCAATACCGTCATCAACTGATACAACAGTTTTACCATCAAATTCATTGTCATATTCTTTGGTACCTCTGTAGCTCGTTAGTCGACGCTCTATTTCTTTTGCTTGTGCGCTTGCCTGTACCTGTATATAGTCTAGTGGTATATTTCGGCTAGCTACAATTTCTTGATTTAGAAAATAACTACCATTGGGCATTACAGCACCAATTGCAAGCTCGGAATTATCAGGCGCACCAATCTTTCGAGAAACAACTATGTCAAGTTTAGCACCAAGTTTAGAGGCAATAATATCTGCAATGATCACTCCGCCACGAGGAATGCCCACTATGACAATATTTTGTGGGTCCCTTTCTTTTAATTGGCTTTGTTTAAGCCACAATAATCTTTCTGCAAGTTTCTCCCCTGCATCTATTCTATTTTGAAATATTGCTGGTTGCAATTTTTTAACTATTAATTATTGGCTCCGCTTCGTGTTAACCTTTTCAGAATAATATTAAGATCTATTTTGCCTCCCAAATTAATGGTTGATGCCCAAATCGATATATTTCGACTTCTAAAAGACGGTCCTGAAGTACTAAAAGAGCATGGATAAGTTTATGAGGAAATCTGCTTAACTGTGTTTGGACTTGAAGTCACTGCTGGTTTATTTCATATTATTTTTGACGCTTTTTATCTCAGCTCTATACCTCTCGGCTGCAAAATTTGGTGATCATGGTTTGCAATTAGTTGAAGGCCAAACAGAAGGTGAGACTTCGGATTCAGTTCATAATGGAAGTCAAGAGTTAATTTCCAAAACTAGTTTACAAGAATTTCGGTCATCCTTGTCTGGCATAGTAAATCAATCCCTGATTCTGACCAAATCATATCAAGACGAAATTGGCAAGTGGAGATCGAATCAATATGATAATTCTACATTAATTTCCATTACAGATTCATTTGTTCCTAAATTTGTGAACCTTGTCAATGGTGCACAAAATATGACTTTTCCCAAGGATTACAAAAATATTCATGATGCATTAGTTAATTCATTGAAATCTGAAACTGATAGTTACAAACACTTTAGAAATTATTTGGTTTCAGGAAATAAGACAGAAGACGAAATCTCAACAGATTTATTAACAAATGCATTACAGTATGAAATGATATATTCCGAATTCCTTTCAAAGCCTTTACCAAATTCTAGTCAGATGAATGACACTGTCAATTACATATCCAGTGTTCCAAGTGGGTTAATGAGTTACTACTATGGACTATTAAGATAATTAGTTAATTTGATCTGTGCTCTTACCGTCACTATTGCCTTAAAGTATTTACAAATTTTCTACAAGGAGTCGCTTGCGTTCGTTTAAATCAGTTTGACCTTTTTCATAAACACACGCAAAACACCAATCTCTAGTATAGCTATACAAATCTTGAGGTTCTGATACTCTAACTACACCCGATACAGTCTTGCCACATTTATCACATAGTTGCTCCATAATGTACTTGAAAAACCATTGATATTAATAGATACAAGATTTAGAGTTAAAGACAAATCCATTTAATATTTTGGTCCAACATAGTATTCCTAGATAGTTAACAAAGTTAAGAAATCAATAAAATATCGTTTGGGGACTGTTGATTTACTGTCGCCCCACGTATATTCCGGATGGAGGGTGTTAATCCAATTCTCCCTCCATTCCGTTTATTTATTGACGATTTTTCGTGAACAATAGCAAAGATGCATGGATATTGACAAAGCGTTAATTACACCAGGTTGAAAGATTCGACAGGAATTTCTATTGATAGATGTGTTAGGTCGGTTAAAAATTTAAAGTAAAACTGGTGAGGGGTTTTCTGGGATTCTGCTATTCACTCACCAGTGTGAAAGAGGTTTTTGGTTCGGTAATTGTAAATGGACACCATAAAATAAAACCGTTTTATCTCAGCAGCTGATCAGTTAAACTAATTAAGAATCATATTACGCGAAACATTCATTATTCCTAATAAAGTTAGTGAATCCATAGTAAATGATGGTGACAAAATGTTATAACCAATGATGTATAGTAAATACTGATCTTAAAATGGCATTGTTAATAGTTTCAAATCGTGACAAGAAATTAATAATTTGGAACTTCATGGAAGAGCTCTGGGAGAACTATCAAAACGCTATAGAAAATAAGCTTGATACTCAGTTCAAATTCATGGACTTCTATAACGTAGGTATTCTGACTCAATATCTAAAGGAAGAGGGAGTTGAAGCATCACCAGACAAGGTTGTTGTGGATACCTTGAAAGAATATGCTAAGAAAACAGGCTATATTGATATCAAAGATAACACAGTTAGGTTAACTAAAAAAGGATTAGATGAATGTCAAAAACCGAAACACGATTGGGATTAACGTGTATTCCAACGGTTTGTCAGATTACAACGCGCCAGACCCAATCAATATCTTATTTCAACCTTCTTCTCTCTTGAATACATTAAGCGTATTCCCAGTAACATGATTGCAACTGCAATTACCTGGTAAAGACTGATTGTTTCTTTAAGAAATATTGCTGCAAGGACCAAGCCGAAAGCCGCAGATAACGACACAATCGAAGACGCTTTCACTACCCCGATTCGTTTAATGCTATGCCAATATAGGAAAAGTGACAGCGCAAACCCAAACACTCCAAGTATGACTACTGATGGTATCTGCGTCCATTGAATATTGAAAGGTAATCTAAACACTAGGAGAGTTAAAAAAAGTATCGACCCACCAACCAACGATCTTATTTGAACTAATCTAGAAACTTCAATCTGTCTTGTGATTATAAGACAAATATTGTTATCAAACCCCCAAAGCATAGTTGCACCGATTATTAGAAGATTACCTGAATCTAACGCAAACATTGAGGTGTCAAATTCAAGGTTAGTGGTTACTATGAATACACCAAATAAAATAACACATACGGCGATGTATCCTATTGGTCTTAATCTCTCTCTAAAGATCAGGGTAGCAAACAATATTGAGAACACAGTTTCGCCATTGGCCAATAGCGATGTGTCCGCCGCGGTAGTCTGTGTAAGTCCTAGAAAGAACAAGACCGGTGCAATAGTTGCCCCACATACAGCAGTCGCTAAAAGAAGAAAATAGTATTTCCTTGATAATCTCTTAAATTTAGTCTGTCGTGCGATAGGCGTAAAAACTAGTCCTGCTATCAAGCAAACTAACGAGGACAGCACAATTGGATCTATCGAAGTTAGGACGGGCTTTGCGACTGTTGAAATTGAGCCAAAAAGAGCCGCTGATAAAATCGCTGAACCATAACCGACGACTATGTTTGAGGGCTTATATTTCACGCATCAATCAGCACCTTCATTATTTTGTAATAGCACCAAACAAGGAACGGAATTATCAGATTATTTTTATTTCTTGTGGGCAAGATATAAGAATTAGTCATTGTCCGGACGAGACGCCATTATCATGGAACATGATTAGAGTCTCCAAAGTATTTGCCCAATTATTTCGAATGGATAATATGGATCACACAATTTCGATTTTACTAGACCCATAATTTGAATATCAACAATATCAACTTATTCTACTAGCTAGAAGAACGATTAGCTGCTGCGGTCATAGCAGAAGTTCTGCTTAACATTTCGAAAACCTAGCAAGAAAAATGTAATAGGTTAGTAATTCTGACAATTACATGGCATAATGGTAACTATTCTGGTGTCAACTTTGTTCAACACTAATGGTGATATCCTTAGATGTCCTTATATCGTGACTTGGCAGAACAGCCTCCAGTAGAGAAAAAATCTTTCAGCAAGGAGTATATGGCCTTCCTTATAGCATTTGGAATCATTGGATTAGCTATTGCGTTTGTCATAGGCCAAGCAGCATCCAAATTGGTAACTGCGTTTGTTAATGATATCGTTGATCCAGCAGTCGGATTGTTTTTGCCAGCCGGTAGTCTTGACAATTTGGCCGTAAATGTGACAGGTATTCACGGGGCCTCATCTGAATTCAAATATGGTGATCTCATTTCAACAATCATAGACTTTCTTATTATTTCCCTTATTGTATTCATAGCATACAAGGTACTTTCAAAGTACAAGTTATTAGAGGACAAAACAAAACCAGAAGAGAAGAAATAACCGATTGGACTTTAACCTCTTCGCTCTTTACGGATGAACGGATCATGGAAATTTGCTAGTAGTTCGCTGGGCTCTTCCCGGTTTAATTTGCTATTTGTTCCAATTTGATTTTAAATCTCACTATTTGTTTATGTTCAAACAAGATTGAGATAAGAACTGAATGAATTACGAAAGGCTTGACTGCAATTATTCGGGCCGTATTATGTAATTTAACATGTTCGAACATATCATCAAAATCGCCTCTGCTGTAAACATTCACTTAGAAATCTAATCTAATTCATCATGCAAACAGGATTCTTAAATGTCAGGAGAAAGAATACTCTACGAGAAGTAGTGATTCAAACAGATAATGCCATGAAGGAAACCCGAGTTCCAATTGGTTCGGTGGTTTCCCTGTGGCGGTACCCCATAAAGTCCATGATCGGAGAGGAGCTCAATTCTTCGTATATGACGGGACGAGGACTCGCAGGGGATCGCTCATACGGTCTAATCGACCAAGAAACTGGCAAAGTGGCTAGTGCCAAGAACCCTAGAAAATGGGGAAAGCTCTTCGATTTTCGGGCAGCCTTTATTAACCCACCACATTTGGCGGAAAACATCCCACCCGTCCGAATTACGTTTCCAGATGGTACCAATATTTTCTCCGACGATGATAATATTGATCCCACTTTGTCAAAGGTTCTCGGACGAGAAGTTAAGATCTTGAGGGCTAGTTTGGAGAAGCCAAGCTACGAGGAATATTGGCCTGATATAGAAGGCCTAGCACAAAGAGAGAAGGTTACCGACGAAGGAATGCCTTCTCAAAGTTTCTTTGATATTGCTGTGATCCATATCCTGACGACTTCCACAATGAACCATCTGAGAGAACTCTATCCAGAAGGACGCTTTGAGGTTCGACGGTTTAGGCCAAATATAGTGATAGAATCAAAGTCGGGTGAGAAGGACTTTATTGAGAATTTGTGGGTGGGCAAGAAGATATCCATAGGCGAAGAGATTCTTCTGAGGGTAACCGGACCTTGCACGAGGTGTGTGATGACGACTTTGCCGCAAGGTGATCTTCCCAAAGATTTAGGTATCTTACGCACAGTGGCCCGTTACAACCAAGTCACTGCGGGTGTCTATGCATCAGTTGAGCGCGGTGGAAAAATCAAGCGAATGGATCCTGTCTGGATGGAATGAAGAACTAGCCGTTAAGAATGGCTAAACCCAATTGGTAACTTAGTTAGTAACTGTTTAAACTTACGGTAAATGAGTAAGACTGATGCCTAAGTTCCCTCATCTTCGTTAACCTCAAATTCCTCTATCAAAGGATAATCAATTATAGTGTACCAATAAGTCTTTGCTTTATCTTGTTGAATTGGAAAACAATCGTCATGTGTCTTTATTTTTCCGTTTTCTGAATAACTTTCTTGTGCACAGACCTTTATTTGGCTGGGATACTGCTTTGACTTGTATGCTATTTCGTAACCAGGTTCAGGACTTATCGTTTGGTGAGTATCAGTGAAATCTGGTGTTACTTTTTCAGAAAGAATCTGCTTATCATCCGAGTTATAGACTACAACTTTGAATGAGGGAAGGTGATTTGGCATAAATGCATTGTCCAAATACACAGTCAATTGGAATGACTTAGTTTTTGCTTCAACCATTTGTCCTGACAATGTTACCATGGTTACTCCAGTTAGAAGCATTGCAGCAATGATAGTAATTAGTGATATTCTTAGGTAAATCCCCATCCTATAGTCATCCAATGAGTGAAATTTAAGGTGATTCGAATAATTTGGAGTAGCATTTTTTCTAAAAGTTTACTACAAGATATACGAAAACAGGAAGGCTGGCGATGAACACAATGACTGCTGGAAATATCATGTGTCAGCCGTCGAATAACTTAGAGCCACGAAGCCAAAATGTCATTTTTTCATAAAATCTGACAGGATATTATTTTCAATCCAATCTCTCAAATATCCGTCGAGATCTATGCGTGATTATAGTGTACGCAGTTTTTTTAAGTATTGATCTTATGACCACAAGTGATAAAGATTCTCGTCACTCACTTTTTAAATACACTATAAGCACTATCTAACCTATATTGGATCCACATATTGTCCGTGTTACGCTAGATGTGACTAGCGTATTGAATCGAACATTGATTTAAGAGACGACATTTTTGAATTTAAGCTATCTATTTTAGTCATATTCTCATCTGTAAGAGTTGTGTTTAAACCAGAGTCTGAAATTGTAACAGTACATTTGCCGTCTATACAAATTTTGCTTATGGATTTGTCCTGGTTTTTCGCCTGAATATTCTCAGTTGTTGAAGTTAGAACGGTTATGGTAAGTGCTGCCGTCACAACAACAAACAACAATAGTCTATAGTTCATATTCTAGTAAGCCTCGAATGGATATTTCTGAGGTACGCAACAGTTGACAGTAAAACATTTAACGTCATATCCTCCCTACACTTGTTCTGAATAACGTCCCCCAAAGTTATCTCTTGTCGGAAGAAGATCATCTAAAAATTAATTAAGAACAATTGTTTTGGGAGACGGGTTTGCAGAGTAAATTGGACTATCGACTGCTAAGAATTATGAAGATCTCTTTAAGTAAGACTATTCAAGAAGAAATCTGACAGAGCATGGAGAACATGGCTCGAACACATGGCAAGATGCACTCACTCCAATGATCAAATATCTTGGAAATGTAGTATTTGATTGGTAACTGGTTATAACTGGTTGTAGTATATAGTGGAAAGCTATCTTTCAGTATGTTGGTTCAAACCCCATCTATCACGTACCTTCTCATCTACCTTTGAAAACACTAATCTATCGAATATCCATCCTATTGTAAATATAACTATCATTGCAGCAATTATCTGAGGCATATTAGAGAATTCTCTACCTACTGAAAGAATGTAACCCAATCCTACCAACGTCGTGATCAACATCTCTGCACCTACCAATGCGTGCCATGCAAACGACCAGCCCTGACGTATCCCGACTATAAGTGAAGGGGTAGCAGCCGGTAACATGACATGACGGAACAGCGATATCCCTTTTGCACCCATATTACGCGCAGATCGTATATAAATTGGAGGAATGTTTCTAATGCCACTATAGGTTGAAATCATGATAGAAAATACTGAACTCATAATCACTACAAAAAGGATTCCTGAATCATTCAATCCTATTAACAGTATTGCAAACGGCACCCACGCAATACTCGGAAACGATTGAAGGCCCACTGCAAATGAATTCATAGTCTTTCCGAATTGTGGGAATTTCACCATGGCCAATCCGACTCCTACACCGATAATTATAGAGGTACTAAAACCAACAAACAGTCTCAGCAGAGTCACAGCAGTACTATAAATCAATGTACCCTCGGCGATTAGATCTACAAGTGATTGAGCAACCATCGGTGGCGACGGTAACGATACTATAGGAAATACCCCAAGCAGGAATATTACTTCCCAAATCCCTATAAATACAACAAGGAACGCCGCAGTACTTGCAGCATCCTTGAAATCGATCTTCCTATGATTTTTTCTTTCCTGTGCTTGTTTAGATTGAAATGGTAGTTGCATATGACAGATCCTTGTTCCTATAAGAAGATTCTCTTAATTCATCCATCACTTCAGACACAATATTTCTTATTGCTACTTGATTTAAATCCCTGGGTCTAGGGATATTCACAACAAATTCTCTCCTGATTTTTCCAGCTGAATGAGAAAGGAGGATAACTCTATCTCCCAACAAGACTGCTTCATCTATATTGTGAGTCACGAAGAGTATGGTTTTTTTGGTTTCATGATGTATTCGCAATAGCTCGCTACATAGTGACTGTCTTGTATGAATGTCCAAAGATGCAAATGGCTCATCCATAAGTAGAAACTTCGGATCGAGCGAAAGTGCTCTCGCGATAGCTACTCTCTGTTTCATTCCACCCGAGAGTTCATGAACATTCGCATCAGCAAAATCACTTAACCCCACCATATTAAGATAAATCATGGCCAGATCTCTTCTCCGTTCCTTTGGGACCCTAGCTTGTCTGAGACTAAATTCTATATTCTGAACAACATTGAGCCATGGAAATAGAGCATTTTCTTGAAATATAACTATCCTGTCTTGACTTGTAGAATTCACTGGCTTGCCCTCGACTATAACCTCACCACTGAATGATTTGTCAAGACCGGCAACAATATTAAGCAAAGTACTTTTTCCACAACCAGATTTTCCTATTATAGTTACAAACTCACCTTCCCTAATCTTAAGATCCATACCATCAAAAATCGTTTGAGTAATTGAATTTGCACTTTTGTATTCTTTTGAAATATTCTTTATGTGTAGTATGATTGGAGATGATCTCTGTTCTTTCCCAGACAACGCCTGACAGATCAGATCTAAGTGCATTTAAGTCAATTTAAACATGCAGTCTTTTGCATATGTATGAATTATTCGCACCTATATGACCATCAGCATCCACCTTATTTGATAAGTATAGTTAAAAGTAACCTAAAATTAGCTTAGTTATAGATACTAATTTAGGTTCGTAGTTGACGAATAATGAAAGTTTGTGTTTTGTGATTGTCATAAATAGTTGTTCTTCCGAACGACTGTAAGACATATTACTCTGCCAAAAAAAGTAATTACCTGCAGTTGCTTGTTAACAATAATGAGTCTCAGGCACACCTTAGTTGGTCTGATGGTATTATTGTGAAGGTTAACTTTGTTCACCTACACTTAATACTGCTAAGGCAATAAATATTACAATGTTAATTCAAAACGTTTCGGATGTAGATTACTTACCCTCAAAGGACAATCTCTACAAATCAAGTATCAATCCGTTACGCCACAAGAGTGGAATTTCGTCACACATCCAGTTTGTTCTATGCAAGCGATGTTTTTGGTCTGCTTCACTTTTCTACAGAAATATTATTGCCAAATGCCCGATATGTGGGTGTAGCAACACAGACTCAATTCCAGTCTCTTTTGATTAGACGATTGCATTAGGACATCATTCGTTACGTGATCAGGATTGATAGCAAACCTACAAGTCATTCCGGCGCTAATGTTACCATTTTTAGTTGCAGCTAATTCCTTTTCTTGTATTTCCGTAATTCCTTCGAAGAAAAGTCCAGGAATATTTCGTAACCGTTGTATTGCTCTACATGGGATTTGGGAACACGGTACTTCGTGCGCCTACTATTTTGTATTACAAAGTCATCATCTAATATATCTACACTGTTTCCTACTCGCTTGCCCCTTGCTGTTACCATCTTTGATTTAAGATCCTCCCAGTACATAACTATGTCCAAATGATCAGCTCAAAAACGTAACCGTTCAGGCGCTTGTGTTTGCAAATGATGTAAATAAGATATACATCGGCATTTAAAGAAGGTAATACTTCATTGAACATGGATATGCATGCCACTAAGGACGATATGCATTCTATGAAGATAGACAACAACTCTATGAGCATGTCAACTAATGCTACCAAAACGGAAATTGTTACAGACGTAGCTGCATATCAACGAGCCGGTACATTAACAGATATTGCAATTGAAAGATTCAATAAGGAACTGAGTGGAAAATCGAATGCTAGTTCGGCCATGGAGCGGATGGTAAAAGGATTGGATCAACTCAAACTGTCATTAGAAAACGTGGAATCCCCTGTAACAGTTTTGGGGACCGTCCATGGTGAAATACAGCCTAACCTACAAATTGCATTCAATCTACAACTTGCTCCTAGTACGAATCATGGAAATGTCAATATGTCCATGTCAACCTCAACAAATAACAACAATAATCAATCCATGGAAGATCATATGATGAATATGAATTAATTATGCAAGGGCTAGTGACAGTCATATGACAGTTCAGACAGTTTAAAGTTCTGCCTTACATGAGGAAAAGAGAAGTCTCATATTAATTTAATTGCATCATATTCGAAACGATTAACGAAAAGGAATTGATAAATAGAAATGTAATCAGCATAACTATATCAATAAGTAGAAAGCAATAATTAAATCATTTTCCATTTTTTCGGTTACTCTTATTTAGGAATAAACATAATGCTCTCATTTCTATTGGTGTACTATAAAAGATAAATACGGCAGTGAGTTCTTACCCTCAGAATGAAAAACTATAAAGTACAATCGATCACACTAGCAGCGATCTTATTCGCGGCGGTAGGATCCACATCGATACTTATTTTGAGTACGGCACAATATTCAAATGCTCAAGAGCACACATCAACAGTAGTAAGAGATTCAGCTGTGGTCTTGCTTGGTGGTAGGACGTTACCTGCTAATAATTTCATCCATCTATATGATACCACTCCATATAATGATCATGAATGGGCATATAGCTGCCAAGCTTCCATGTAATGATCAAAGTGAATCTCCACTCAAAGTCTTGATAGGCAGCGCGCCCAATCTTACACCCGCAGAATTCGAGACTGTCAAAGAGCTGTCCACCCCAGGAGAAATGTGTCTATATCATGTTGACCTAGAATCGCACCCTGAAACGGCAAATGGTACTATTACTGATATCGCATTGCAGAACCCAACAGAGAATAATATTCAGTTTCCGTCAACAGCCACCCTAGTATAGGTGTAAATGAAATTGCCCCAGGTGCGGAAGCAGGGCATGTTGAGGGAAGCGGAGCTTCAAATAGTACTGAGAGTATGACCATGGGTAACAGTACAGGCTGAGAAATCAACCTAACTTTTTTTTATTCTTGATGATCATCTAGTCATTCGTTTTTTTTTTTTGTGCATGGAATATAGCTATCGCAGCTCAAACCGTCAGACTATGATCTAAATTATAGATTCACTTCTAATGTTATTGAAACATCTACAGGTATAGAACCATCTACCAGCAGTTCCATTGTTGGTAACAGTAACGCAAATGGGCTCCATGCCTTCAGATAATGGCATTCAAGAAACCATGCCAGTATTCGATTCATTTACGGTGATTACAATTGGTTTATCCACAATTGTTGCTGTTGGTAGTTTTTATTTTTACAAAAGAAGCAAACAAGAACTCAAGAAAACTGTGGAATTGCTGGAATCGTAGAGAAACTGATTGCAATCTCAAAATATGACAATGCTTAAAGGGTTTAGAGACCCGTATACCTCAAACAGATATCAAAATGTGTGGACGACCGATAGTTTCTTTCAGCTAGCCTTGTTTGGCTGCCGATATTCTATTTTACTAATCAATATTCTGCACGGAATTATGGTTAGCCAGAAATATTGGGCTACGTCAATGCTTACAAAAGAGATCCCTATTGAAATTAGAAAAATAATTGGGGGTGTAATCGAATTTAAAATGAATACTTTTCTTAAACTAGGGCTCAAATCACCTTGAATCAATCCAGTCCTAACTGCAACTAACCAGATGAGAGCTAAAGTGGAACCCGTCAAGACTAGAATTATTGCGTAAAGAATGAACACTATGTGAAAGGAACCGTAATTGATGTTGAGAACAGTAAAGAGCGATATTAACGTGACGAAGAATAGAAAGACCAAATTTAATCCAATCATAATTGGATGTGAGTCGGAAATTCTACTAAACACCTTGTGATATGATATCCACTAAATACCTATGACACCAAAGCTGATGCCATAGCTCTCAAACGCGGGCTGTAATTTCCACAATTCTTTCATGAGATCGGCTTCAGTGGCATTATTTGGCAATTGAGGTATTTGGATAGACAAAAGAACAATCGTAATAGAGAATACAAAAATAGCGTCACTGAAAAAAATTACATGCTCTAGCCGTACACGAGACTTTGGTAGATCCAATTGTCAGCCAGTCATTTAGTTAGTACCCTTCATTTTATAGTTTTAAGTTAAGCCTTAATCTTTAAGTTGAACCTAGAAGATATCCAATGTCTCTAGCTCAGGCTAGCTTGTCTATTATTTATTCGTGTAAGCATTTCATCTCTAGATTCATTATCTTCTATTATCCTTTGGAACAGTGCATTTCTAAATCTTTCACCGAGTATGACATCCAATAATGCATTGGTATGTCTGTCAGTCCACTCTGATTCCCCTCTAACCCATGTTTCTATATGATCACCAACAATATCCATACGGAACAGCGAATTAGGATCTTGTGCCACGTTACATTGATTCACGAGGTACTATTTTAGGTAGTATTCAAGTTTATCAGGAACGGATAGAGGATTTAAAGAAAGGTAATGGTTGAATTAGAACATTAGATAATATTTTTGCGTGCATAAGTCTACTTCAGTTCTGGTGAATCTTCAAAAAAGTGGCTAGTAGGCAAAATTAAAGCGGATTTTTATCAATATTGGTCATGTTCATATAATAAGATTCACGACAAGCCAAGACCCCCATCATATTTTAGTGGCCTCATTTAATCTTGATTTCATTCTGGTTTCCCCTTCTTGGAAGCGTCTCTTATCATCATCATTGTCCAGAATCAATGATGGAACAGCAGTAGGCTTCCCATATTTATCGATAGCAACCAAGGTAACGATTGCAGTTCCTGCATGAACAGTTGTATTGTCATCAAGATCTTCTGCTTGAATCCTAACTTCAATTTCCATAGATGACCTTTTGACATAATTTATTCTGGCTGACAGAATTACAGCATTTCCAATAAATATGGGCTTTAAGAATGACATTTTATCAATACTAGCTGTAACAACATTTGCGTGACCAGCATGCCTCTTCGCGACTAGTCCTGCAATCAGATCTACATGTTTCAAAATGACACCACCGAATACATTGCCCTTAGGGTTGGCATCAGAAGGAAGCATAACAATGGTAGTTTCTGCTTTCGACTCATCCGGGCTTTTCCCGTTCTTTTTTTCTAAATGATTCATGACGGTTCTATACTCAAACAATAGATAGATCAGGGGCTGTCATAAACTTGCTGGAATATTATCTGCCAAAATGCAAATCAATACATGACTCCAGGCATTCAGATAAGCGGGCATCACCAAAATTTGCTTTGTAAAGAATAACTAACAATCTCATGAGGTCCGGTCTTGAACTTTGACGCAATAGATCTGCGATTGGTAATACTACAAGCGGGCAATTTGGATCTACATGTGATTTACTTCCCGAGCAGTACTAACAATAAAATAATTGCCAAAATTAGAATGGTTATTCCAAGTACCAATCGCCTGAATACGATTAGATTCACAAAGCGACTTTTGTAGACATTTAATATAAAGCGAGCTCTACTAGAGGCAAGTTTGCCACGGGCGGATTAGCTAACAAGAGCAGAAGTACCTCTCAACTCTTAAAACATTAAACCCACCAAAGGGAGAAAAATCATCAATAAGAATGAAATTAATTTCAAGTAAAATGATCCACGATTGAATGGATGACCATATGGGTGATAAACTCATCCATTCAACCAGGGCGTTGAATTCTTCCTCGTCATCCAGTCGTTTTGAGTAGCGATTTGGAGTCCGAGTATTGACATAAGATGTAAGAAAAAGAAAATAATACTTGTGAAACTAATCTTATGTAGAAAGTGAGTAAACTATCGGCAATTAGAAGGCTCAAGGATAAAGTTATTCATGAACCATGAATTTAACTGCTGAGATATCATAACTAAACCAAAGTGGACGTGTGATATTACTAAGCTGAGCTGAAATTGATCATGGCTGGAAACATATAAGCTGACAATGATATTTCCTCACCGGTAACCAATCCCACTTTGGCCTTTAGCCTTATTCTTTTCATTCCCATTGTCAATAATACTAAGTATTAGTATGCTTCTGAACCAATCATATACCTAAGAATCTTAATTTATAATTCATGAGATTTAATCAATTTTTAATAGTCAAGTTCTAAAGTTTTACCAAATTTTGTAGGCAATATTTTTAAGCTTATACCATTAAGATTATTGATATGCTCAAAAGTCAAATCATTTATGTGCATATAATCTCTGCGATGTTATTCTTATGTGCCTTAACATCTTTTGCTTACGGAATGAAATTAAATGAAAAAGACTACACCATAACCGGTTTTGGAATGAAGGATGGAAATCCGTTTATTACTGTCCAAGGTACTGCAGGTGGGTCTTATGATCCTTCCATGGGAGATGAAGGGTATGAAGCATATGTTTTTAACACGGACAAAGGAATTTTCCAGATAACGGTCGCCGAAGGTAGTTCAAATAAGCCGTATTATTCAGTGGATCATATTTTGGCCAAGGAAATAAAGTTAAATGAATGTTTACTTACCGAAGGTACTCATGGAAAGCCTCGTTTTGGTAATAGTACAGTTGAGTATATAGATCACAATCAAAACTTTACAAAAGTTAACAAGGCGCACACAATTCAAGTCACATCTGATGATCCTGATGAAACATGTGCGAATGGACAACATGTACGTAAAATATTTCCAAATCAAACAAATGCAACAATAACTGAAACGAAATAGACGGTTACCCCTACTTTCGAAAATAATATTCTCGTCAGTGGGACTAATGGCTCACCGCGGAATGGGAAAATAAACTGACTATTTGCAGAAGATTATAATAGAGAAAGATTGTCGTGTTGAAGATATTGAAGGTTTTGTACATAGGGTTAATGGGTTGTGACAAGCATGGTCACAAAGCTATTTTCACTCCTCACCGTCTTCTACTGAAATGACTTCATTATGATTGCTATCAAATAACTGCCTTTGCTTTTCTCTGAGGCTCTCGAAATCAAGTTTATTGTAAACGCAATAGATTTTCACCTTCAGATCTTGTATCGATGTGGAAATTTCTGTTTCATGTTTGATCAGGTCTTCAATCCGGTTCGGAAAGAAAACACCCATATCAGAGATTATCGTTAATCCCTTCTTAGCTAATTTGTTTGCACGCCCAAGTAGCATTCTTATCATGATCATAATACCTACAAAATCGTTCAATAAACCAAAAAATCCTTTTCTTGATTCTATAACTACCAGTGAACCGTCATTCTTGTATTTTTCTACGCAAATACCATTATTATTAAAATACATCAACCATCTTTGACACCATTATTATTCAAATACATCAACCATCTTTGACAGAGTCATAGTAGGTAAGAATGAGAACGATTTCGCTTGAAGAATCCAATGCAGTTTTGCAGTATTTTGAACAAATATTTTTCAAGGTATCTCTGTTTGTGAATAGGATCAAATTGTGGTCTCCGAATTGGCTTTGCATATCTTTTAATTGGTTCCCACATTTGTAAAACTATAACTTTTTTTGCTATTCAAACGATCATTTCCTAAGTATCATAACCGTGATTATGATTTATCCATGTAAATAATTTCCCTGTCATATATAAAAATGACTTTTCAGACAGACACCTCAACGATTCCAACACTTGTTGATGGTTTTGGATCTATATAAGAAAAAGTTCACAATTTAGGAGAAATCACAAGAAATAACAAGTGCATTTGCAATTCTAGGTCTAAAGCAATGAAATAATGATGGATTCAGCGCTCGGGTGGATTCTCCATCTACCATATACAGCCTTTAACTGCTTTGTTGTGCAGTAGACATTATGGAAGAGATAATTGAAGACACGTTTGACAAGTTAAAAGCAGGAGCAAAAGCTGTCGCTGAGAAGGTTTCACATCCTGACAAAGATCTGGGTGCTGAATATGAAAAAGAAAAGCATAAAGAAAATATGTCAGACAGCGAGCATGATGCCAGTTGTGGATGCGGTCACGAACATTCCGATGATCACGGAAGCAAAGAACCGATGAACCCAGACCAGATCAGCAAACACAAACCTACTGCAGTTAAGAGAGACAAGAATCAATCAAGCACTGGCGAGCCAGTGTAGAATAAATTTCTAAGACACGATCTTTTTTTTCGTGAACTTGGTTTGTAATGTTTCATTAACGCGTGAACATACGAGTTATTTATTTATCTAAAAGCTTAGAAATATTCGTAATCTGAATTTGCATTTTTCAATAATAGTTGTTACAATTTCTGTTTTTGATGACCTTAATTAATTATTCTAACAACTATGAGGCTGAAATGAGCGTTACTAAACTAGGTTGGGCCATAATTTTTTAATGGAAGGTCCCCACTGAGAAATGTCGAGTCAATAAGAATTTTTAATAGAGGTCCCTTTGCTTTCAACCATGTCCTATCCTTTTCTTTCCCTTCTCATCTTTCTGTCTATTGATTTTCCTAGTTTCCGCATTGCTTAGTAGGTCTAACAGTCTTCTCCTTAAATAAGTAAGTCTATATTCATGTAGTTGAATAAATATACTAGGTAATATGAAGAAGGAGTTTATTGTCTCGAAAATTGAGAATTCACCTGAAGGGAGCGCTTATGTTCATGTTATTTTGACTGATACAGGAATTCACTTTTCTCCTACTAGAAGACAACAGAAGTTCCCAGAAAATCCCTTTGGAATTGCATCCATACCTATTACTTCATTAGACGATTTAAAAGATTTACCAAAAAAGATATCTGATGCTATGGAACACGCATTTCGGGGAGATGGTAATAATACATCGCCAGAATCCACTACCTTCAAGATGAATTCAACTGAATTCGAAGAACTTGGGATAAAGGTAGGAGATAAGGTCACAGTTGATATTGAAATATGCAATAATGATATTGGAGTCTGAAAAGGCACAGCGCATAAAAAGACCATGAAAATTAACTATATTAAGTTAATCCTCAAATATGAAAACTCGCCATGCTTAAACACTTCCTTGTGAAAGGGAGTCGTAGTAAACCTCGGTTGGTGGGGGGTTCTAATTATAGTGATCCTTCTCTTCGTTCACACCCCACCTACCTTGATTGATGAGGAATCATAATGAAAACTTGTCGAAGAAAACGATGCCACCTCATAATACACTTAGGACGTGTTCTCCATTAGGCCAAAGGATGTTGACAGATTTGTCAGGTAACTCATTTAATGATAGCTAAAATTGGAGTATGGCAGCACATTAGAAGCCGGGTTAGTGGGGGGCCTTCCCACATAGTCATCCAACAGTCGTCTTTCATAACCCTACTAACCCAATTAAATTAGACATTCGCTATAGAAAGACTATTCATAACTCCAACAATAGAGACTACTCTCCAAATTATGATAATGCAGTGTACTCTTATCCGTTATGATCTAAACGTGGAGATGCGTTCATACTTCCCGTGGAGTACTGGCTTCTCACATTTTATTTTAATAACCAATAGATACGCAACATAGACAAGTCAAATCAATAATGGTTTAATAAAATAAAAGAAAAGATTTCATAATGAGGGCAGCTATTTTCGAAACTCCTGGTTTAGATAATCTAAAAGTTGTAGACAATGCTGAAGATCCGAAAATAAAGGATCATGACATACTTATAAAAATTAAGACAGCTGGTGTAAATCCAATAGATAATCTTGTAGTATCTGGCATGTTACCAAACATCCTGCCCTTTCCACATATTCCAGGAGCAGAGACAAGCGGCGTAGTAGAACAGATTGGAAATCACGTAAGTAATGACATAAAGGTAGGGGTCAGGGTAGTGGTGCATAACAAGGTATTTGATGGAACTTGTGACATGTGCTTAAATGGTCTTGATATGATATGTAGAAACGGTGGCCTGATTGGTGCAATTACCAATGGTGGCTTTGCAGAATATATTTTGGTACCCGAAAGAAATGTCTTCAGAGTTCCAGATGACTTGAATTGGGACATAGCAGCAAGCTTGCCTGTAACTTCTTTGACCCCTTATCATGCCCTCAATGAAGCAACGGTAAAATTAAATGAATTTTTGCTAGTGTTTGGAGCCTCAGGTAGCACTGGAATGATAGCAGTACAATTGGGTAAGAAAATGGGAGCAAAAGTCATTGCAGGATCCAGAGACAACTCGATAAAAGCTGATTTTGGCGCAGATTATGTTATCAATGACTATGACAATGTAGTAGAGCAAGTAAAAGAAATTACTCAAGGCAAAATAGCAGAGGTTGTCATGAACTCATTAGGTGTCGGTACATGGGAGAGCAGTGTAGAATCTGTGGGTATTAATGGAAGATTGGTAACGTTTGGAGGTTTAACTGGAGCAGATGTAAAACTAAATGTACAATCTTTATACAGAAAACAAATAAAATTAATAGGATCTACTGGTGGCACAAGAAAGGAATTTCAAGATCTTATTACTATTGCCAGTAAGGAGGAACTTAAAGTTAAAGTGTGGAAAAAATTTAAACTTGATGAAGTTAAGGAAGCCTTGCAATCACTATTTGAAAGAGACGGCAGAATCCTTTTAGATATCACCTAACTCTAACATACTGCACATTTTTACTGAAACTTCCTAATTGTCACGTAACTTTTGTTTTTTCGGTCGAAATAGTATATCTATTTTCACTAGTGTGAATGCCCAGACATTAATCTTTGGTAGAGTTCTGCATTGCTTTTTTCCTGGGCAAACGTACAGACGGCAGAATTTTCACTAGGTCTTTGCGCACAGATTCAAGCCAAGGCGGAAGCACAAGGTGTGTACCCAAGTCTTCTCCACTTTCATCGATTGTAAATCCAGGAGGATTTGTAGCAATTTCAAGGAGCACACCACCAGGTTCCCGAAAATATACTGAATGAAAGTAGAATCGATCTATTACAGGAGTAGCATCAAGTCCGGCTTGGATGATATTGTGGCGTAAGATTTTTTGTTGTTCATCTGTGGGAGTACGGAATGCCACATGATGGACTGACCCAGTCCCCATAACAGCCTGTCTTCTGTCAGGTAGACTAAGAACATCAACGATTTTAGCGCCTCCCCTTGTTTCTTCCCCTTGGGCACTAGTAGTTGACGAGGCTGTAGCTGGGATTTCATAACGGAATCGGCTTCCCTCATGACGTGCGGGAATAAAGCCTAACTCATCAGTCAATACAGAACTGATACGTTCGTACCCGACTTCTGATAGAGTTACAGAATAAAAACTCCTTACTGCATGTTTAATCGGAATGGAGCCTCCTTTCCATAGATTCGCATTTCTATCTTTTGCCGATTCATGAGCGACAAGCTCTAATGATAGCCCGTCAGGATCTTGAAAAGTTATTACCTTCTCGCTTCCAAATCGTTTTGTTGGGCCATCAAAATTTATCTTTTGATTCGTAAAGCGGTCGATCCAATAATCCATAGAATCATTAGGAATTAGAAAAGATGTCGCAGCAACTTCAGCCTTCCCTCTATGTCCTTTAGGTAAATTCGGCCAATGAAAGAAGGTGAGAATTGTACCTGGGCGTCCTAACTCATCACCGTAATAAAGATGGTAAGAAGTCGGGTCATCCTGATTTACTGTTAGTTTTACGAATCGAAGTCCCAAAGTATTAGTATAAAAATCTATATTTTTCTGGGGATCGCTAGTTATCGCGGTAACGTGGTGTATTCCAAAAATACCTTTGTTAACGTTGGTGCTGTTACCAATCTTTAAATCCATTTATACTAAAGAGATTCTTATCGTTTTTCCTATATATCAATATCTGCCTTGCTCACTAAAGGGAGTTGAAGCAGGGAGATGTAAAACTAATAAGTGCAATGAAAAAAATCTCCGATAACTTTAACTTAATAACCATTATTCTTCCATCCCCTCCGCTACACAAGAAGACAAACGTGTCTCAAAAGCATCTAATCATTTCCACATGTATAGGCACTATAAGGCCGTGATGACGCAGATTTAACATCCTGGTAGACAAAATCCAAATTCATTGCTACTTATGTTAGGTAGAAAATACTGAATTTGTTTTCTCCCTAAGCAAATGAGTTGATTAACCGTTTTATATAAGGCGAGATTATTAATTGACAAATAAAGACATGATCCTTGAAACTAGTCGTGTTTGCCGATTAAAGGCGGTTATATTATGTGTACTTTTATTGTCTTCTTTCGTTGTTGTTTCATTAGACTACTTACATGTTAGTTTCGCTCAGCAAAATATATCAGATAGTGAATTACAACAAAACTCTAATGCCAATTTGTCTGAGACGCTAGCTCGCCAGCTCGGCGAAGTATTTGAGAGCAGCTCAGCTAGTTCACTCGAAAATGTGACGTTACCAACGATCGGTGTTCCGTCTTCAACCAATGGATCACAGCCATCTAATGTTTTCCCAGAGGTTGATGCAAAGGCACCCTCAATAGTGAATCAGGAGAAATTGTATCTCTGAACGGAACAGGTACTTATGACCCTGACAGCAACCAACTCCAGTATGCTTGGAGTAGGTAGTGACGTAATCTCGGGTAGTGAAGGTAAAGACTATTTATTCGGAATGGATGGTAACGATCTGGTCTCTGGTGGCACTGGAGATGACATAGTTACTGGTGGAACTGGGAACGATCTTAATGGCGGCTGACAAGGAGTTGATGTAATTTATGGTGGTCAAGGAAATAATACCGAAAGTGGTGGTGGAGGAAATGATTATGCCGCGGGAGGTCCTTCCAGAGATAGAATCTTTGGCTTTGCCGAGAATGATACACTAATTGGATTGGGAGATTCTGACCAAATTAACGCAGGTATAGGGGATAATAGAGTGTTTGGTAACAGTGGTGACGATAGATTATCTGGAGGAGCAGGAAGTGACCGTATTGCTGGAGGAGCAGGAAATGATATCATATCGGGCAATGGGGGAGCCGATCAAATATTGGGAGGACCTGAAAACGATATTATTGTTGCAGATTACATCGTGAATACCAATAACGAAACTCAGGAC
This sequence comes from Nitrososphaera sp., assembly GCA_038201105.1. Taxonomy (GTDB): domain Archaea; phylum Thermoproteota; class Nitrososphaeria; order Nitrososphaerales; family Nitrososphaeraceae; genus TA-21. Next base: position 8,873 of record JBBRRH010000040.1, on the reverse strand, counting down.
GTCCCTGACGGGGTTGTTGACACAATAGCATGTGGCGATGGAAACGATACGGTCTTCCTTAGCATGGCTGAAGGCGACATTGCAGAAAACGACTGCGAAGTAATAAACCCGTCTTCAACTAAATTGGCAAACATTGCACAGCTATTCTTGGGCAACGCGATTGACAATAGCCAGTCAAACAGAACAGATATAGATCAAAACTGTGAATTAGCAGTAGGACAAAGTAATGGTATTCTTGACTTGAATTTGTGTCAAAAGATAATGTTATCGTTGAAAGAGACTGCTGACTTTGGTTCCGTATTAGCTAACAATACAGGGATAGTCCAATCACCTAGAATTGAGAATCTTTCTCAGATCTGTCCGGACCTAATTTCTAAGGGCTCAGATGATGTAGCGATAGATATTTGCAATTCAGCTATCTCTGCGTCTTCGAATCAAACTCAATAGCATAGCCTAGATAAGTTAAATAAGAATCAATTTGACCTCACATCTCTGCGAATGACTTGAGATAGCCACGTGAACGTGAGGCACCCAATGCGTGTGACATTTATACTGATACTAGTTACATTTAGCTATAGTCCGAATACCTAGTTATTGCTTTTGCGGTTCATGTAGTAGGTAAACTAGCATTGGTACTGTTTCTCAGGAATAGCAATCGCAAAGTTCTTATCTAAGTCAGATGCGGCACGGTATATACATGAATAATGCAAAATCTCCAGGCTGGGTTCGAGCTGCACAAATTGGGCTAGGCGCGATCATAATCATACTGTCAATTTCGATTTTAATTCAACCAGCAATTGCAACTGTTTCTCTAGTAGTGATAGCAGCTGTAATTCTACTGATAGTGGGGATAGAGCGAGTTATTTACGGAGTCTTTATTCGTCATAGGTCTCGACTACCGACCATAGGATTTGGAATACTGGTCATTATATTGGCAGCTGTAGCTATCGCATTCCCTGTAATGGCTACGATATTCTTGATATATTTGATAGCATTTGCATTACTATTTGATGGTATCTCAAGGATTATTCATGGTGTAGGGGATAAGGAAAGCCGTGGCTGGGTTAGAGGATTTAGCATCGGTGTAGGTATATTAGAAATTATACTATCAATAATGATACTCGTATCTCCTGCGATTGGTGCTGCTCTTGTCGGCATTCTCATAGGAATAGCATTACTAATAGTTGGAATCCAGGTTGTTGTGGCAGGAGTTTCCGGAAGAAGAACCGCCATAATAGGTAATGCAAATCTACCTTAATGAGAGTAACGAACAACAAAGAGTAACAAGATAAATTCATCCCCAATCTCATATTCATTGGACCCCAAGATAACGTATTTTTGGAGAATGTACATAATCCGTTATCCTCTCATGATAACAATTTGAATTCCACAGGATAGAAATACAAGTAAGAGACGATATCTAATTTGGATGTAATATGGAAGGGCTTGGAATATTAACAGATCAATTCGTGTCAGGGTTTATCCACTATCTGACATTTGGTATAGACATTATTGCAGGCATCATAATTGGTGTGGCTGTAGTTTTGGCTTTTATTTCATTTCTTAAAAATTTAAAAAAATCTACGACGGATCGCACACTGGGGCTTGAGACTACTAGACTTGGTTTGGCTAGAAGTTTGCTACTTGCTTTGGATTTTGAAATTGGAAGTGATATACTTAAAACTATTTTGATTCCTTCTATAACAGATCTTACAATACTTGCAGTGATTGTAGCTGTCAGAATAGTTTTGAGTTGGTCACTCTCAAAAGAGCTGGATAGACATACCGAAGACTTGAAAAAATAATATTACCTCTTCACAAGCATCCCAATCTCAAAGGTTACATACTATCATGAGGAAATACCTGTTTCCTCCGGATTAAATTTATTAGATTATTGATACGAGGTCGCAATAACAGACCAACTGAAATTACTAACCTTGCTATTGAAGGGTTTCATCTTGATTTATTAGTGAGATATTGAAAAGATATGGAAAAGTGATATAATGACTAACATTTGCGAAATTTGCGGATGTGAAAACCCTGCAACCCGCATGTATGAAAAGGAAGGGGAAGTATTTCGTATGATCTGCGAATATCATGAGAAGCAGGTAAATGAAAAGAAGTTAGACCCCGAGTTCAAATGTTGAGAAAAGGAACAGGTCTATTTCAACAAACTGAATCCCAATCAAAACCTGCGTAGAAAGGTTTCAAGCATCCCTCAGCAGTCCAAAAATATTGAAGCAGAGAGAGAATTGAAGGATTCAAAGAATTTTTAAGCAGGTTTTTACAGTGTTTCCTGATTGGCACGCTAATCCTAAAATCGTTCCACTTTATGAGCAGCCTGGTATCAAATACAGAAACTAAGGCAGGTGGGAATTGTTCGACCAATTGCCCATACGGGCAATGAATTATTTTTTTTCTTCGACACTTTCTTTGCCTTGAGTAATAAGGCGGTAGCGGTTGAGCAACCTTCTATTCAGCCCCACAAGGAGCCCCAAACCAAATATCATGGAAGTATCGACTACAATTATGGCTATACCCACCATCTCACTTTGACTCGCAAGTTGTGTAGACTCTCCGATGTGAAACTGAAATGATTTAGATCCAATGAAGACTAGGGATACGGTAAAACGCAAGACCACTGAGACTATGTATACAATGTGGATAAGTAGTCCACCTTTGGAATATACGGAACCGTCAGGTGTTTTCCAGAATGAAAGTGAACGGTCCGCATAATGATAAGACACAAACTGTGAGATTATGAATGCGGCGATGTAAACAAGTAGGTAGATCATTGGAGTGCCAATGATAAAAGAACTTATTGCAAAATAAGCCGCAAGTCCGAGATAAACCAGCGTGATCCCAAAAATTGGGGTGCGTTTGACTTTCCAGCCTCTAAGCGTTTTCCTTAATTTGGAAAGTGCAATTATTGCGGCAATTATTATTACAACTAGAACACTAAGATTAGTTGGAGAGGACACTTATTATCAAGAAGTATCGAGAGGGGTAAATAATCATTTCATCCGATATCTCACTTTCCATACAATCACTGCGTATCCAGATATGATCCCCAGGCATTAAAGCCCCTTACACTGGTTATCTCATGACTGGTTACCCAACAAAACCATTTTAATACCATTATCAATTACAATATTGTTTATGAGTTCTTTCCTATTGCGTTCCGTAATTTCCTTTGTTGCTAAGATAGAGTCTACTGCCTTTAATGTGTAATATTCTTTGAAGGCAGCATCTATTTTTAACTTGCTACAATAAATAACTTTACCAAATGAAGTTAGCGAGAAGATCCCATGTTTTCTTTTGACAAGTCCACACTCTATCAGTTGTTGCGTCCTTGAATAATGTTGTTTCTTACTAAATCCAATCGTGGACTGCAAGGTACGACTGGTCACATTTCCCTCATTTACTATGACGGTTAATATTTTTAAACAATGTTTATCGGCCAACACCCTCAATATACTAAGACTGTCTACTTGCATGACAACAATTCCATGAATTTAATAATAATTTTTCTATTTATGGTTTGTAGCACGTTGTTTAACAAAGCTTAAAAGGAACGATTAGTATTTAAATTCCCCAATCAGACTCAAATCTATGAAACTAAAACGTCGACTACCTGTTAGCAAAGTTAACTTTCTTTTGTAAGATTATTCAAAATTACTTAAAGCCTGAAAATTTATGAATGTAAATAATGTTTTATTCAAACAAAATAGTGGCTTATGCAATATACTCAAATCTGGTAATAAGGTGATTTAGCTGAATAACATGATTGTTCTAGTTATCTTAGTTTCATTAACTATTCTATGTAATTTTGTCCCAATAAGCAATGCTGCTGAAAGCGGTTTGGATCTTACAGGCTTCAACATTGTTGCTGTCGGAGATTGGGCTTGTAATGACAATACTCAGAACACTGTCAAGAACATTATGACAAAGAAACCAGAATTGGTCCTTGCACTCGGAGATCTTTCGTATCAGAAATTTCCAGACTGCTGGTTTGAAATAGTATCGCCACTTGATAATGTAACAACAATAGTCAGGGGGGATCACGACAGCGATGCACGAATGACGCAATATATGCAACATTTTGAAATGAGCAAGGAATTCTATTCCTTCAATCACAAGAATATACACTTTCTGATCATGTCCACTGAGACACCTTATGAAATGAATTCTGAGCAATATCAATTTGTTAAATCGGACTTGGAGAGTGTATCATCGGGATCGGGTATACAATGGATCATCGTTGCCTACCATCAACCCGCATATACTTCTCCAACTGACTGCAATGGCTGTAGTCCGAGAGTACTGCTAAGAGAACTGTACCATCCATTGTTCGACAAATATGGCGTGGATCTGGTCTTGCAGGCGCATGATCATAATTATGAAAGAAGCTACCCAATTTTAGCCAAGACTCTGAAGAACCTATAATAGATACCAAGAACCAGAACAACTATAACTTCAATACTCATAATCCGGGTAATCCTCACGGAACCATATTTGCGACTGTTGGAACAGGAGGTGGAGAGCTCAATCTTTTTGACGGAAAAGCCCCGTATATAGCAAAACAATATCGAGGTTTCGGTTTTTTGAATATTGATCTCGTGAATGATGGCAACAGTTTAAGTTGTACTTTTATTGCCAATAATGGAACTTCGTACGATGAATTTACTATAAACAAATAAGGTTTTCACCCAATCAACAAAGATAATTATTTTTACATGAATGACCCATCTGTCTGTAACTATGAAGATAACAACTTTCGATGGTTTTACCTAATTACCAAATGGTTACCTACGACTTAATATAGTTCGCTTTTGAAATGGGTATATGAGTATGTTTAAAAACACAAAAGCCTTTTCCAGTTTTTCCGTAGACGATTTAGAAAAGGCCAAAAAATTCTATGGTCAGACCCTAGGACTAGAGATATCAGAAGCGATGGAAGGAGTAAGTTTGCATATCATTGGAGGTAACGAGATATTCATATATCCCAAAGCCGACCACACGCCCGCAACTTTTACCATTCTTAATTTTGCCGTTGACGATGTTGAGAAAGCAGTAGACAATCTCACAAACTTGGGAGTACATTTCGAAATTTATAAAGGAGGTGAGCTTAAAACTGATGACAAGGGTATTTTCCATGGTGGTCCCAAAATAGCATGGTTTAAAGATCCTGCCGGAAATTTCTTGTCAGTACTTGAAGAAAAGTGAGTGAAACCTATTTTTACTCGATGGTGACTTTGTATAAATGGAATTGAAACATCGAATCTAATACCAGAACCGCATAGACCCTTTGGATTCTATTTGGGCTTGACCCACTCAACTAGCTCTGCAACTTTAAATTAGACGACATATAGAATGGATGTCTTGACATAGCCTCTTTTTTTTTCTGATTAATACAGAAATCCGAATCGGTTATTTTCAATTGTTTCTAAAAAATCAGAAAATATGTGGTGGATGGGTCTGTGTCACGGAAAAATTAAAGCTAAATAAACTATCTCAGGAGTAGAAAATTGCCCAATCCTAAAAAAGATGGATTGTTAAGCCAGAAACAAAAAAATTGAGTGGTGATCTAATATGGCACTACTTTATCTGAAATGTTGGAGTGTCGCACCAATAGTCGTTTAGAACATTGCCAAACTGACATTTAATTTCTTTCGAATCACCTATGTTGAGTTGTATTCCTTCAGGTTTCTCAATTTTGTCCATAGCATAGTTTAGTACCGATTTTATCTTTTCATTAACTTGGTCTTGGCTCACAAACGGATTCGCAAGGCCAGTGTTATTTGTACCTGTTTGATTATTTGTATTGTCCATTTTTATGTACCCTATCGTTGGTGATTTATCAAAATCTTCTGTTACTGCAGAAATCAATGCATCCCTAGCCTTAATAAAGTCTGCCTGCGTACCTGTCATTATATATGTAGTATCAAAGGTTGAACCTACATAACTTGCTCCATTTGTAACGGTAAAGTCGCTTTGTGATGTTTTTTGGACTTTAACAGAATAATTCGATTGTGCATTTGCTGTTGATGAAGCGACGCTGAACATCGAACCACATAGGACTGCAACAACTCCAACAAGGAGTGTTATCTTGAATTGGTTTTTCATTAAGGTAGGTCGATGCGTCATCTATATAAGAGTTCCATTAGCTGGTTCTGTGTATTAATGAATTGATAAAAATGAAGATAAATTTAAACAAGACGTATCACACTGATGGATTTATGAAAGGTAGTACTTTTCTTTAGCAAAGAATGGACCTACCATAGTATGTTTTCATTAAAATTAACAGTAAATGAAAAAATCTGTTTAATCCAGGAAATGAAAATTCTGAAGTATCAGTTGCCATTAATACAGCCAGAATATATGGAATAACTTCGATTCACCAATAATTGATGCGGAAATTCAAAACTGTGTACAATTTCTAATTGTGGAATAATGGGTAGTATGCAAAGTATGAACAAACTAGAGTGAGCAGAATATTTCCGAACTGTCAGTGAAACAAATTCTAGGCCCCAAGATCTCCGCGACGATAGCGATGTGAACGATGGATTCGAACCTCACACATACATAGGCTGCCACAGATTGTAAGAGGGTGATCAAGGGTTTGAACTTTTGTGCTTAGAGTACTCAGTTCAGTCTTGAATGTTGCTTACTACGATTGTCGATGGGTTTGACCTTTGAACTTTATAACAAGTTTCTGCATAGAGGAGCAGATTCATATCCTGTTCTTCAAGCTCAAAGTCAAAATGGATGATATATATGCGTCTAAAAGAGACAAAGAATTTCCTCCCTTGCATCACCACCTAAAGCTCCAATTATAAGGGTTCTGAAATATCTGCATCCAATAATAGCAGTGGGTGCCTAGCGCGTTGTTCTTAAACTATCACCATCCGAAGTACAGTCATCCCATGAAATTTGCGGTTTAACTCAAAGGCTTCATGACAGATCTGTTATAGATTGTAGACCAGAAGGGGTGATGTCAAGATTTGTATCAGGTCTGATTAAAAGATCTCCTCCACCATATTATTACTCTCAATGATGATGACTACCTGTATCAAGTTTATTACGCCAATTGTAAGGCCACTAATTAATAAGAGAATTCAAACATATTAAATTATAATTTTTGTGGAGTGGTAACCAGCTTTCCAAACAATTGCGATTCCATCATTTTTATGTGACCCGTTACCATATCTTCGAAAGGATAAACTGTATCTATTATTGCTTTTATTTTTCCTTTACTAGTCCATCTAACTACCTCTTCCAATCCAGCACGTGTTCCTTGAGTTGCTCCGATAAGATTTAGTCCTCTAAGGAAGAGATACCTCAAATCTAATTTTGAATCATACCCTGTTGTGGCTCCAGTAGATACTAAGGTACCACCTATATTTAAGAGACTGACTTCTTCTGCAAATACAGATTTTCCTATATGTTCAAAAATAATATCTATACCTTGATTATTTGTCAAATTTCTAACTTTCTTGTACCAATCAGGCTCTCTATGATTTACAACATGATCAGCTCCTAGTTTAAGACATTTATCCATTTTTTCTTGCGTACCAGCTGTTGCGATAACATCACAATTGAACAACTTTGCGATTTGAATGCCTGCTATACCCATGCCACTACCACCTCCCATGATCAAAACAGTTTGGCCTGGCTGAATATTAGCTCTAGTCACTAACATATGCCAAGAGGTCATCCCTACCATAGATATGGCTGCTGCGTCTTGAAAAGAGAGATTATCTGGGATTCTTACAACATTGACTTCAGGTAAATATGTAAATTGGGCAAATCCTCCCCATAAAGGTCCTGTTTGAAAACCCCACACTTGTCTTTCACGACAGTCATATTCTTTGCCAGCAGTACAGTCACTACATATTCTACAGGTTAGATTGGGATGTCCTACAATTCTTTCTCCTTTTTTTATACCTAAAACATTTTCTCCTATATCTACAACTGTTCCCGAAACATCACTTCCAGAAATGTGAGGAAGAGGAATCTTGATTGGTTCTCCCCAAATTCCCCAGAGATCATTGTAATTATAGGAGACTGCTTCAACTTTTATAAGCACTTGGTTATGCTTGATTTTTGGGATTTCTATTTCTTCCATCTTTACAACTTTTCTTGGATCCTTATTATGCTCACGATATACAGCTGCCTTCATACATCTATGAAAAACATAACATGAAATTTAAAGAATAGGTTTACAAAATGTTATAAAAAAATATACAAATAGAAAGAAGTGATAGCAAGAATGAGACTTTAATTTATTCAGGGAGACAGGCGCCGATTGTAAATTGGTGGTCAAGTTCGCGTACTCAGAAAATAGTTTTTTAAAGGAAGAGAATAAGAAAATTCCCTATGCGCAGTTTGCCATGTCTATTAATTATAGCATCTATTATTCTCTCGTCCCAATTAGTGTATTCTAACGCAACGGTAGTTGCCGCTGGTCAAATAGACCGATATTGGAGTGGTCTTACGGAGATCGCCTAATACCGCCCGTCAATACAGGTGCTCGTGGTTACGTGGGTCTGAAATTTGATGACGATTTGGGTGTTTTTGTATTTACTGTTAACGCCGAAAACATTGGAAATGTAACTGGTATTTACGTTTACTAAGGTGACAAGAATCAAAATGGAAGTGTGGTATTAGACTTGTTGGAAACAGAAAAAGAATGTAAAATTAATGACATTAAAATACTCAATGTAACTTCAAAAGGAAAGTTAACAGGAACACTTGCTGCTGGCGGTGCAACAAAGGATAATCTTGAAGGTCAATTAAAAGGAAAATCTTTATCGGATTTTTATAATTTGATGGCTAACGGGTCACTCTACGTTATCGTACACACTAAGGAT